>NZ_LZTC01000019.1:0-3917 GCF_001665905.1 Gordonia sp. 852002-50395_SCH5434458
ATGCGATCGTCGGCAGCGTCAGATGTGTATAAGAGAGCCATATGTCGCCACTGCCATCTGCCTTCGGCGACAACGCGCCCGTTGGCGCCCATCGCGGCAGACGCCGAACGATCGGTGAGCATCGCCAGTGCGGCCAACGCGATCGCCGGGACGTCGCGGCCGTCGACAACGGTGCCCGTCTCCCCCTCGACGACGGTTTCGGGCGCGCCACCGGAACGTCCCGCGATGACGGGCACACCCGTTGCCGACGCCTCGAGGTAGACGATTCCGAATCCCTCGACGTCGAGGCCGCCGCCGCGTGTGCGCGCAGGCATGGCGAAGACGTCGGCGATGTTGTGGTAGGCCGGAAGATCTTCTGCAGGAACAGAACCGGTGAAGATCACGTGATCGGCCACCCCCTCCTCGCGGGCGAGGCGGTGCAGTGTGTCGGCGTACGGTCCACCACCGACGATGACCAGCACCACGTCGGGCATCTCCTTGCGGATCAACGGCAGGGCACGGATGAGCATGTCCTGCCCCTTGCGTGGCACCAATCGCGACAGACACAGGATGGTGGGGGCGTCGCCGAGCCCCAACCGTGCGCGAAACTCTTCGCGGGCAACAGGATTGGGAGCGAAACGATCAGTGTCGACGCCGGGCGGGAGGTACTCGAGCGCGGCAGCGCGCCCGAAGGCCGAAGCGAAGCGATTCCGGGTGTACCTGCTCACGTAGGTGATCGCGTCGGTGTGATTTCCGATGTGGCGCAGCACTTGTCGGGCACCCGGCAGCATCGACCACCCCACCTCGTGGCCGTGGGTGCAGGCGATGACGCGCTGCGCGCCCGCCCTTCGCATCGCGGGTGCCATCACCGCGAGCGGCGCCGCGGCACCGAACCACACGGTCTCGATACCCTCGCTGCGGATGATCTCGGCGGCGCGACGCGCAACGAATGGCGTGGGCAACATCAGCGTCGTCCGATGCCGATGGACGCGATACGGTTGTCGCGCATCGAATTCCACGCTGCCCTTCCATCGGGGCGCGTAGACAACGATGTCTTCGGGCGGCAACCTGTCGACGAGATTCTGTAGATACGACTGAATCCCACCAGCCCGCGGCGGAAAGTCGTTGGTCACCAACAGGGTTCGACGCACGGACCGTACTCCTTATCCCGGAACCTGTTCCGCGAGCCATCTGCGCCAGTCGGCGATCAGACGGTTGCGATCGACACCGAGAGCAGTTGCGATCGCGTTGTCCTGCCTGCCGACATCTCCCGACGCCGCCACCCCGCGATAGAGGGCCTTCAGACGTGTTTCACCGTAGCGGTCGGCGACGTAGGCCGCGAGCGCCCACGCGGACTGGTATGCGAGAGTCGATTTCTCTGTCGCCACACCGAAATCCTGATCCGACGGCAGCGCGTCGGGACTCTGCCCGGCGCGCACCTGCGCGGCGAGATCCGGTGCGGCGTCGTCGAGGCGCACGTAGGTTCCCTTGCGGCCGACATACTCGGCAACACCCTCGGTGATCCACAGCGGCGCATCCTTCGCGGTCACCGAGCGCGCCGCGACGTGGGTGAGTTCGTGCCGCAGCACCACCGCAAGCGCGGGCGCGGGTAGGTCGTTGGCAGACGGAGCGAGGACGACGCGCTGACCGATCACCGTGTCACCCTCGACGCGATCGAACACGGTGGCCGCAGCGGCGGCAGAGGTATCGGTCGCCGAACTGTGCGCTATCGCGGAAAACTCGTCCGGTGTCGCGGTTGCGACCACGACGGCGCGTCGCGGCCACTCCGAACCCCAGAAGGCGGTGACGGCCGATACCGCCTGACGCAGCGAGCTTCGCGTCCGATCCACGGTGACGTCGGTTCCCGGATACGACACCACCGTCGACGGCCCTCCCCCGGTGAGTACGTCCGTGGCCTCGAGACCCGGCAGGTCCCAGAGCTGGGTTGCCGGGGCGTCGTCACCGAGAAGCGTTGCGTCGCCGACCAATTTCCACCCATCGCCGTATCGCGCCACCACAAGTTCGCGATCAAGCGCGACCGTCGGCTCGTCGACTCCCGGCGTATTGGCGCCGCCGAGCGCATACCGCAGCTGCACCGGCGCGACCCACGAGTCGGTGCTGCCCTGCGATTCGAGTCGAGCAGCAACCTCTTCGGGCACCTGGGTCTCGGCGCCCTGCGTCGACGCGAGTTGGTAGCCGAACTCCTTGAGCTTCAGTGTGGTTCCGCGCGCGGGCACAGCCGCGATCAGTGAGGACGGCGACGGCGAGGATGGCGACGGCGAGTTCGCCGACGGCGGCGGCGCTGCGGCCGAGGACGCGGTGGAGGTGCCCGTTCCGGAGAGATCCCGTCCGGACAGATTCTGGGCCGCGACGGTCAGGGAGTCGCGGAACGTCGGGGGCGTCGATGCGTCGAGGAGCGTGTCGAGGCGAGCGCGATCGCCATCCGTCACAGCGCGGGTGAGGTCGTCGAGGAGTTGCGCGACGCCCTCCGACCGCTCCTGCAGATAGACGTTGGGATTCGTGGTCGTCGTCGTGACAGACGACGAGGTCGCCTGCCGCGGTTGATCATCCGACGAGCAGGCCGACGCACCCACTGCGAGTGTCGCGGCAGCGAGAAGCACACATGCTACGCGCGCAGCCGAGGCCTCAGCGTGCACGCTGTCCGCGCATCAGGCGTATCGCCGCGCGGCCGCGAACGGCCCGGCCTGGTCGATCGGTACCACCTTGACGGGCACACCGAATGTCGACGCGTGGATCACGTAACCGTCGCCGACATACATGCCGACGTGATGGGCGTCCGGGTAGTAGATGATCAGGTCGCCGGGCTGCAGATTGCCGCGGTCGACAGCCGTTCCCGAGCCCATCTGCGCCTCGCTCGAGCGCGGAAGCGTCTTACCCGCCTGCTGGTAGGCCCACACCATCAGCCCGGAGCAGTCGAAGGAGTCGGGCCCGGTGGCACCCCAGACGTAGGGATCTCCGATGCGGGTCAGCGCAGCCTGCACGGCCGCGAGAGCGGCAGACGTACCCTTCGGCACGGCACGGGGGTCGAAATCGAATTTGGGGCCACGAAGGGCGCCGAGTTGCTTGCCGGTCATCGACTCGTACACGGCACGCACCTGAACCGCCTGGAGCTGCAGGTTGGCCTGCTTGGCCTGGAGGTCGCCGCGTACGCGCTCGGCGGCCGACACGGCGGTCGTCGCCTCCGCGGCGGTGCGATCGGCCTTCGCTTTCGCGGCGGCCATCTGGGCGCGAGCCTTCTTGAGGCCCTTGAGATCTGCCGACGCCTGGCGCGAGATCACCTCGAGGCCCGACATCTGGTCGAGCAACGACTGCGGTGAGTCGCTGACGAGCACCGCGTAGAGACGGTTGACCCGGGCACCCTTGTAGCTGGCGCGGACAATTGTGTCGACGCGCTTCTGGTACGAACCCAGCGTCTTCCGCGAGGTTTCGAGGCCCTTCTGGGCCTCGGTCGAGTCTTTACGGGCAGCGGTCACGATGCCGCGCTGCTTGTCGTACTCGATCTGGGCGTTGTGCATCGCTTCCGACGACTTCTCGGCGTCGGTGCTCAGCTTCTTGTACTGAGTGAGGAGTTGGTCGGGTGTGCGCGTCGGTTCCGCGCTCGACGGACCCGCTATCGCCATCGAGAAGACTTGTGCGACAGCGACGATCATCGCCGTCACGACAACGACGAATGCCGCTCGTGATCGATGCGCCATTGCCTGCGATCCCGCAACCACTTCTGTGTTCACTCCCCTCACCACATGCAGCGACCGGCCTCCACGTGGCAGACCGGTGCACCGCGCTCCACCCTAACGTGAGCGTTGCGGCGGCTACTGCCGGTCGGGCGGATCACGCGTCGACGCGCTGTCTCTTATACACATCTGACGCTGCCGACGATCGCATAAGGGTAGATCTCGGTGGTCGGCGAGGCGAGCACT
>NZ_LZTC01000020.1:0-117518 GCF_001665905.1 Gordonia sp. 852002-50395_SCH5434458
GAGGACGTGGAGCGTCTGCGGCTCGTGTGGGTGAGCCACAGACGCCTGACTTTCTGTTTTTTCGGGGGGTCCATCGTTGTTTTTGGGTCCATCGCCTCTGACCTGCGGTTTTGGGGGTCCATCGTCTGTGGCTGGACCTGCCGATGGACCCCTGTTTTCGCTGGTCAGGGGCGATGGACCGGGGTGGACCTCGATGGACCCCCCTGCTAACCGATATCGTGTGCCATTCGTCACAGAGATTTCGATGACCGAACCGTCGGCGATGAGGTCGGCAAGTGCGGGCGTGAGAGCGTCTCGCCAGTCCGATCGGGCGCGCATTCGGAGGTCTCGGGTGGCGAGTTCGCCGTCGCGTTCGAGCCATCGGAGGATGGCCGCGCGGGCGCGTTGCAGCTTGCGGTCGGCGATGACTTCGTCGCGTTCGGCGGCCGCGATCGCGCGTGCCTCGTTGACCTTGCGGGCGACCGCTCGCGCCTCCCGTTCGATGCGTGCGCGGGTGCGATCGGAGACCCGCATCAGCACGCCCGCGAGTTCCCAGTCGTCGAGGCTCACGGTGTGCATCCGGCCGTCGAGCACCATGAGTGCGGACGCAACTTTCGCCCGTATGAGCAACGCGTGACCGTCGAGTGGGTTGACGTCCGGGTCGTCGCGGAGCTTGCGGAGGTGATGAGTTTCCATCGCTCGGACGGCCTCGTCGGGCAGGGCGAGGCGAACCTGGCGGTCGGCCGGCACGAGGGTGCGGGGCACGGTCCACCGTTCAGGCTCGGTAGGTCGGGTGTCGGGTGCGTCGGGGTCGGCGACCGGGAGCCACAGGAACCGTTGCGCGGTGCCAGCGAGATCCGACAGCAGCGGCGCGGCGCGCTCGGGCTGCACTCCGACTGACAGGACGGCGCGGTAGGAGTGGGCCGGCACGATCAGGCGTGTGTGCTTCTGTGCGTTGGCTCCGCCGATCGACTCGCCGGAGTAGAGCTGACGAAGTGCCGACATGATGGTGGCGCCCTGGCGTGAGCCGAGAGCGGCAAGGCCGTCGACCTCGGACGCGGTGAACATGGCCCTGTTGGTCTCACGCTTGCCGTCTGCGTCGGCCGCGAACGTCCGTGCCAGCCCTTCACCGGACCCGATGGGAAGCTCGGGGAACTGCGGCAGGTTCGTCGCGTCACGCGCGGCAGCTTCGGTGGCGCCTTTGCCGTGACCCGATCGGCCGACGAACGCGACGAACACGTTGAGGCTCGCCACACCGCCGATCGTGGGTGGCAACACGACAGTCGGGTCCAGAGATGCGTTGGCGCGCAGGATCAACGAGCCGAGCAGTGCCCACGGGCCAACCATTCGGGCGCGGGCGAACGCGAGGATGTGGGCCAGGACGGGCCGGGAGTTCCAGAACTCGTCGGCGTCGGTCAGCATGCGGGTCTCCTTCGAAGGTCGGGGTGTTCGCGGTCGAACTCGGCGCGATCGCGGATCACCTTGGCTTTGGATGCCCAGCTGGTCGCGGCGGATAGGTCGTGACTCATCTCGCGCAGTCGTTGGCGGGCGAGTTTGTCGTCGGCGCGGAGCTGATCGGCCAAAGTCTCTGCCAGAGTGTGTGTTTCGTACGCCCAGGCGAGGGCGGCTCGCGCGATCGACGACCGCCAACGTGGGTCGGCGGGGTCGAGGTCGAGCCAGCCGGGGGTGGCGAACTGGGGCGAGGGCACCAGCAACCCGGCCCGCACGATGAAGGACCGGGTTGCTGGGTAGTTGACAGCCATCTACTGCGAGACCGCCAGTTTCGCGGCCGCAGTGAGGACGTCAGCGAGTTGCCGAGCCTCGTCGACCGTCAACGACACTCCGACATGCCCTCCGGCCTCAGTCGCCGGTTTCGCGAGCGTCAGCCCGACCATCGCGACGCCGTTGCCGAACAACTTGGCCGACACGTTGACCCGGGCGGTCACCCACTCTTGGTCATCCAGGAAGCTCCAGCCGACCGCGTGAGTCACCGGAACCGATGCGATGGTCGATCGGTAGCAGCTACCGGTCAGACTGGTGCCGATCTGATCACGTTCCCGATCCGCCCAGGTTGGCCGTGGCAGCGGCATCATCTTCTCGAGGTCGCCGCCATGCTTGATGAGCGTCTGGCTGTCTCCGGCCTTGGAAAGATGCGTCCACTCGGTCAGCTCGGCAGGCTCACCGCAGTGCATGTGTGCGGCGTTCCAGTCCTCGACGATCTGGTCGATGTCGTCGGCGGTGTCGTCGGGCCAGGCGCCGACGATCTGCGCTTCCTCGCCGCACTCTGCGCAGGTGAGGATCGTGGCGGCGCTGGTGTCCTTTGGCAGCGTGGTCATTCGGTCACCACCGTCTGCAGGACGAGACGGCCGTCGGCAATATCTCCGGCCAGTTCGGCGAGTGCCAGCAGATCCGTCACGTCGAAAGGCTCGATGTGCGCCATCGCGTCCAGCAGCGCGTCGCGGGCCAGATCGTCGTCGAGACCGAGCGGCATGGCTCGTCCCGTCGCTGTGAGGTGTCGCGGCAGGGGTGTAGCGTTCACGTCAGTTCTCCTCTTTCGTGGGGGTTGGAACGTCGCCCTCGGAGCCGGTGGCCGCCGGACCGGGGGCATCTTCTTGTCCGGGCCGATCAGCCCGAAGATCGTGGGATCGCGCGACATCGTCGGCGACATCCTTGGTGGCAAGAGCGAGGTCTCGCAGGCGACCGCGGTACTGGTCGGTCATGGGAGTCTCGAGCAGCACTTCGTGCAGCAGATCGGCCGCCCGCGTGAGCATCCCGACCCGGATCCGGATATCGAGGCGATCCTCGTCATCGCTGTGATCGGGACTTGCGAGCTGGGGCGCCGTCACAGCTACTCGACTCCGCTCCACCCTCTCGACCGGGCGCGTGAACCGGCGCATCTGTGATTCATCGGCACCGAGACCACAGTCTGAGTGCCCCTCGAACTGCTGGTAGCGATTCACGAAGCCGCCTGATCGGTGCGCTCGAGCGTGTTGGATGCAACCCACACGTCGATGTCCTCCTGGCGGTAGAACACCTTGCGGCCGACCTTCACGAACTTCGGCCCGTTGCCCTGAATACGGAGTTGTCCCCAGAAGCCGTCGGTCGTGCCGGGGAACCGCTCCTTCATTTCGCTCGCAGGAATCATGTCTGTTCAACTCTCCTCACCTGTGCGTGTTTCGTACCCACTTGTTTGGGTCTTGTTCAATCAGTACCGCACCACTCGACTGTTTACAAGTACCGAACTATTGTTTCGATCATGGCAACAAGACGGGTTGAGATCGGAGCTACAGGCGACACAGTGCGCCGCAACATCGCACGCATCAGAAATGACCAGCGACTGACACTGCGCCAACTCGCGGAACGACTGAACGAAACTGACCGACCACTGAGCTACACCACCCTCAGTCAGATCGAGAACGGAGCTCGCAGAGTCGACGTCGACGACCTCATGACACTGGCTGTGGCACTTGATGTTTCACCGGGCGCACTGCTAGTCAGCGAGTCCGACCAAACGACGTCGGCGACGGGACTGCCATCGGTGAGCAGCCGCGAACTCTGGCTGTTCCTCGAGGGCTACTGGTCGCCTCACGGAAGTGGCATCGACTTCGTACTCAGGTCAAGACCGGGCATGTTCCCCCGCATCAACCGATCGGTGTCCAGCACCGCGCGCAGTCTCGCTATCGAGCGGCGCGTACTCGTCGACCAGGACGCCGGGGTGCTCGAGAGCAACCGGATCGGCAATGCGGACTACATGCTCGAGGAGTGGGAGAACGATGGCGACGATTGAGGCGTACACGACGAAGGCCGGACGACGGTACCAAGTCCGTTACCGCACACCAGATCACACGCAAACGAAGAAGCGTGGATTCAAGACCAAGAGGCTCGCCGAGGCGTACGCCGCGACCGTCGAGGTCGAGAAGCTACGCGGTGAGTACATCTCGCCGACACTCGGGCGGATCACCGTAGGCGAACTCGCGCCGGCCTGGTTGTCACGCAAAGAATCCGACGTCGCGCCTTCGAACTACCGCACACTCGAATCTGCGTGGCGCACCCACGTCGAACCGCGATGGGGTCGTCGGCGCGTCACCGACATTGACGTCGGACAAGTCGAGCAGTGGATAGCCGACCTGAACCGAGATGGTTCCGGAGCGACGACAATCATTCGCGCCTACGGCGTTCTCGCCGCGATCCTCGATGACGCGGTGAAAGCGCGGCGCGTCGTAACCAATCCGGCCCGCGGCGTGGAGAACTTGCCACGCAAGACACGCAAACGACATATCTACTTGACCGCTGACGACGTCGCGCGTCTCGCCGAGGAGTCCGGCGATCACCGGGCAATCGTCCTGACCCTTGCCTACTGCGGACTGCGCTGGGGCGAACTCGTCGCGCTGCGGATCCGGGACGTCGAGTTCCTGCGGCGACGACTCACCGTCCACGACAACGCGGTACAGCTCGGTTCCGAACACGTCGTCGGCAGAACGAAGTCACGCAAAACCCGGTCGGTACCAGTCCCCCAGTTCGTTCTCGACGAACTCGCCGTCCAGTGCCGCGGACGCGATCTGACCGAACTCGTCTTCCCAGGGCCACGCGGCGGCTACCTCGCGCGACCGAAGTCAACGCGCGGATGGTTCGCCGGCGCGGTAAAGCGTTCAGGTGTCCAAACCATCACCCCGCACGACCTGCGACACACAACAGCAAGCCTCGCCGTATCAGCTGGCGTCAACGTCCTCGCGCTCGCACGGATGCTCGGACACACCTCCGCGAAGGTCACACTCGACGTCTACGCGGACCTGTTCGACGACGACCTCGACGCCGTGGCCTCAACATTGAACGCGCGTTACTCGCCGAGTGTGCCCAAAACGTGCCCACGCGAGGCCTGACAACTCCTATCCCAGGCAGCGAAACACCCCCTCATCTGCGTAGATGAGGGGGTGTTTCTGGCGGTGGCGGAGGGATTTGAACCCTCGGTACGGGGTTACCGCACACAGCATTTCGAGTGCTGCACCTTCGGCCGCTCGGACACGCCACCGCGGAAGACTGTACCGCAGCTGGCGTCTGACACTAAATCAGCAGGTCAGCGAAGCGCATGTCACTCACCGCGCCAAACGGCTCAGTGGCCGGTGAGCTTGTTCTTCAGGCCGTCGACGCCTTCTTTGACCTTGTCGGCAACCTCAGACACCTTCTGCTTGCCTTCGGCTACAGCCTGGTCGCCCTTGCCCTCATTCTTGAGGTCGTCGTTGTTTGTCAGGCTTCCGACAGCTTCCTTGCCCCGACCCTTGAGCTCTTCTGCCTTGTTCTGTGCATCATCAGTGGTTGCCATAGAACTCTCCTTCGCGTGTGCGAACCAGAGCGCGGTTTTCGCGTCTCCTGAAACCCACCGTACACACCGTCGAAGTACGCCTGTTAGATCGAAATCTGTCCGCGTCGAAGCCTGTCCGAATCACCCTCGCACACACCTGAACTCCGATGACGTTCTCGATCGAGGGCAGGTCTCACTTGCCGAGGAGCTTGTCCTTGATCTCGCCGAACTTCTCCTTCGCCGTGCCCACAGCGCCCTGAACTTTTTCGTTCTCGGTGAACTCGGTCAACTTCTCCTTCGCTGTGCCCACCGCATCCTGAACCTTCTCGTTCTCGGTGAACTCGGTCAACTTCTCCTTCGCTGTGCCCACCGCATCCTGAACCTTCTCGTTCTCCGTGAACTCGGTGATCTTGCCCTTGACCGACTCCACGGCCTCGTTGATCTTGTCGCTTGATTCACTCATGATGTCGACTCCTCGCCATGCAGAGCCCGATGCTCCACGCTCGGTTACCAACCTGCCACACCGCGGCGACTGTGTCTTTCGGTGAGAACCCTGGTTTGTGCACGTCTCGACACCCCCAGCGATCAGGTGGTAGCCCGCCGCAGCGCGTCGACGATGCCATCGAGGTTGCGCTCGAATCGCTGCTCACGATCGCCAAAGAGAACTCGACCGGCCTCCACGACCAGCGGGACGTCGTCCCCGAGCATCTCGGTCCGATCCGACAGTGAATAGCGCGGCTCCCCCGATTGAGCGCGCTCCTGCTCTTCGATGACGAATCCGACGACAAAAGCTGTCACGAATTCGACCGCGCTCACAGCCCTTTCCAGATCGACGCCCGACGCGACGAGTTGCTCGAGCCACGGTTCCTGCGCGCGCAGCACCTCCGGGTCGGTCAATCGCGTTCCGCTGAACGTGCGCGCTCCGTCGCGATGCGCGAGGTACTCGCGACGAAGTACGCGCGCGTAGGTCGCCACCGATTCGGGCCAAACCCCCATCGGTTGCGCACGGAGTTCGGCGATCACCCGACGTTGAATCTCGGTGCCCATCTCGTCGAGCAGCGCCTGCTTGTTCTCGACGTGCCAGTAGAGCGCGGGCGCCTTGACTCCGAGTCGGGTCGCCACGGCGCGGACCGTGACGGCGTCGATGCCCTTCTCGTCGAGGAGGTCCAACGCCGCTTGCACGATGTCGGCGCGGTTCAGCCCCTTGGGTCTTCCTGTTGGCACGGTTGACAGCTTAACAAAGTTAAGGGAGTCTGGATGCAGACCCGATTTAACAAAGTTAAGGAGACTCGTCATGAAGGCAGCAATCATCACCGACGCCGGACGGACCCCGGTGCCCGGAACATTCGACGAACCGCAGGTCGTCGCGGGAACCGAGCTCTTCGAGCTCGTGGGCGCAGGCCTGCACCAGATCGTCAGGTCATTGGCGGCGGGCCGCCACTACGGAAGTTCCGGCATATATCCCCAGGTACCCGGCATCGACGCCGTGGTGCGCGCAGCGGACGGTTCTCTGCGCTACACCGGACGCATCGCACCTCCGTGGGGCACGATGGCCGAGCGCATGGCGGCACAGGACGGATTTCCTGTTCCCGACGACGCCGACCCGCTCGCAGTGGCCGCAGGGGTCAATCCTGCGGGCTCCGGATGGCTTCCGCTGCACGCCCACCGCGACGCGCGCGGCAGTTTAGGGACCGTGCTGATCCTGGGCGCGACGGGGATGTCGGGTCGCCTGGCGGTTCAGAGCGCTCGGGCCCTGGGTGCCGAGCACATCATCGCCGCCGGCCGGAACCAGGCGGTGCTGCGCAGCCTGCGCGCGCCCGACGTCGACGTCGTCGAACTCGATGTCGACGATCCGGCAGGCGCGCTAGCTGAGGCCGTTGCCGCGTCGACGCCCGACCTCGTCCTCGACTACGTCTGGGGCCCGATCGCCGAGGCCACGTTCGCGGCACTCGGACGGCAGGGATTGCACGAAGACGACGCTCACATCTCGTACGTCCAGATCGGGTCGCTCGCCGGGGCGCATGCAGCCGTACCGTCGACGCTCCTGCGATCGCGGAACATCACCATCTCGGGCAGCGGGGCGGGTTCGGTGTCGGCCGAGCAGCAGATGCGCTCGATACCAGCGGTCATCGATGCGATCGCGTCCGGCGCCCTGCAGGTGCCCTACGCAGCGTTCGGGATCGACGACGTCGAGAAGGCGTGGAGCTACGACGGACCGGAGCGCGCCGTCGTCACGCCGGGACGGGAGCGGCCAGGGGCGCACCGTCGGCGGTCTCGAGCGCCCAGTCGACGGTCTCGAGCGCCCAGTCGACGGTCTCGAGCGCCCACTCGACGGTCTCGAGCGCCCAGTCGGCGGTCTCGAGCGCCCAGTCGACGGCTCAGCCCTCGCGACGCGTGTCGAAGAAGCCGACCATCAGCTCTCGACACTCCGCCTCCCGCACCCCGCCGCGGACCTGCGGGCGGTGGGCGAGGCGAGGGTCGCGGACGACGTCCCACAGCGACCCGACGGCGCCGGTCTTGGGTTCCCAAGCGCCGAAGACCAGTGAGTCGACGCGTGAGAGCGTGATCGCTCCGGCGCACATGGTGCATGGCTCGACGGTGACCGCGATTGTGCATCCGGGCAGCCGCCACCCGTCACCGAAGGCGCGCGCGGCGGCACGTAGCACGAGGATCTCGGCGTGGGCGGTCGGGTCGGCGTCGAGTTCACGGCGATTCCCGGCACGCGCGAGTTCGACGCCCGCCGGGTCGAAGACCACGGCTCCGATGGGGACGTCGTCGGGTCCGGAGGAGTCGACGGCAGCAGACAGCGCCTCACCGATCATCTGATCCCACAGGCTCATCTGATCCCGAACGCGCGACGCGTCACGCCCGCCGTTCACCTGCGGAGCCTTCAGTGTCCGAGCGAGTCGAGCACCTTCGACAGTTCGTCGGCGAATCCGAGTCGCGCGGCGATCATGCCGATCTGCTCGTCGGCGTAGAGGTCGGTATCGCCGACGATCACGCCCATCACCGCGTCGGGAAGTCCGAGGTCGGAGAGCACGCCGAGGTCGCCTTCCTCCCACGGGTCGATGTCGTCGAGCTCGTCGTCGTCGAGATCGGGGACGTCGACGTTGATGGCGTCGAGGACGTCGGCGGCGATGTCGTAGTCGATCGCGGCGGTCGCGTCGGAGATCAGCAGTCGCGCACCGCCGGGGGCCGGGCGGACGACGATGAAGAATTCGTCGTCGATGTCGAGGAGCCCGAACACGGCACCCGCTGCCCGCAGTTCACGCAATTGCGTCTCGGCGGCGGACAGGTCGGTCAGGGCAGACTCGTCGAGCGCCTTGACCTTCCAAGCGGCATCCTCGCGGACCACGGCTACCGCGAAACCCTCGATATCGTCGATCGCTTGCTGCTTGTTGGAGTCCGAAACCCCAGCGCCGGCACCTGCCATGACGCTCACGGTAGTCGAGAATCGACGCCCGCCCCAATCCCCTTCCGACTCAGGTCGCCTACACTCCGTCGCCACGCGCTCCGAGACCCGAGACCGATGTGCGAATCTGGACCTTGTGACCGAAGACAAGCAGGGCAGCCAACCGCAGACCGCGCAGGAATCACAGACGACGGCGACGACTCGACGACCGGTCTGCATCCTCGGCCTCGGACTGATCGGCGGGTCGTTCATGCAGGCCCTGGCGGCGGCCGGTCGTGACGTGTTCGGCTACAACCGCTCCGAGGCAACCGTCGACGCGGCGTCGAATTCTGGATACGACGCCTCGTCGGATCTGGTTGCGACGCTGCAACGCGCGGCAGCCGACGACGCGATCATCGTGCTGGCCACCCCGGTCACGACGATCGAGCCGCTGCTGAGTGCAATCGCCGAAACGGCACCGCGATGCCTGCTCACCGACGTCATCAGCGTCAAACAGGCTGTGGCGGAAAAGGTTTCGAGGCTTCATCCACACGCGCGCTACGTCGGAGGGCACCCGATGGCCGGGACGAGCCGGTCCGGATGGGACGCATGCGATCCGACGCTGTTCACCGATGCGATGTGGATGGTCACCACGTCCGACGACACGGACGCCGACGATTGGACCGCGGTGGCAGAGCTCGCGTTGGAGGTGTCAGCGGTTGTCGTCCCCGCGGCGCCGGACGCACACGACCGGGCCGTCGCGGCGATCTCGCACGTTCCACACCTGCTTGCCGCGGACACCGCCGCCGTCGGCGCGGGCGAGAGCAACCTTGCGTTACGCCTGGCAGCAGGCAGTTTCCGGGACGGGACGCGCGTTGCCGCGACCGAACCCACGCTGCAGCGCGCCATGATCGAGGCCAACGACATCGCCGTACTCAACGCACTCAGCGAGGCGATCGACCGTCTCGTCCAGGCACGCGACGAACTGCGCGACTCCGGCAGCGTTGCCGCTCTGATCGACGACGGACATCGCGCGCGCATGGCTTACGAGGAGATGGCGGCGCGGGGTCGGGAGCCGATTGTCGGGGTCAGCGTCGGCGCGCCCGGCTGGGCGTCGGACATGCGTAAACAGGCCCACGAGGGGCGAGTCTGGCTGGGGTGACCCCTCAGACGCGCTCGGCCAGTCCCGAGTAGTTCACGACGAAGCCGTTGTCGTCGACGGTGATCTTGGCCGTCGCGATCGGCGAGACGACGTCGATGCCGTCGGGTCCCGAGGTGTAGTGCATCTGCGCCGGCTTGACCTCGCCGGTCGGCAGGTAGACGTACGCCACCGGGATCTCGACGTCGGTCGGTGCTGTGTTCAGGCCGAATCGACGGATGGGCAGCGCGTTGAACATCGGCGACATGGCCAGGTCGACGTCCTGCGCGCCGTCGAAGTCACTGCGGATGGTGTCTCCGTTGGTGCGCACGAGCCAGAGGTTCTCGTCGTCGTGGGAGAGTCCGAGTTGGCTCTCGCCGCTCTCCCGGAGGAGGTGGATGGAGAGTCGCTTCGTCACGCCCGCGTCGTTGGTGATCAGCTCGTACGAGGCGGAAAACGCCTCCGAGTCGGCGGTAGCCGCCGAGATGATCCGACCGTATGCCTTGATGCGCAGCCCGGACACGTGCAGGCGTACCTGCTCGAGTCTGTCGACTCCGACACCACGCCAGGTGATCATCGTCTTGTACTCCCGAACCGGAGCGGTGTCGACCGATCCGCCGCTCGCTGCGGTGTCGTGATCAGGGGCTGGGGTTGTACTCACGCGTCTACGGTAGCGAGCGAGAGGCCGCTACACACATCGGATGCCGGTCTCCATCACTTCGTTACGGTCACGCGCGGCACGAAGCGGTCCGTCGGGCAGACCCTGCGTCGACCCGATCAATCGAGACGCTCTGGCCGTCGACCTTGATCTCACACGACGCCGAGCTGTTCTGTCCGGCGAGGACCAGCAGTCGTAGCGGCGCCGATCCCGCGGTGAACTCGAGGTGCCACGTGGGCGGTGGGGTGAACTCGCTGCGCAGGCCGACGTCGTCGACGTAGAGGATGGTCCCGCTGCCCTCGATGGTCGCGTCGTAGGTGACGGATCGGCCCGCGGTGTCGCTGTCGCGCGGTGCAGGCGTCGCGCCGGGCGGGAGCATCGGGTTGCCCGGCTGCTGTTGCTGGGTCGGGACGTCGGGAACGGTGGGGTCGACGATCGTCAGGGTCGCGGGCGCGTCCTGCGACTGTGCGCCGGATTGCCGTATCAGCGAGAATCCGTAGAAGACCAAACCGAGAACGACGGCTGCGACCAGCGCGAACACCACTCCCGTGCCGAACTTTCCCGGCGACTTCGGCTGACGCCGCTCGTCGTCGAAGTCCGTTGGGTCGGGTCCTGTTTCGTCGGGTGGGGGTCCACCGTGTGGGGGTGTCGCGCCTCCGGGCGCGGAGGTCTGGGGTCCGGCGGCAGTCTGCGAGGGCTGCTGGCCGGGCACGAACCGCGGCGTGCCGTCGGGGGCGAATCCGAGCGGCGGGTAGAGGCCAGGCATCAGCGGCGCGCGATAGAGGTCCTCGGGCCGCGGCCCCGCCTCCTGCTGTCCCATGCTGACGCTCCCGTCTCCACTGCCTGCCGACATCCCTGACGCCGCAATCCCTGATCCCGACGATACGGACCGCCACGACGACGCGACGGCCGGCCACGGGCATCGCGCCCGGGCCGGCCGTCGTGTGTGTTCGGTTAGACGGTGTTCTGCACGGGCGCGAACTTGAAGCGTCCGTCCTCGAACAGGAGCGGGTAGAGCAAGCCGCCGATGATGCCACCGACGAGCGGGGCAACCCAGAACACCCACAACTGTCCCGGTGCGCCGTTGCCGTTGAAGAAGGCGACGCCCGTCGAGCGTGCGGGGTTGACCGACGTGTTGGAGATCGGGATCGAGATGAGGTGGATGAGGGTCAGCGCCAAGCCGATTGCCAAGGCGCCCATACCCTTTGGTGCACGGACGTCCGTCGCGCCGAGCACGACGATCAGGAAGAACGCGGTCAGCAGGATCTCGGCCACGATGACCGCGACAAGCGTGTAGTTGCCGGGGCTGTGCTCGGCGTAGCCATTGGCAGCCATATTCCCCTCACGCGACCACCCCGGTTTGCCCGAGGCGATACCCCAGAGGGCGAGGCCCGCAAGCAGACCGCCGACGATCTGCGCGACCCAGTAGCCCGGCAGGTCGCGCCACGGAGTACGTCCGCCGACGCATGCACCGAGCGTGATGGCGGGATTGAAGTGGCCTCCGGAGATGTGACCGAGGGCGTACGCCATTGTGACCACGGTGAGACCGAAGGCGAGGGCGACGCCGAGGTAGCCGACACCCACCTGGATTCGGGTGCCGGTGTCGTCACCGACGGCCACCTCTTTCGCGGCAAAGATCGCGGTACCGCAACCGCCGAAGACCAGCCAGAACGTGCCGAACAACTCGGCAGTGATTTTTGCAATGGGCGAAGGCATAGAGTTCCTCTCGTCGTACGACTCGGGACCGGATGTCACATCAAGCACTTCTGCCACTTCAGTACATCACCGATGATTGCAGATTCTCAGTGTCCGATTCACAACAGTGACCTCGGCGAGACCATGTGCAGACCTGCGCTCCGGTCGACGCCGGACGCGATCCGTCGACGACAAACTCCCCGCCACCGAGTACCGGTGACGGGGAGTGTGTGGTGCGCCCGTAGGGATTCGAACCCCAAACCTTCTGATCCGTAGTCAGATGCTCTATCCGTTGAGCTACGGGCGCGTAGCGTTATTCAGTTCTCCGCGGTCGAGGCTGACTGCGGTGGCGGAGGCGAGAGGATTTGAACCTCCGGTCCCGTTTTAGCGAGACAACTCATTAGCAGTGAGTCCCATTCGGCCGCTCTGGCACGCCTCCTTGGCGGAGTCCTTTCGAACTGCCGAGTGGAAAGATTACACACGGTCATCAGTCCGAAGCAAACCGCGAGCTACGGGGCGCGACGACCTGCATGGACAGACCCTCGCAAAGGCGTCGTGGAGCACGGGCAGACGGCGTCTCGCATGAGCCGGTTTCGGCATGGGCACGCTCGCGTCCTACATTTGACGTGTGAGTTTCCGCCTTCGCCTTCACCTCGAAGAACTGCCCGTCTACGTGCCCGGTGCCACTTTTCCCGGCGCGATCAAACTCGCGAGCAACGAGGTGACGTTCGGGCCGCTGCCCAGCGTCGAGCAGGCCATCACCGACTCGCTGCAGACCATCAACCGCTACCCCGACAACGGCATGGTGGAGTTGACGGCCTCGCTCGCCAAGCGTCTGGGCGTGACCGAGGACGAGATCCAGGTCGGCTGCGGCTCGGTCAGCCTGTGCCAGAACCTCGTGACAATCACGTGCGAGCCGGGCGACGAGGTCTTGTTCGGGTGGCGGTCGTTCGAGACCTATCCCCTGGCGACCCGTCTCGTCGGAGCTGTGCCCGTGCAGATCCCACTGACCGACGAGCTCAGCTACGACCTCCCCGCGATGGCCGACGCGATCACCGACCGCACACGCCTGATCTTCGTCTGCAACCCGAACAACCCGACGGGGACCATCGTCGACGCCGACAGCCTGCGGACGTTCCTGGCGAAGGTTCCCAGCGACGTCGTCGTTGCTCTCGACGAGGCGTACTTCGAGTACATGCGACCGTCGCAGACGCAGGCGTACGACGCCATCGAACTGCACCGCGAGTATCCCAATCTGGTTGTGCTGCGGACATTCTCGAAGGCGTACGGACTCGCGGGGCTGCGCGTCGGATATGCGATCGCGCATCCCGAGGTCATCACCGCGCTCGGCAAGGCTCACGTACCGTTCTCCGTGAACTCGGTGGCCCAGGCCGCGGCCATCGCAAGCCTCGACGCCGACGACGAGCTGCTCGCGCGCACCGAGGCGATCGTCGAGGAGCGCACCAGAGTCGCAGAGCAATTGCGCGACATGGGATATCGCGTCCCGGCGACGCAGGCGAACTTCGTCTGGATCGAACTCGGCGACGCGACAACCGATTTCGCTGCCGCCGCGCGCGACGCAGGCGTGATCATCCGACCCTTCGCCGGCGACGGCGTGCGCGTGACCGTCACCGAGGCCGAGGATAACGACGCCTTCCTAACCTTCGCCACCCGCTGGGCCGAGGACCACTCGGCGGGATAAGGCGCACAGTCGACGGGATAAGACGCCCATTCGACGGTCTGGAGCGCCCAGTCGACGGTCCCGAGCGCACCGTCGACAGTCCCGAGCGCACAGTCGACGGGATAAGACGCCCAGTCGACGGTCCCGAGCGCCCAGTCGACCGTGCGGTCACCGTCGAGTGGGCGCCCCATACGGCCGAGTGGGCGCCTAAAACGGCCGAGTGGGCGCCGCGCGGCTCAGTACAGGCCGCGCGAGACGGTGCGCCAGGCGGCGGGGAGGTCTTGCTCCCAGTAGGCCCAGGTGTGCGTGCCGATCAGGCGGAAGCCGTCGGTGTAGCGCACGTTGTTGGCGCGCATCGTCGCGGCGAACTCCAGCGAGCAGCGGTAGGCCCCCAGCTCGAGCGCCGACGACGACGCCGTCACGGCCTCGGGTGGGCCCTCGTCGGGTTCGATCCGACGCTGCAGGTCGAGCGGGCCGATGGCGCCTGATCCGGCGGCCAAGAATATGTCCTTGCCGCGCAGTGCGTCGAGGTGCTTGGCCGGATCGTGAGCGTCCCAGCCTGCGGAGCCGAACGGGCCCCACATGTTCGTCGCGTCGCCGCCGTCGCGGCCGACCGTCGTGCGTACGTATGCCTCATTGGCAGCGCCGGAGACCGGCGGACAGCCCGACAGCGAGGCGAGTCCGCTGTAGGTCGACGGATGACGGATGGTGAGTGCGAAAGCCGCCTGGCCGCCCATCGACAGGCCGATGATCGCGTTGCGCCCATTGCCGTCGAATTTCTTGTCGACCAGCGGAGGGAGCTCCTTCGCCAGGAAGGTCTCCCACATGGGTTGTCCCACTTTGGGATCGCGCTTTTGCCAGTCGGTGTAGAAGCTGCCCTTACCGCCGGTCGGCAGCACCACGTTGACATTCTTGCCCGCGAAGAAGCGGCCCGCGTGGCCCTTGGTGATCCAGTCGCTCACGTCGCCCTCGGCTCCGGCGCCGTCGAGCATGTAGACGGTTGGTCGCGGACCCGACGCATTTGCGGGGGTCAGCACCGACAGCTTGATCTTCGTCTTCATCGACGGCGACGTGACCCAGACGTCGGTCCTGAGCGGTCCCAGCTTCTCAACCTTCGCGATCTTCGCGACGGGCACGGGTGCTGCGTCCGCCACGGCGGGAACGCCGGTGAGTAGCGCGGAGAATCCGACAAGCGCGGTCGCGAGCACGGCAGATCGTCGAATCACCGACCCACTACCTCCCGTGCGCCGACGCGCAGCCGTGATCCTCCAACGCCCACCCATGCAAGTGTCTCCTCGAACTCTTCGGAGTGCACCGACCATCCAGGTCGGGCACTCGCGATCGTGCGCATCTCATCGTCGTGCGCACATCTTGAAATGTCAGGACGGCCCGCATCAGTGGGTTCCCCTCCCACTGCGGCCGGTGTCGTCCACAGGGTACGTGTCGTTCCTGGCAACCAACATCCCCGAACCGTCTTCGCGCAACGTCGACATAAGGTTGTTATTGTGACGACACCAAAGGATCTGGATAGTTCGACGAAGTCCGCAGGTGAGCGCGGTATGGGTGTCGGAGATTTCGCATTCGTCGCCGAGGTCCCCGTGCGATGGTCGGACATGGATGCCTTTGGTCACATCAACCACGCGCGGATGGTCACCCTCATGGAGGAGGCCCGCATCCAATGGTTGGTCATGGCAACCACTCTGGCTGCTGAAGCCGACACACCGACCGGGTCCCAGGCGGAACTGATCAAGAGCGCGATGATCGTCCACGTCGAGATCAGATACCAGAGCCAACTACGGCACGACGATTCGCCGTTGCGGATTGGCATGTGGATCAAGGGTTTTCGATCGGTCGACTTCACCATCGGCTATGAGATCCGCGGCGCGCACGCCGAGGACGATTCCAAACCCGCCTGTGTCGCGAGCACCCAGATGGCCGTCGTCGACGTTGAGGCACACTCGCTTCGACGACTCACCGGCGTCGAAAAAGATCACCTGCGGTCCTGGTCACGCGCCTGAAGCGACGCGGGTCAGGACGGCTCGTAGCGGGCGGGTAGCTCCCGCGGCACGGCAGGCGAAATGCGTGCGATGTTGCCCTCGAGGACGTCGCGGTAGATACGCAACTGCTCCTCGCCGCTGCGCACCTGCTCGGTCAGACGTTTGGCGTTGTCGACGGAGATCTCCCGGTCGCCCGACCTGGCGATGAGCGCGTCGATCCGGTCGTCGATGGTTGCGGCCCTGTTGTATTCGGACAGGATCTGCAGTTCGACGGCGGCCGACTCGACGACGTACGCGACGTCGCCGAGCGCCTGCACACGGTCGATGAGCTCGGTCCAGACCGGCCGCAATACCGTTTCACGACGATCGATCTGGGCGGCGAACGAGGCGTCGAATCCGCCGTTTCGCTTGGCGCGGTCGAGGTCGATCCGCACCGAGCGCAGCGCGATGACGTCGGCGACGATCTCGGCGAGTTCGGCGTGCAGATTGACCTGCGTGCGCTGCACGGCGAAGTGGTCGGACCGCCACGCCGGATTGCGCATGATGCGGTCGTAGTAGTGGGCGGCGAGGAACATCAGCGTCTCGTAGCCGTCGACGAAGTTCGCCACACCGGACAGCGGTGAGGCGGGGTTTCTCGGCGAAGCGGGAGTTCCGTCGACGGCGGCGACGCGGTTAGCCCACTCCCCGGCCTGCGGATATCCCGAGCGGGCGGCGACCTGTCCGACGACGCCCGCGATCCGTTCGACAGCCGCCGTTCCCGCACGACGCATCGGGTTCGACGTGTTCACGTTCGGGGTCGGTGTGCAGAGCAGTCCGGCGAACAGGCGCTCCCGCTCTTCGATCTCGAGGTACACGTTCTCTCGACGTTCCCTACGGATGGCGCGCGTACTACCTGCGAAAACACCCTTCGCGGTCACGATCAGCTTGCGCGAGTCGTCGCGCCGACGCAGCAGCCCGTTGAGACGCCCGCGCATCAGCGTCACGACCATTCCGGGCACCATCGGGGCGTCGAGTTGGCTTTCGAGCTGGACGATCGCCCGCTGGAGTCGACGCAACTCACCGAAACCCGTGGGCAGCGTCGGTACAGGCAATCCGGAAGAGATTCGGCGGACCAGGATCGCCCGGCCTGCCGGGGTGAGATACCCCGACGCCACGAGCAGTGCGGCGGCATCGGAGAGTTCGGGGCGTTCACCGGCGACGGCCGATCGCTCACACCAGCTGCGGATCTGAGCACTGCTGTCGCCACCCCGCTGGGCCGCGCTCTTGTCGATCATCGTCGTAACGCCTTTGGTTCGGGACCGTCTTGCGGGCGAGAGTAGTCAGTTCACCCCGCCGCGTTCCCAGATTCTACCTGCGCAATTCGGGTGCCCGAGGCGTCGGCGCACGCCACAGCGGTCGGGTCGCGCGGTGCAGCGCCCACGCGACGGGGATGCTGATCGCGGTTGTCACCACGAACGCCACCACGACGTTGCCGCTGAACACGCGATAGTTCAGCAGGTCCATGACCACTTCGAGTACGAGTACGTGCACGAGGAAGAACTCGTAGGAGATCTCGCCGAGCCACACGACGGGACGGCTGCCGCACAGCCGAGCCCACGGCGACGACTGGTCGGTGGCGGTGAGCGGACCAACCATTCCGACGGCGATGACGAGGTAGAGCAGATGCTTGACGATGGTGGCCGACGCCGTGCTCGGCGTGATCGTCGGCTCTCCTGCCAGCGGCAGACCCGACACGAGGAACGCGACACCCGCGGCCGTGAGCCAGAACCAGGTGTTCCACTTGGCGACGAGCGGCGCACAGACCGCCAGGACCATGCCGGCGACGAACCATCCGAGGAAAGCAGGCGCCCAGAGTCGGGCTGTCGGATCGGCGTCGGGATTGCCGTCGACGAGCACCGACCACACCGGACTGACCAGCCCGATCACGAGCAGCCCACCGATGAGCAGATCGGGTCGCCAGCGACGTCGGCACACGACGACGATCAGCAGCCAGGCGATCACCGGCAGGAGCAGGTAGAACACGACTTCTGCTGCGAGACTCCACATCTGGGTCAGGCCGGCATGCAGGTGGCCGATGCCGTAGACCTGCGTCAGGGTCATGTTTCGCCAGAAACCCGACCAGCCAACGCCTGTCACCGCGGCCTCGCCACCCGGCGAATACCAGCCGTAGATGAGGTAGACCGCGATCACCGTGATCCAGTACGCGGGCAGGATTCGCCGTGCGCGATGCCAGAAGTAGCGTCGAGTCGACGGTGGGGCCGAGCCCTTCTGCAGCGGCCGAATCCACTCCGAGAACAGCAGAAACCCCGAGAGCACGAAGAAGATGGCGACGCCGACCTCGAACCGAGAGAAGAGGCGTCCGACGTAGTCGTCGGTGTAGTTGCCGGTCCAGAAGGCCGCATGTGTCAGGCAGACCGCGGCCGCAGCCAGCGCACGCACTCCGGTGAGAGACGGGATGCGGTGGGCCATGGGCCGATCCTGCCAGGTCGAGCGAGCGCGGCAGCGTCGAGGACCTCTCGTCGCGTGGCAGGATGACGTCATGGGAGACGAGCGCATCCAGGGCCAGATCTGGCGCGATGGCAAGAAGGTCGACGGATTCTCCCTCGAATCGGTCTCCGACCTCATCGGCGAGTCCGACACCGTCGTGTGGGCCGACCTGCAGTGCCCGACCCATGAGACGCTCTCTTCGCTCGCAGACGAACTCGGGTTGAACAAGTTCGCCATCGAAGACACGATCTCGGCCGCCGAGCGCGTCAAGACCGTCACCTACAGCGACCACACCTTCATCATGGTGTACGGCATCGAGATGAAAACGTCTGCGACACAGAATGTTCGACGCTCCGACAGCGATTCCGACGACGACGCTGACGACGACTCCGACGATCCACCACCTCCGAGGTCGGGGGTGGTCGCCAACAACGGGCAGAATCAGCGCGCCAAATCCTTTACATTGCACCGCATCTCGATCTTCATCAAGGACAACGCCGTCATCACGGTGCGTATGCATCCGGGCGACGGGATCAAGACCGTGGTGGAACGCTGCGAGGACACGAACGCCGCGTCGCTCGGGGTCGGCGGGTTGCTCTACGTGGTGCTCGACGTCGTGGTCGACGGCCACTTCGACGCGGTCCAGGTACTCGACGACCAGATCGAGGAGCTCGAGGACTATTTGTTCGACGAGTCCGTTCCCAACGTGAGTCTGCAACGTCGGACGTATGACCTGCGCAAGGATCTCGTGGTGCTGCGGCGGGTGGTGCTCCCGATGCGCGAGGTGGTCGGCACCATCCAGCGACACCGCTACCAGGATCGCGGAGAACACGCGGCCGAGCTCGACCCCAACTACTCCGACCTCTACGACCACGTGCTGCGCGCCGCCGAGTGGACCGAGTCACTGCGCGACATGCTCAGCAGCGTCTTCGAGACGAACCTCTCGTTGATGGACGCGCGGCTCAACACCGTGATGAAGAAGTTGACCGCGTGGGCCGCGATCATCGCTGTGCCGACCCTCATCACCGGCTACTACGGACAGAACGTGCTGTTCCCCGGATACAGCACGTCGTGGGGTGTCTGGGTCAGTGCGATCCTGATCGTCGGGTCTGTCATCGTGCTCTACATCAACTTCCGCAAGCGGGATTGGCTGTAGTCACGCGGGGTGTCGGTGTGCGACACGCTCGAATTGGAATCTGAAACCTCTTGTCCCGTATTGTTTTCGAACGTGCTCTCCAGAACTGCCGAAGCTGTCGTGACCGAAAACACTGCCACCCCGTGTGAGTGGTGCTCCTCCACCGATGACGTCGCGGACTTCCGTGACGAAGTGCGCTGCGGCAAGTGCCGCGAGCTCGAGGTGACGATCACCGAGGCGCGCAAGTTCTTGGGTTTCTACGGTCTGCGCCCGCTCGGCGGCTCCGTGGAATGCGACGACGAGGAGGAGCGCGAGCACCGTGTCGGCGCTCGCGACGCGTACACCGAGTTGAACCGGATCCGCACGAGCACCCCTGCTCCTCGACCCAAGCGATCCGCGTCGCGAACGTCTGCGGCCGCGGTGAAGTCGAGCGCTGTGAAGTCGGGCGCCGTGAAGAGCGCGGGCGACAAGGCGAGCACGGCAACCACGAGCCCGACACGACGCAACGACGTTTCGCGGCCCGACCGCGCGGAGCTTCTCAGCCGCGCCGAGGGTCTGCTGAACGAACTCACCGACATCGACGGGCGCCTGGCCGCCGCCGAGCAGGAATCGGGACTCTCCGCCAAGGCCCGCATCGCCGACCTGACCTCGCGTCGCGAATACGTACTACGCACCCTCGCCGCGCTCGAGAAGGCTCAGCGCGCCATGGCCCCGTCCTGACGACCGCCGGTACGTACACAACTCGTACCTGAGCGGACCGCCGAGGAGATTATTGTGATGGCGCCGCGCTCACGACCGAGTTGTGTAGGCGCCTCGCGCCGATCGAGCGGCCCCTCGCTGATCGAGCTCGTCGAGATCACCCCGCTGATCGAGCGCCCCTCGCTGATCGAGCGCCCTTCGCTGATCGAGCGCCCTTCGCTGAACGAGCCAAACCCGCCGATCGAGCGGCCCCTTCGCTGATCGAGCTTGTCGAGATCACCCACGGCCACAGCTACGAGGCGTGACCTCCGTTGTGCCCCGCCGGCGGGCGCACGCACTGCACCCAGTTGACCACGAGCGCGATGTGGCACAGCGCGGCCACCAACAGCCCAAGCGAAGTCTGTTGGCGCGCAGTCTGATCCGCCCAGTAGCCCAGAATCGAGATCGGCACCGCGACGGCGCTGACCGCTGCTGCGATCCAGCAGGGTGCGAAACGTCGAACAATCACCGCGACCATGGACAGCACCACGGCGGCGGCGCCGAAGATGACGGCGAGTTCCGAGAGCGGCGTCGACGTTCCGGTCAGGGCAGTCACGACGCTCATGCCCGCGAGTACCACGACGGCCACCCAGATGGCGGCGACCGCACGCCCGCGGAGCGGGACCTCTGCCATGACCCTGCGTTCGATTCCACGAAGGGAGTCCGCGAGCCGAGGGTCCAGTTCGTCGCGGTCTACACCTCTCCCGTCGTCGCGCATCCCACCAGTGTCCTCCGCTAGCGCTCGGGGCGCAGGACCCGGGGTGCGCAATACAGGCCAATTTCACGAAAGGGTAGACACGTACAACCAATCAGTTGTACGTTTGCATCGTGAGCACAACGGCAGAGGACCAGGCAGACGCACTGTTCCACGCACTTGCCGATCGAACCCGCCGCGACATCATGCGGCGCGTGCTCGCGCAGGAGCAGTCGGTGTCGACACTCGCCGCCGACTACGACATGAGCTTCGCCGCGGTACAGAAACACGTCGCCGTGCTCGAACGCTCCGGACTGCTGACAAAACGTCGCCGAGGGCGTGAACAACTTGCCTCCGGCGACGTCGAGGCCGTGCGCGCCGTGTCGGACCTACTCGACGAGCTCGAGCAGGTCTGGCGCGGCCGGATCGACCGAATCGACGCACTACTTGCTGTCGACGACACTCCGTCGACAGCTGCCGACAAAGAGGAGTAAGACAATGCCCGTCATCGACGTCACCAAGAATCTCGACGACCGATCCCTCACCATCACAGCCGAGTTCGCAGCTCCGGTTGAACGCGTCTGGCAGATCTACGCCGATCCGCGTCAGCTCGAGAAGGTCTGGGGCCCACCGGAATACCCCGCAACGTTCGTCGACCACAACCTGGCGCCGGGCGGGCGTGTCACGTACTACATGACCGGACCCGACGGCGAAAAGTACGCGGGCTACTGGCTCGTCGACTCCGTCGACAAGCCGTCGAACTTCAGCTTCCGCGACGGCTTCGCCGACGAAAACTTCACGCCGATCGATTCACTTCCGTTGTCGCACAGCACATACTCGTTCGCCGACAACGATGGCCGAACCATCGCCACCTACGTGAGTACGTACGAAACGGTTGAGGGACTGCAGAAGGTCCTCGACATGGGCATGGCCGAGGGCGCGACGCAGTCGCTCAACCAGATCGATCAGTTCCTGGCAGGTTGACCGCGCGCTCAGCGCTTGCGCGTCAGAACGAACTTGGCGATGACCTTGTTGCCCTGATACTGCGAGCCCGCATATCCGTTGCGCGTCTTGTACATCTTGAGTCCGTTGCCCTGGCCCATGTTGACGTACTCGTACTTGCCAACGGTTGTGATGGGGTAGCCACGGAAGCTTGGGGTGACCCCTAACCGGTGATTGCGAACCGTCATGTCCGAACACCACGGCACCGGAACGTGGAAACCCTGGAACTCGGTGTTGCAGTATCGATAGTTGCCAGGCGAGACGTCGGCGTGCGCCGCTCCGCCACCCACGAGAACTCCTGCGGCAGCGGCGCCGCCGATCATTACACTTGCTATCAGCTTCTTCACAGGCCGGAATTGTGCCATAAGGTCTCAGCGATTACTTGGACCCGTCGTTCGCCGAAATGAGGTTCAGTTGCGTGGGACGCAGGGGTACAAAAATGCCCCTCTGGATCCCACGCAACTCGGCCTCTTCTGCGGAAGCGGAGGGATTTGAACCCCCGGTGGTTTTACCCACGCTCGCTTTCAAGGCGAGTGCATTCGGCCGCTCTGCCACGCTTCCCTGCCGAAAAGGGTACGTGACCCGCAGCGCGAGACCACCATCAGCCCGTTCCCTCATCAACCAACGCGCAGCAGCACCTTGCCGATCGCGTCGCCGCTGTTGAGTCGCTCGTGGGCGGCCTGGGCGTCGGCGAGCTCGAAGACCGAGTCGGTCACCGGCACCACAGAGCCGGCCTCGATCAACGGCCAGGTTCGCGTGTAGGTCTTCTCGACGATCGACGCCTTGCCGTCGGCCCCGGTCACCGGCCTCGAGCGCAGCGCGGTGCCGTACACCGAGAGCCGCTTGGAAATCATTGCGCCGATGGGTAACTCACCCTTGACGCCGCCCTGCATGCCGATGATGACCAGGCGCCCTCCCGTGGCGAGAGCCTTGACGTTGCGCGGCAGATAGGCCGCGCCGATGATGTCGAGGATCACGTTGGCGCCACCGTGCCCGGAGATCACCTCGACGAAGTCCTCCGACGAGTAGTCGATGAGGATCTCGGCCCCGTACTCCGCCGAGCGCGCCAGCTTCTCCTTCGTCCGCGCCGTCACCGCGACCCTGGCTCCCAGCGCGCGACACAGCTGCGTCGCATGGGTGCCGATCCCGCTGGAGCCTCCATGAATGAGCACCAGCTCGTCAAGCTGCAGGTGCGCCGTGAGCAGCAGGTTCGAGACAACCGTGCACGCAACCTCCGGCAGTCCCGCTGCCTCGATCAGGTCCACATTCGACGGCTTCGGCAGCACCTGCACGGCCGGAACCACCACCAGCTCGGCGTACCCGCCGCCCGCGAGCAGGGCACACACCTCGTCGCCGACGGACCACTCCGTCACCTCTGGACCAAGTTCGACGATCCGGCCCGACACCTCGAGACCGAGAATCTCCGACGCCCCAGGCGGCGGTGGATACAGGCCCTGTTTCTGGAGTAGGTCGGCACGGTTCACGCCGGCTGCCGCGACCTCGATGAGCACCTCGCCGGGTCCCGGCGTCGGATCGGGTACTTCGGCGACAGACAATGTGGCGGTATCGGACTCGACGGTGATTGCACGCATGCCATCGATGCTGCCCGAAAGTGGCGTCGAACGGGCGTAACCGTCAGGACCAGGAGCCCCGGACCTTCCGCATGGCGAGGCAGATGGTGGTGAAGCCTTCCTCGCCCAGGACGTCGAAGACGTACTCGCGGATCACGCCGTTGCGCACCCGCGAGATCCGGGCCAACGTGCTGCGGCCGGTGTCGGTGATGCGGACGAGTCGGTGTCTGCCGTCGAGGTCCGAACGTACGCGGACGACGTCGCCGGTGTCGATCAGTCTGCCGATCTGACGGGACATGGTGCTGACGCCCATGTGCACGGTCGCCGCGAGTTCACTGATGCCGAACTGCTCACGCGTCGCGAGAACTTCGAGGATGCGCAGGTCGGTTGTAGTCCAGCCGTTTGCGCCGAACGTGCTGTTGACCTGAGCCATCAGCGCCCATCCGCCATCCACGAACGAGTTCCAGAGCGCGACCTGATCGGCGGTCAGCTCCGGTGTATCAGGCGCGGGAGGGCGGGGTTCGGGGTCGTTCACATTGGTCAACTTAGTATGCGTTGTAGCTAAATGCGAAACCGTGTGGATCGGTCGACCCACACGCAATACGCTGCGACGTTGCCTAACCGAGCGACCCGAGAGTTCTGACCAGATGGTCAACTTCGTACGGCGTCGAATAGGGTCCGAGACCGACGGTCACCGCGCCGCCGAAGTCGCTTGCACCCATGCGTGTCAGCGCTCGGCACGGGAGGTCGGCGAGCGCACAGATCCCGTTGTCGGAGAGGCGTCGAACCACCTTGTCCGCCGAGACCTGATCGAAGGTGAAGCTGAGCGTCGGGACGCGGTTACCAGGCGTCCCGACCACCGAGACCTGACTGAGCTGCTCCAGAGTCGTCGTGAGGTAGACCATCAGCCGGTCGAGATACTCGTTGACCGCGTCGAGGGAGGCGACAAGTCGTCGGCGCCGCTTGCCGATCGCGTCGGCGTCGAGCGAGGCGAGATGTTCGATCGACGCGACCAGCCCGGTCAGCAGTCCGCCCTGTAGCGGTTCGAGTTCGAGACGTGCGGGGCCGACCGCACGCGGGTCGACCGACATCGGGACGAGCCGATCGATGACCTTCGGATCCCGGAACACCATTGCCGCGACCCGCGGACCGCCCCACCGCTCGGCGGACACCACGAGCACATCCGCACCGAGTTCGGCGATGTCGAGCGGCATGTAGGGAGCAGCATTCGTCGCGTCGACGACGAGCATCGCACCACGTGCGTGTGCGAAGCGGGCGATCGCGGGGATATCGGTGATGGCACCGAGAGTCGACGACGCCAAGGTGACGGCGACGACTGCCGTTCGCGCACCGACGAGATTCTTGTACTGCCACGCGGGCAGCTCACCCGTCTCGATGTCGAGTTCGGCCCACCGCACAGAACCGCCATAGCGTCCGACGACCCGCAGCCACGGCACGATGTTCGGCTCGTCGTCGGCATGACTCACGACGACGTCGCCGCCGAGCCAGGTGTTGGGGGCGATCGACTCCGCCAGGGTCCACACGAGCGCCGATCGGGAGGGTCCCAGGACCACTCCCGCGGCCTGCGCGCCGACGAGATCGGCGACCGCTCGACGTGCGCCGTCGATGGCTTCGGTGGTGCGGACCGCACCCGGATAGACCCCGCCCGGCGCCGCGCCGAGCTGGCGGAATCCCGACGAGACCGCGCTGGCAACAGAGTCGGGGATGAGCATCCCGGCCTGCGCGTCGAAATGAATCCAGCCGTCGCCGAGCGAGGGGAACAGTCCTCGCACGGCGGCGACGTCGAGACTCATGCCAGCCACGATAGACGGCCCGCCCTCGACGAACGGACGGGTTGTCGCCGAACGCCGCGCGGCGACGGCGTCCCCTGGCGTCGGGAGCAATACCGACTACTGCTGACGGGTGTCGGCGGCTTTCGGCACAATGGGGACATGGCTAGCGAAGGCACATCGTCCGGAGCGTTTGATCCCCGCGGTTTCGGTTCTCCGGCAACCGCCGACGAGAACATCGTGGTTGTCGGGCCCGACGACCACGAGACCGGGAAAGACGCCGAATCCAAAGACAGTGTGGCCGACATGGTCGAGCAACCCGCCAAGGTCATGCGGATCGGCACGATGATCAAGCAGTTGCTCGAGGAAGTGCGGGCAGCTCCGCTCGACGAGGCGTCGCGCAACCGGCTCCGCGAGATCCACCAGACGTCGATCAGCGAACTGGAAGACGGCCTCGCCCCCGAGCTGCGTGAAGAGCTCGAACGCCTCGCACTCCCCTTCTCCGACGACTCGACGCCTTCCGATGCCGAACTGCGTATCGCGCAGGCACAGCTCGTCGGGTGGCTCGAAGGACTCTTCCACGGGATCCAGACAGCGCTGTTCGCCCAGCAGATGGCAGCGCGTGCGCAGCTCGAGCAGATGCGACAGGGCGCTCTGCCTCCCGGAATCGTGGGTCCAGGTGGTCCCGGCGGCGGACCGAGCACCGGTCAGTACCTCTGAGTATCGGGCCGCGGACTCCTCGCTCGACACCGCCCGTTCCGGATCGTCGAACTGCTCGCTTGTATGCTGAATCCCCGTGTCAGCGGTAGTCAACGAGCGGGAAGTTCCGCCACCACCCACGACGTCGGATTCGAGGTCGTTTCGGCGGGCGTTCAAGGACCTCTCGGACGGACTCCGCGCGAGGGAGCTCTGGGCGCTTCTCGGATGGCAGGACATCAAACAGCGGTATCGGCGTTCGGTGCTCGGACCGTTGTGGATCACGATCGCGACCGGCATCACGGCCGTGGCGATGGGTCTGCTGTATTCGCAGCTGTTCGACGAGGACATCACAACGTTCCTGCCGTACGTGACGCTCGGCTTCATCTTCTGGGGCTTCATCGAGGGATCGATTCTCGACGGCTCGGAGGTGTTCGCCAAGAACGAGGGGTTGATCAAGCAGATCCCGTCACCGCTGTCGGTGCATGTCTACCGACTCGCGTGGCGGCAGCTCATCATCTTCGCGCACAACATCGTCATCTACCTGGTGCTGCTGGCGATCTTCTGGAAGCACATCCACCTGAGCTGGACCGTCGTGCTGATCATCCCGGCGATGATCCTGTTCGTCATCAACAGCGTGTGGGTCGCGATGGTCTTCGGCATCCTGACCACCCGATTCCGCGACATCGGACAGCTACTCAGCACCGCCGTGCGCCTGGTGTTCTTCATGACGCCGATCATCTGGAGCGCGTCGTCGCTGCACAAGGTCACCGGAGAGGGCTCGTCGCGGGCACGGATCTTCGAGATCAACCCGATGTTCCACTATCTCGAGATCACGCGCGGTCCGCTGCTCGGCGAATCGGTCGCCTTCTATCACTGGGCGATCGTCATCGGCTGCACCGTCGCGGGATGCCTTCTCGCCCTGTTCATCATGCGCAATTACCGCGCCCGAGTTCCGTATTGGGTGTGAGTCGTGACCAGCTCCAGAGAACCTGAGATCAAGAACGACGCCGTCCGCGTCGACACCTGGGACGCCTGCGTCGACTTCCCCATCTTCGACGCCAAGACGCGGTCGCTGAAAAAGTCGGTGCTCGGTGCCGCGGGCGGCGTGATCGGCGCCAATGCGTCGAACGTGGTGGTTGTCGAAGCACTCAAGAACATCAACCTGCACCTCGAACACGGCGATCGCGTGGGGCTCGTCGGTCACAACGGTGCCGGTAAGTCGACGCTGCTGCGCTTGCTGTCGGGCATCTACGAACCGACGCGCGGCTCATGTCGGGTGAAGGGTCGCGTGGCCCCGGTCTTCGACCTCGGCGTCGGCATGGACCCGGAGATCTCCGGCTACGAGAACATCCTCATCCGCGGCATGTTCCTGGGCGTGAGCCGTAAGGAGATGCTGCGCAAGACCGACGAGATCGCGGAGTTCTCCGAGCTCGGCGACTACCTCAACATGCCGCTGCGCACCTACTCGACCGGTATGCGCGTGCGCCTCGCCCTGGGTGTGGTGACCAGCATCGATCCCGAGATCCTGATCCTCGACGAGGGCATCGGAGCCGTCGACGCGGAGTTCATGAAGAAGGCGCGTACGCGGCTGCAGTCGCTGGTCGAGCGCTCGGGAATCCTGGTTTTCGCCAGTCACTCCAACGAGTTCTTGGCCCAACTGTGCGACCGCGCGCTCTGGATCGACCACGGCGAGATCCGGATGGACGGCGGGATCGAGGAGGTGGTCGGCGCCTACGAGGGTCCGACCGCCGCAGCGCACGTGCGCGAAGTGCTCGACGAGATGCATCGGACCGACGGCAAGCCCGCATGAGCGACTCCACGGGCTCGACCTCGCGCGTCATTGCCTCGCGTGTCATTGCCGTTGTGGTGACCCATCGTCGAGCGGAGTTGCTCGCCGAGTCGCTTGCCGTGGTCTCCGCACAGTCCCGACCTGTCGACCACCTCGTCGTCGTCGACAACGGCAACGAACAACAGGTCGCCGACCTCGTTGCCGCACAACCCATTCCGACGACCTACGTGGGTTCGCAGCGCAACCTCGGGGGCGCGGGCGGGTTTGCGCTCGGCATGTTGACCGCGCTGTCACTCGGCGCCGACTGGGTGTGGTGCGCCGACGATGACGGACGCCCTGAGGACAGCGAAGTTTTGTCGACGCTGCTCGAGTGCGCCGCACGTCATCGGCTCGACGAGGTCTCACCCGTCGTCGTCAACATCGACGACCCCGACACCCTCGCCTTCCCGTTGCGCCGCGGCGTGGCGTGGCGGCGCAAGCGGTCGGAGTTGTTCGAGGGCGACGGCGAGCCCGACGGCGACGACGACCTGCTGCCGGGCATCGCGTCGCTGTTCAACGGCGCACTGTTCTCTGCGCACGCGCTCGACGTCGTCGGCGTCCCCGACCTCCGGCTGTTCTTCCGCGGCGACGAGGTCGAGGTGCACCGCCGCCTCGTGCGCTCCGGTTTACGTTTCGGCACGTGCCTGACCACGGCATATCTACACCCGTACGGCTCCGACGAGTTCCGCCCGATCCTCGGCGGCCGCATGCACACGCAGTATCCCGACAACTCGGTGAAGCGCTTCTTCACCTACCGCAACCGCGGCTTCCTCATGAACCAGCCCGGCATGCGCAAATTGCTCCCACAGGAGTACGCACGATTCGGCTGGTACTTCCTGGTGCAGCAGCGCGACGTCGCGGGCTTCCGCGAGTGGTTCCGGCTGCAGCAACTCGGCCGCCGCGAACGGTTCGTGCGGCCCGACTGACGTCGATTGGGCGCTTCGTCGCGTCGAGTGGGCGCTTCGTCGTGCCGAGTGGGCGCTCTAGCCTGCCGACAGTGCGCTTCGTCTCATCGACTGGGCGCTTCGTCGTGCCGAATGGGCGCAATTCGCCGACCACCCTCGCCGAAACTAGAACGTGTTCTACTCTGTGATCAGACACCGATCCACAGGGGAGACACATGCGGTTCACCTTCGCCGAGGCGATGACAGATCCCAGCTTCTACGCACCACTCGCCCAGGCGGCCGAGGAGGCCGGGTACGCGGGGTTCACGATTCCCGACTCGCTCGCGTACCCAGAGGAGTCCGACGCCACCTATCCGTACACGCCGGACGGCAATCGTGAGTTCCTCGACGGCAAGGCGTTCATCGAGACGTTCATCGAGGCCGCGGCGCTCGGTGCCGTCACGTCGACGATCCGCTTCACGCCGTTCGTTCTCAAACTCCCCGTGCGACCGCCGGCGCTGGTGGCCAAGCAGGCGAGTTCTGTTGCGTACCTGACAAACAACCGACTCGCACTAGGCGTCGGCACCAGCCCGTGGCCGGAGGACTATGAGTTCATGGGCGTCGACTTCGCGCGACGTGGCAAGCGCATGGACGAATGCATGGACATCTTCCGTGGCCTGACGTCGGGTGAATACTTCGAATTCCACGGCGAGTTCTACGACATTCCACGCATCAAGATGACCCCCGCACCCACAGAGCCGATCCCACTCCTCGTCGGAGGGCACGCCGACGCCGCGCTGCGTCGAGCCGTGATCCGAGGCGACGGATGGATGCACGGAGGCGGCCCCGCGGAGGAACTCGACGCCCTGCTCGACAAGATCACCGACATCCGCAAAGCGGAGGGAAAACTCAACGACCCCTTCGAGATCCACGTCATCTCACTCGACGCCTATACGGTCGACGGATGTAAGAGGTTGGAGGACAAGGGAATCACCGATGTGATCGTCGGCTTCCGCCTTCCGTACGTGATGGGCGACGACACCGAGCCGCTCGCGACCAAGATCGACCATCTGAACGCCTACGCCGAGAACGTGATCGCGAAGGTGAACGGCTGACGCACAGTCGGCACGCTGGAGCGCCCAGTCGGCACGACGTGACGCACGGTCGACGCGCTGGAGCGCCCACTCGACGGGATGAGGCGCCCAGTCGACGCGCTCAAGCGCCCAGTCGACACGCTCGACGTCAGCGGCGCATCTCGACGACCTGCGTGTTGTTGAAGGGAACCTGGCGCACGACGTGCAGTCCGGCGGCCGAAAGTTGTTGGTAGAGCGGCGTCGAGGTGAAGTGGCTGGGTGAGAACACCCAGTAGCCGATGGCGCCGGGGTAGGCGACGTAGCCGTGGTCGCGGTCCTTGTCGGTGATCACCCACATCACCTGGCACTGCTCGGCGAACCGTCGATAGACGGCGACGGGTTTGTCGCCGTCCCAGAGCACGTCCCCGTGGATCGCGTCGACCGAGGGGCCGACGTCGCGCAGTCCCACGAAGTCGTCGGGCTTGGCGCGCAGGACGACTCGCTGCGAGACCGGGCTCCACGTCGGCGCGGTGGAGAACGCGACGCAGTCGCCGGAATGTGCGTTCGAGCCGATGAAGTCGGCGGCCTCGGAGAAGTCGGTGCCGCCGAGTCGGCCGTACGCGCTGCGGTCGGCGAGGTACGTCGGCGTTGCGGCCGCGGCCAGAACCACGACGAGAAGCGCTGCCACCCACACACGGTCGCGAGCGATCTGACACACCGCCCACGCCAGGATCAGCGCCAGCCCACCGGCTGTGAAGATCAGGTAGCGGGGTGTGTAGACGGCGTCGACCAACCACGAGAACACGAACACCAGTGCCGCGGGCACGAAGACCCACAGCAGTCCGATGACCAGGGTCGACCATCGCCCGCGGGCACCGAGGACAGCAGCGGCGGCGAGTCCTGCCACCACGACGACAGCGCCGACGATGAGGAAAATGGTTGCGCCGTCGAAGAACTCGAATCGTGCATAGTTGCCGAGCGTCCGTGGCGACATCTGCTCGACCCACGAGATCTGCGCCCGTTGCGAGACGAAGACGCGCGCGAATGGCGCGACAAGTGCGCACACGATAATCGCGGAGATGACGAAAGCGCCTACCGTCCAGCGTAATCGCGACCTATCTCGCCCCCGACCCTTCATCAGCACGATCAGCAGGTGCACGGAGAGCAGCATGATGGTGAAGAAGAACCACACCACACCGACGACAGAGACCGCGACGTATGCCGCCCACCACCCCCAGCGTCGTCGCCGAGAGGCACCGTCGTCGACGTCGAGCGCGATAAGCAGGACCAGCGTCATGGCGATCCCGAAAGCGATTGTGCCGGCATAGGATCGGGCCTCAGAGCCCGCCCAGGTCGTGCGCGGCAGACACAGGAGCACCAGGCCGGCGATCACGCCAAAACGTGTGTCCCACAGTCGGGTACCGAGAACGACGAGCAGGCCTGCTGCGACACCGACCGCCAATGCGGACGGGAACCTCAGCGAGAACTCCGACAGCCCGAACACCTTGGTCCACACATGCATGCACAGGTAGTAGAGCGCGTGCACGGCATCGATCTGAGCGAGCAGATCCCACATCGCCGACAGTGGACGGTGCACCGCAGACACCGTCGCGGCCTCGTCGTACCAGAGCGACGGACGCCAGGAACCGTACGCGCACAACACCACTCCAAAGATCCCGACCACCAGTGCGGGTCGGGCGGAGCGGAGTCGTTCAGTCGCCGTCAAACAATCTCGTCCAGTTCTCGCGACTCGTCAGTTCGGGCATTGCCTGTCGCCACCCGTCGGCGACGTCGAGTCCGTCACGACGCAGTTCGAGGCACAACTGTGCGAGTTCTCGTCCGAGCCGGACCGCGATCTGCTTGTCGCGCCGCCTGACTCGTACACCCGTCTGCGACGAATCGGTGACGATGGCCGACGAGAAGAGCCCTACGTGCCACCACCGTCCGTCGTCGGCAGAAATGGAGACGGGTGCTGGCGATACCCGGCCGAGCCATTGCTGCACAGCACGTTTGACCAGCACGCGAGTCTCTTTGTCTTCGTCCGGCAGCGGTCCGCGGCGTGAGATCCTCGTGTTGGGATCGGCGTCGACGAACACGTCGGCGCTGTCGCGGATGACCGTGTCCGGATACTGCGCACGCAGTTCCTTCAACTCGGACAGCTTCGACATTCCGCCGTCGTCGAGGATCGACGGTCCGCGCAGGAAATCACGAACGGCCAGAAGGAAAGTCGCGGCGAGGCCGTAGCGCATGGAGACGATGTGCGCGCCGACCTCCTTGGCGATGACGGTCGCGAGGTGCTTCGGGTCGTACGGCCCGTGGATCGCCGCGACGATGAGCGCGTTACGCCAACTGAAGTAGCGCGACCAGTCGTCGTAGTCCTTGAGGTGGAAGTCGGCGTGCCAGACGCCCGCGTTGGGCAGCGTGACCGTCGGAAAACCGTTGCGGCGCGCGCGAATACCGAACTCGATGTCGTCCCACTGGAAGAACAGCGGCAGCGAGAGTCCAGCCGCATAGACAGCCTCGACCGGGAGCAGGCACGACCACCAACCGTTCCATCCGGCGTCGGTGCGCGCGTCCTGTTGCTTCTCGAGCGCGTTCAGTCCCTGCTTGCCGTACGCACCGGGACGTCCGGCCTTGAGCTCGTCGAGCGCTTCCCACTCGCCGGTCATGTGCACCCGGTAGGTCTCCGACGCCAGCAACATCTGCGAACCGACGAGCATCGGTCGCGCCGTGCTGTTGGCAAAGGAGGTCAGCCGGAGGATGGACTCGGGTTCGCACGTGATGTCGTCGTCCATCACGACGATGTCGGTGTCGTGGCTGCCGCCCTTGGTGACCTCGTGGATACCGCGGTTGAATCCTCCCGCGCCGCCGAGGTTGGGCTGAGTGATGTAGTGCAGACGGTCGCCGAGTACCGCGGTGACCTCGCTGAACCGCGCCTGGTCGGCGACACGGTCGGTGCCCTGGTCGACGACGTACACGGCGGCGACCCTCTCGAGCACGACGGGATCGGATGCGAGCGCCAACACTGTCGCCACCGCGTCGGCCGGACGGTTGTGCGTGCACATGACGACAGACACGGGCCGGTCACGGACCCGAGAGTCCACGCTCCACTCGACACCGGAGATGCTTGCCGGCCCGTCGATGGCGGTCAACTCGAACCAGAGGGCTCCACCGTCGATGAATCGCTTGACGTCGAGGTCGAAGCTCACATGGCCCTGTCCGGAGACCTCCGCGGTCTGCACCGGACGTTCGCGACCGCTGATGTCGGAGGCACGGATGTCGATCCGCAGCGTCGTGCCGGGTGCGCAGTCGTGGTCGAACTCGAGGCGGACGGACCGCACGCGGGTGTAGCTCTGCCAGAAGGCTGCGGGAAAACGTCCGAAGTAGGTGTTCGCCGACAGTCGCGCCCCGGGTCCGAGATGAGCTCTGCGGCGATCGAGTCGCACCCTGGAGAGGTCGGTGTCGGCGTACATCCCCGGCTCGATCCGGGTATCCGGACCGGTGAACAGCGTGCGCTGGACGAGCAGGCGGCCCGAAGGAGAATTGGTCATCTCGCGCAAATCAGACGGGTCCGTGTGCGGGGTATCGGTCGTGGTCGGCTGTGCTGCTGTCGACATTGCATCCCATTCATCTCTTCGGGGGCTCTCGCGCCACACGTGTCGGCCCCGACGGCCACAGTAACCCAAGGCCTGTGAACACCCTGTCACTGACACCTGAACACCACTGCTGCACAAGTCGGCGCCGTCGCAACGCATTCGGTCGAATCGGGCTGACCATCGCGACCGAACTCGCGTATCAGTTCTGTCGGGCCCTCGGACACACGCGTTACATGTCGTTCGTGCGACCGACAGCTACCGTCACGTCCTCAGCGGAGCCCGGCCAGCGCGGCCTGGGCGGCACCGAAGCCGCACATTCCATGCGCTCCACCACCGGGTGGCGTCGCGGCCGAGCACAGGTACACGCCGTCGGCTCCCGTCGAGTACGGCGACGGCGTGAGGCGTGGTCGGGCGACGAGGTGCACGAGGTCGTTGCGTCCGCCGCCGATGTCGCCGCCGGGATAGTTCGGATTCGACCGTTCCAGTTCGGCAGGCGTCGTCGCACGGACCGCGACGATCCTGTTGCGGAAGCCCGGAGCGAAGCGCTCGATCTGTGAGGTCACATACTCGGTCGCGTCGCCCGAATATCCCTGCGGCACATGGGCATAGGCCCACAGCGGCTTGAGACTCCCCGACGCTCGACTCTCGTCGGCGACCCACTGCTGCCCGACGAGGGTGAACGGACGACGAGGCATCCGTCCCGCGACGACGTCGACTTCGGCCTTCGCGATGTCCGACGCCTCGCCGCCGAGGTGCACGGTGCCCGCGCGAGCGCAGTCACGCGCCGTCCAGCCGACCTCGTCGTCGATCACGTAGTCGACCTTGAACGCCGCCGGGCCGCGCCGCCATCGCCGATACGACCGAGCGACGCGTGCGGGCTGGCGCGCACCGAGGATGTCGGCGGCTGAGCCCGGCATGACGTCGAGGATCACGATGTCGGCGGGGATCTGCGCAACGTCGGAGACGGTGTGTCCGGTCTCAATAGTGCCGCCGAGCGAGCGCAGCAGTCCGGCGAGCGCGGTCGTGATCGCCGACGACCCGCCGACCGCGACCGGCCAGCCACCGTGGTGGCCCGCTGCGGTCAGCATAAGTCCGGCAGCAGAGCTTCCCGGAAGGTCGAGGCGGGTGAAACCGTGCGCGGCCATGCCGGTGAACAGAGCGCCCGCATGCGGACCGAGGAAGCGGGCAAGGGCCGTCGCAGGCATCAGCGCGGGCAACCCGAAACGCGCCAGCAGCAGCGGGTGCTGCGGCAGCGCCAGCATCGGCGATAGCACGTCGTCGGCGACCTCGGGGAAGTGCGTCGAGACCTTGCCGAGCAGCCCGATCCATCGGTCGCCCGCCCCGGGGAATCCCGCGGCGGCGAAACCGGCGGCGGTGCGCTCGATGTCGCGGAACAGAAGTGCAGCGCTGCCGTCGTCGCGCGGGTGCGCACAGTCGATGTCGGGCCAGGACCAGCGCAGTCCGTGCTCGGCGAGGGGCAGGGTGCGCAGATAGGGCGACGACGTCCCCAGCGGATGGAACGCAGAGCAATGGTCGACGATGACCTCGGGAAACTCGTCGTCGAACGGACCCGACCGCGTGCCGCCGCCTATCGTGTCTGCACCCTCGAGGACCGTGACGTCGAGCCCCGCCTGCGCGAGTCGGACCGCTGCCGACAACCCGTTCGGGCCTGCGCCGACGACAACCGCGGTCGGCATGACTATGTGACTCGGAAGATGACGGTGCGCTGCACCACGAAGTTGATGACCGTCGCCGTGCCCTGCGCGATCACATAGGCAATGAGGCTGTTGAGGAACGTGTGCTCCCAGACGTGCGCCAGCCAGGTGTAGATGCCGACGTTGACGAAGAACGTGCAGCAGTAGAGCAGTGCGACCGCGATGAACCGAGCCGCACTCGGCGATGCGCGGAATGTCCAGCGACGGTTGATGATGTACGCACAGGTGGTGCCGCAGATGAAGCCGACGGCCTTCGACACCACGGGCGGCAACCCGAAACCGAACTGCAGGATCGTGGTCAGCCCGAAGTCGAGGATGCCGGAGATCACGCCGCTGATGACGAACCGAAGTATCTGGGTCTTCAGCGAAACGTCGGTCGAGGCCTCCGCATCGTCGACGGGTAGTTCGATCGGCGTCGGCGCGTGGCGCGTCTTGAAGTCTTCGTGCCGCGACTTGTGGTCGTGCCCGTCGTCGGAGGTTGCGTCTTGCACCCTGCCACCCTAGACGGTGCCCGGCAGGCTCTGTTTCAGAACTCCTCTTCGACGTCTGAGTCGCGGGCCGCCTTCTCGCCACGGTCGAGCGTTGCCAGTTCTGCCAGGTCGGCGGCGTCGAAGGAGAAGTCGAAGAGGTCGGCGTTCTCGAGTTGCCGACCGCGATGCGACGACTTGGGTACCACCGAGATGCCCTGCTGCACCGACCAGCGCAGCGCGATCTGCGTCGGCGACTTGCCGTACTTGCGTGCGAGTCTGATGATCACGGCGTCGCCGAGCATGCCTTCCTTGCGGCCCGTCGGGTGCCACGCCTGCGCGACGATTCCACGCTCGGACATGAACTCGCGCAACTCATCTCGTGCGAGTGCAGGTGAGCACTGGATCTGGTTGACCTGCGGCCAGACGCCCGTTTCGTCGTAGAGCATCTGCAGTTGATGCGCCTTGAAGTTCGACACACCTGGCACGGTGATGAACCCCTCGTCCGCGAGGGTCAGCAGCGCCTTCCAGGAGTCGACGGTTCGACCGAGGCTCGGGCAAGGCCAATGAATCAGGTAGATGTCGATGTGCGCGACACCGAGCCGTCGAGCGCTCTCCTTGGCCGCGTTGATCGCCTCGTCGAATCCCTGGTCGCCACCGCCGAGTTTGGTCTGCACGGCGACCTCGTCGCGCGCGACGCCCGATTCACGCAACCCCATCCCGACGCTGAGTTCGTTGGAGTACCTCGACGCGGTGTCGAGCAGGCGATATCCGGACCGGAGTGCGTCGGACACGGCATCGACGCAGGGCATGCCGAGCATGTCGTAGGTTCCGAGGCCGACGAGAGGTAACCGGAATCCAGACGAGAGTTCGACCGAGGGGATGTCCACGTCCACAAGGATATGGTCGCGACGACCGATCGTGCCCGGTGAACAACCCCCGTCGTTGACGCATCGTGACCATGACGTATCCGAAGTGCCCGACCCGACACCGCGTAGCGACCGGTCGGGTACCTCGACCCTCGACAACACGTCACGACGGTGGTCATGCTCGATGCATGGAACGCTTCGACGACATCATCATCGGCGCGGGTCACAACGGACTGACGGCTGCCGCGTACCTCGCGCGTGCGGGACGTCGAGTGCTGGTGCTCGAGCGTGCAGACCACGTCGGCGGTGCCACCGTCTCCGCGACGCCGTTTCCCGGTGTGCCCGCACATCTTTCGCGTTACTCGTATCTGGTGTCGTTGCTGCCGCGCGAGATCATCACCGACCTGGACCTGGACATTTCGCTGATTCGACGCCGCTACTCGTCGTACACGCCCATGCCCACCGACCCCACTCGTGGCCTGCTCGTCGACAACGCAGACGAGTCTGCGACCGCCGAATCGTTTCGACGCATCACCGGCGACGACACGGAGTTCGCGTCGTGGCAATGGTTTTACGGCCGGATGGGTGAAATCGCACGTCGCGTCTTCCCGACGCTGATCGAACCGCTGCGCAGCCGCGAGGAACTGCGAGACCTGGTAGCAGGCGCGACGCGTCCTGCCGGCCTCGACACCTCACTCGCCGAACTCTGGGAGATGCTCACCGAACGTCCACTCGGCGAACTCATCGAGCGCTACTTTGCCGACGACGTGGTGCGCGGTGTCGTCGCCACCGACGCGCTGATCGGCACCTTTGCCGACCTCCACGACGCCCGACTGCGCCAGAACATCTGCTTCCTCTACCACCTGATCGGTGGCGGCACCGGCGACTGGGACGTCCCGGTCGGCGGGATGGGCGCCGTGTCGGGCGCACTCTACGAGGCCGCCGTCGCCGCGGGCGCACGCATCGTGACCGGCGCGCGGATCACGGGCATCGACCCGGCCGATGGCACTGTCGAGTACGCGCGCTCCGCGCAGGCCGCGAGCAGCCCGTCCCCGCTGGTCGAGCCGGCCGATCCGGCCGCGAGCCGCTCCTCCCCGCTGGTCGAGCCGGCCGCGAGCGCAGCGAGCAGCCGAGTCGAGACCACCCTCCGCGCCTCGATGCTCTACGTCGCGTGTGCGCCGCAGTCGATCAACGACTGCCTCGATGTTCCGCTCGACGTCGAATCCGACACCGCCGGAGCACAATTGAAGATCAACATGCTGCTCAATCGGTTGCCGGCGCTACGTGATGGATCAGTGCTCCCCGACGCGGCGTTCTCCGGGACGTTCCACATCAACGAGTCATACGGCCAACTGCATGCGGCGTGGCAGCAGGCGAGCATCGACAAGGTCCCGAGCGTCCCGCCGTGTGAAATCTACTGTCACACACTGTCCGACAGGTCAATTCTCGGACCAGAGCTCGCCGGATGCCACACGCTGACGCTCTTCGGACTCCAGATGCCTCCGGCGGTTTTCGACGCGCCGTCGGCAACCAGCAGGGCCGTCGAAGCCACTCTGGACTCGTTGAATTCTGTTCTTGCAGAACCCATTCAGTCTGTGATCTGCACCGACGCCCACGGCAATCCATGTCTCGAGGCCAAGACGCCGCAGGATCTCGAGGCCGCACTCGGGCTGCCCGGCGGCAACATCTTCCATCGGAGCCTGCAGTGGCCGTGGGCGCCAGACCGGGACGCCGTCGGGCAATGGGGTGTCGAGACGCGGCACCCCCGCATGTTGCTTGCTGGTGCGGCGGCGCGTCGTGGCGGTGGTGTCAGTGGCATACCCGGACACAACGCGGCGGCGTTGGTGCTCGAAGGCTGACAAGCTGCGTCGGGCGTATCTGCCGTCGCGGTAAGATCCCTAACGATGTCTACTGAAGAGCTCCTGCCGATCACCACGCGCACGCTGGCCGGATGGTCACGTACCACCCCGATCACCGGGCATGTCCTGTCGACGCCATACCCCGAGGTCATCGCCGATGCGGTGGCTCGGGTCGCCGACGACAACGCGGACAAACCGGACTACCTCAAGCGTGGGGTCATCGCCCGTGGACTTGGCCGCTCGTACAACGAGTCGGCGCAGAATTCCGGTGGCCTGACCGTCGACATGACGCCGCTGACCAGGATCTATTCGCTCGACGAAGAGACCGGCATCGTCGACGTCGACGCAGGCCTCTCGATCGACCACCTGATGAAGGTCGTCGTGCCCCGCGGCTTCTGGGTGCCGGTGATGCCCGGTACGCGACAGGTCACGATCGGTGGCGCAATCGCGCACGACATCCACGGCAAGAACCACCACGCGACCGGCGCGTTCGGCGATCACGTCACCGAGATGCAACTGCTTGTTGCAGACGGTCGGATTCTCACCCTGACTCCCGACGGCTCGCCCGACGACCCCGACGGCTCGCTGTTCTGGTGCACGGTGGCGGGTATCGGCCTCACGGGCATCGTGCTGCGGGTGAAGATCAAGCTCAAGCGCACCGAGACGGCCTACTTCAAGGCAGACACCTTCACCACCAACAACCTCGACGAGACCATCGCGCTGCACCTCGAGGACAACTACGAGGACGGCTACGAGTACGCGTCCGGCTGGTTCGACACGATGAGCGCCGCCCCGAAGCTCGGTCGCGGTTCGTTCAGCCGCGGCAACCTGGCAACGTTTGACGAACTGCCGGACAAGCTCAAGAAGGATCCGCTCAAGTTCAACCCGAAGCCGCTGATCACGCTGCCGAACATCTTCCCGCGTGGACTCGACAACAAATTCGACTTCGGACTCATCGGCGAGCTCTACTACCGGGCCGGATCGAACAAGCGCGACGTCATCGAGAGTCTGCCGCAGTTCTATCACCCGCTCGATCTGATCGGGAACTGGAACAACGCCTACGGGCGCCCCGTCGCGTACGGCAAGGGCGGCGGATTCACGCAGTACCAGTTCATCGTTCCCAAGGGCAACGAGGACGAGTTCAAGAAGATCATCACCGACATCCAGGCGTCGGGTCACATCAGCTTCCTCAACGTGATCAAGCTGTTCGGCAAGGGCAATCCCAAAGCGCCGCTGTCGTTCCCGTTCGAGGGGTGGAACGTCTGCCTCGACTTCCCGCTGCGCGCAGGGCTCGCAGAGTTTCTAAACGACATGGACCGTCGGGTCATGGAGATCGGCGGAAGGCTGTACACCGCAAAGGATTCGCGCACGTCTGCCGAGCACTTCCACAAGATGTACCCGGAGATCGACAAGTGGATCGCCAAGCGTCGCGAGATCGATCCGACCGGCGTGTTCCTGTCCGACATGGGCCGACGACTTGAGCTCAACTGACGTGAACTCGGCTCGCCTGTACTGAATTGCGTTGCGGCCGAATTCGGTTGCCCGTTCAGACCACCATCTACTTCCCAACACCCGAGGAGACACCAACCAATGTTCAACGCCGTCGATTCGCCGCAGTCGATCCTGATCCTCGGTGGCAGTTCCGAGATCGGACTCGCCATTGCCAGCGAGTTCCTCGTTCGTGGACCCGCCCGCGTCATTCTCGCCGTCGTGCCCGGTGATCCGACGGCCGACGCCGCGGCCGACACCATGCGCAAGGCGGGTGCGACGTCGGTCGAGCTCATCGACTACGACGCGACGAAGCCCGAGACGCACCCCGAGACCATCGAGAAGGCTTTTGCCGGAGGCGATGTCGACCTCGCGATCGTCGCGGCCGGTGTGCAGTTCGACGACGAAGAGGTCTGGCAGGACCAGCGCAAGGCCGTCACCGAGGTGACCATCAACTACACCGCCGCGGTCAGCGTTGGCGTGCTGCTCGGCGACAAGATGAAGCATCAGGGTCGTGCGCAGATCGTCGCGATGAGTTCGGTTGCGGGCGAGCGTGTTCGACGCAGCAACTTTGTGTACGGGTCGTCGAAGGCAGGTCTCGACGGCTTCTACCTCGGCCTCGGCGAGGCGCTGGCCGACGACGGCGTGCACGTTCTCGTCGTGCGTCCCGGCCAGGTGCGGACCCGACTGTCGGCAAACGTCAAGGAAGCGCCGCTCACCGTCAACAAGGACGTCGTCGCCAAGGCCGTCATCAAGGCCGTCGACGACAACAAGGAAATCGTCTGGGTGCCTGGCACTTTCCGGTTCATCATGACCGTGCTGCGCCACATCCCGCGCAAGGTCTTCCGCAAGCTGCCGGTCTAGACGCACCCGAAGTCACGCTCGCGACACTCAGGGGCGAGACTTCATCTGTCCGATGCGGATTCGGTTGCCGAACGGATCGCGGATACCGAAATCGATGCCGTAGTCACGATCGGTCGGTTCATCGGTGAAGTCGACACCCTTGGCCAGAAGTGCGTCTGCGGTCGCATAGGCATCATCGGTTGACATCGAAAACCAGCCACCGCCAGCACCTTTCGTCAATAGGTCGCGGACCTGGGCTGCGGTCTCCGGGCTCAAAGACGGCGGCCCGGGGATCTCCAACATGAGTTGGCGGTCGGGGTCGGACGGCAGATTGATGGTGAGCCATCGCATGAAACCCATGTCGACATCGGAGTGCACCTCGAAGCCGAGGTTGCCGACGTAGAAGTCGAGGGCTTCATCGTGGTCGAGTACGTAGATCTGGGACAGGATGATCGTGTTGGGCATGGCGGGAACGCTACCGACGCTGCCCCGGTCTCACTTGTCCAAAACTGCTCTGTTCGTGACAGATGCTCACGCCGGCCGACGTAGCGCCTTGACCGCGCAGATCGGCGCACCGTGGTCCCCGGCGTGACGGCGATGCGCGGTGGGTGTCTCGCCCATGATCTGCCCGAAGGTCCTGGTGAAGGTCGCGAAACTGCTGAACCCGACTGCGGTGCTGATGTCGCTGATCGACAGCTGCGTCTCGCGCAGCATTGACGACGCTCGCTCAATCCGTCGTCGTTGGAGGTAGCGGTGCGGCGTTTCGCCGAAGGTCGCCTTGAACACGCGGCTGAAGTGCGACTCCGACACGTGCGCAATCGCCGCCAGCGCAGCAAGGTCCAGGGGTTCAGCGAACCGGCAATCCATCGCATCACGCGCGCGCAGCATTCGCCGATTCGTGTCCTCGGTGTGGTTCGTCCGCGCGCGTGCCTGCCGCGCATCACCAGTCATGATCTGTCCGGATAGCTTCCGTCGCCCAGATCGGGATCGGGCAGAGTGTCGTCGGGATCAATCAATACGACGCGGCGCCCGTCCTCGCGGACACGACGCATGCCCTCCAAGATCATCCGACGCCCGACGTCGGCGAAGTGGCTGACCTGACTGACGTCGAAAACCACAGTCGGGGTGCCTGTTTCGTCGGCAGCCAGATTGTCGAGGACGTACTCCGCGCCGCTGAACTGGATGACTCCCTGTAGTTCGAAGGTCGTCGAATCGTCGGAGGTTCGGACGTCGCGCAGCACGGTGGTTCCGTAGGGCTCGGCGTCGACCATGTGCATGTTCATGTCGGTCGACAGCCGGCGGAACGTCAACACGCCGCGCGTGCTGTTGCCGTGTTCGTCAAGCCGCGGCGAGAAGACCGCGATGCCGCATTGGCCGGGCAGCGTTCCCAGAAGTCCGCCCGCCACACCGCTTTTCGCCGGAATACCGACGGTGGTCAACCACTCGCCCGCGCCGTCGTACATGCCGCAGCCTGCCATCACCGACATCACCTGACGCGCGATCCGTCGACTCATCACCCGCTCGCCGGTGACGGGGTGCACGCCGCCGTTGGCAAAGCACGCTCCGATCACAGCAAGATCCTTGGCGGTCACCATGATTGAGCATTGTTGGATGTATCCGTCGACGATGTCGTGCGGCGCGTCGTCGACGATTCCGTAGTTGCGCAGCATGTGCGCGATCGCAAGATTGCGGTCGGCCGAGTCCATCTCGGACTTGTGTAGCGCTTGATCGACGGTCAGTTCGCGTCCGGCCAGCGTGGAGAAGAAGCTGCGCGCCCGCTCGACGCGCGACTCGACGTCGGCATCGTCGTCGACGAGCAGCCCGTGGGTGGTGATCGCGCCGGCGTTGATCATCGGGTTGCGCGGCCGGCAGGTACCGCTCTCGAGTGAGAGCTCGTTGAACGCCTCGCCCGACGGTTCGACGCCCACCTTCTCCAGCACAGTGTCGAATCCGCGGTCGGCCAGAGCTGCCGCGTAGGCGAGCGGCTTGGAGATCGACTGGATGGAGAACTCGACCTCGTCGTCGCCGACGCAGTACGTTCGGCCGTCGACGGTGGTGACTGCGATCGCGAACAGATCGGGGTTGGCCTCGGCCAGGTCCGGGATGTAGTCGGCGACGGCTCCGCCGCGCTCGGCATCGAGCGAATCGAGGACCTCGGTCAGATAATCGCGGACGGGTGACTGCATACAGGTAGACGCCTCCTTGCGCTTTGCTGTCCACGGTACCGACGACCGCGCCGCGGCTGATCCGTATGACAGTCGGCCCCGATTTTGGGGGTAAACGTCATACGGATCGCTGGGCGGTCGAGCACCACGCCGACCCGCCGCAGCGCTGCAGATCCGTATGACAATAGGCACCCATTTCCGGCGTCTACGTCATACAGATCGCCAAGCCGTCTAGCACCACGCCAACCTGACGCAGCGCTGCAGACTGCAGAACCCGGGGCCGACAACTCGACCGCGCGAGCCGCGCACGCGGACAACCATCACGCTGCGTCAGACTCTTCCACATGCGACTTCCACTCTCGCGCATACCTATTGACGCATGACTGCCCGGTCTGCGTCGAGATCCTGCGCATCAACTCGTCAGTCGCCGCCCTGATGCCAGCCGCTCCTTCGACGCGATACGGATCGAGTTCCAGTGGCTCGAGAATGTGAATAGAGACCCGCTGCTGCCACCAGCGCACCGCAGATCCCGGTCTCGTTCCCGTGATCGCGACTGGTATCAGTGGTGCGCCCGTGTCCATTGCGACTCGAACAGCACCGGTTCGGCCTCTATAGAGCCGACCGTCCGGCGAGCGTGTGCCCTCGGGATGAATGCCCCACGCCCCTCCGTGCGCGAGGATCGTCGTCGCGGCTCGCAGCGACGCCGACGACGCGCTACCCCCTCGCCGGTCGACGCCGATCTGCCCCATTGCCGCAAAGAACCATCGTTGCGTCCGGCCGAAAAGCCCTGGCTTATCGAAGTATTCGCGCTTCGCCAGAAACGTCACATGTCGCCTCGCAGCGAGTGTCAGATAGAACGAGTCCAGCACGGCGAGGTGGTTGGCCGCCAAGATCACCGGCCCGCATCGTGGGATGTGCTCGCGGCCCATGACCTTCGGCCGCCCGAAGACGTACAGCATTGGCCCGATCACAAGATGTCGGCACACGCGATAAACAAGTGCAGTCCACAAGCGCATAGACAGTGCCTACACGAGATAGGAGACACTGTCTACGTGACCGTCGAAGACACCAGATCCGCACTCGTACATGCGGGCATCGAATTGTTGGAGGAGACAGGCTCTGCCGACGTCGGATTGCGGGCGATCGCGAGGCGCGCCGGCGTGTCTCACGGAGCGCCCCGACGCTGGTTTCCGACGCACCGGAGCCTGCTTGCAGGAATCGCCGAAGTGGGCCTGCACGATCTAGCTGAAGCACTCAAAACTGCAGACCTGGCATCCGACCACGACCTCGTGGAGATCGGACTCGCCTACGTCGACTTCGCGCAACGCAGACCTGCGATGTTCACGCTCATCTTCCGTCACGACCTACTCGAGGGGTCGGGCGCTGAGCTTCGAAACGCGTCGCGCCCGCTGTACGAGTGGCTGGTGTCCGTCATTCGGGAGAGCGGTCGGACAACAGATCCCGAAAGAGTCGCAGCCTCACTGTGGGTCGCGCTACACGGGATAGCGGTCCTGTCGTCAACGGGCGCCCTCGAACTGACCATACCGGGATCGAACGTCGTCGAGATGATTCGTCACACCGTCCGAAACACCGGCTGCTAACGCTTTCACCTGGTCGGACAGAATTGTCAGACCTCGAATGTATGTTCTGACTATGGCATCGGAGAACCCCGACGGCACCGGCCCGCTGACACCCGACGAATCACCCGTCGTGCCCGCGGCCAACAGTCATGCGCATACGCCAGCAGTTGACGCACCGACCTCCGACGTCGAGACACAGCTGACACAGCTCGCCGACGACGAACGCCTCTACTCACGTGAACTCGTCGAGGTGCTTTTCCACACCAACGCGATCAAGGCGTGCGCCGACTATCGCATGCTGCAAGCCGCAATCCTGCTGTACGAAGAACGCGAGGCCGAATACCTCCAGCGCATCGACGCTGAAATCGGAACCGGCGAACACGCCGTCCCCGACGGCTGTACCGACCCCGAACAACTCGCCGCGCTCCTGACGCAGAACAACCAGAACCCGCTGGCCCGCTTCGGCCCCGATGGCCTGACCACAGCCATCGCCGAGCTCGGCGCCACCCTCTGCCTCACACCCGGCCAAGCCAAGAAGATGATCGAGACCGGCGCAGCCCTGCGCTACCGCATACCCCGAACCGCAGAACTGTTGGCAACCGGCCGTATCGACCTACCCCGCTTCCACGAAGTCGTTGCCCGCACCGACAACGTCGACGACGCGCATCTCACCGCGGTCGATACCGCACTCGCCGCAGCAATCAGCGCACGAGAACCCATGTCCATGACCAGGTTTCGCACCATGATCGACGCCACCGTCGAACGCGTCGATCCCGACGGCGCCGCCCGCCGCCGCGATACCGCCACCAGCCGCCGCTACCTCCGCATCCGCCCCCACCGCGACGAGCCCGGTCAGTCCAGAATCGACGGCCAAATCCCTGCCACCGCGGCAGCGATCCTCGATACCCGGCTCGAAGCGATGATCGCCGACATCCACCCCGACGACCCCCGCACGCACACCCAACAACGCGCCGACGCACTCACCGCCCTCGCGCAGGGCCACCAGACCCTCCCCTGCACCTGCCCCGACTGCGCCACCGTGTCCGATACTCCGCGCAGCGACAACGTCGACGACAAGCAGAACCCCGCAACCACAACCGTCACGAACCCGGTCGCAGCAACTCAGAGCTCCACCGCCCTCGCACCCCGGCCGATGTTCCACATCGTGGTCAACCTCTCGACTCTGCTCGGCCACGACAACAACCCCGCGTTCCTCGACGGCCATGGGCTCATCGACGCCGACACCGCCCGCCGACTACTCGCCGACGCCACCCGGAACTACATCCATCCCAACCGCGTCACCCCCAACAACAAAGCCGCCTACCGCTATCCCATCCCCGAGAAACTGCGAGTCCTGGTCAAGGCAGGCGAACTCTGCTGCACTTTCCCCGGCTGCACCAACAAAGTTGCCACCGCCGACGTCGACCATGCCAAGCCGTTCAACCACGGCAATCCGAAAGCCGGCGGACTCACCGAGCGCACCAACCTGCGCCCCTTGTGCCGCTTCCACCACCGCCACAAAACCTTCGCCGTCGGCTGGCGCGACCATCAGACACCCATGGGCCGCGCCATCTTCCGGTCCCCGGGCGGCTACCACTTCGTCGGCAACGCGTACAACGGTCGCGACCTCTTCCCCGACCTCGACGAACCCGATCGCCCAGACCGACGCATCCCCGGACGGCTCGCCTCCGCTCATAGCGCGCGCATCGGACAACACCGCGCCGACACCCGCGCCTGGCGGCTCGCCAACGACCCCAACACCGGCGACCCGCCCTTCTGACCCACGCCCGCGCGAGCGCCAGCCCCCAGACACGGTCTCGGGGGCCGCGCGCCGTCGAGCTGCGGCGTCCGGCGTGGGTCAGTACGGCCCCCTGCTAGAAATAGACGCGTGACGTCAACGCAGAGCCCGACCACCGACGACTCCAGTCCTCAGGTTGCTGCGACCCCTCAGCGTCGAGCCAATCGCCATGTCCGCACCCTGATCGACCTGGTCATCGCGGTGGTTGTCGGGGCGATCGTGGCATTCGTCGGCCTCAAGGCCATCGACTCGGTGCAATGGCCCGCGTTCAACTCGTCGAATGTCACCCGCTCGCTGACCACGGCGGGCCAGGTGGTGGCCGTGGCGATCCTGGTGATCGCGGCACTGCTGTACCGCTACGGCAAAGCGCGATGGCTGGTCACTCTGCTGTCGGCGGCGGGCATTTCCGGGCTGGTCACCGTCACGCTCGGTATGCCACTCGGGGCGACGCGCCTTTACCTCTTCGGCCTCTCCGCCGACCAGCAGTTCCGCACCGAGTACCTGACCCGGCTCACCAGCAGTCCGCACCTGGCGGACATGACCTATCTGCACCTCGCTCCCTACTATCCGGCTGGATGGTTCTGGGGCGGAGGCCGCTATGCGTCGTTGATGGGTCTGCCCGGGTGGGAGGCGTTCAAACCGTGGGCGATCCTCTCGATGGCGGTCGCCGCAGCGATCGGAGTAGTGCTCTGGGCTCGCATGGTACGCGCCGACCGCGGCATCGCGACAGCGCTCGCGGTCACCGTGGTGACGCTGATGTACGCGGGTCCCGAGCCGTATGCGGCGGTACTGATCATGGTCGGCGTCCCGATGCTGATCCCGATGCTCTACGGCCTGCGCGGTCGCTCACGCCACGCCGACGGCCCGACCGCCTCGCTCCGCTCCGGCACGAGCTGGGCGGCGGTAGTGGCGACCGGCCTCTTCCTCGGTCTGAGCGCAACCTTCTACACGCTCTACACGGGACTGTTCGCGGGCGTCGCGATCCTGATGGCATTGGCGCTCATCGTTCACGGCTGGGTCAACGCCTCCAACAAAGCGCTACCCAGCGACGAAGTATCGAAAATTCGACGCGGCGTCGTGCTGGCGGTAGTCGGGCGGCTGGTGGTGATGGGCGTCATCTCCGGCCTCATCGCATTGACCGTGTGGGCGCCCTATCTCCTGGCTCGAGCGCGCAGTGAGCCCGCGAGTGGCGGCACCGCCGAACACTATCTGCCAGAACGTGGTTCGTTCTTGCCGTGGCCGATGTTCCACCTCAGCCTCGTCGGTGCGATCACATTCATCGGACTCATCTGGATTCTGCTCCGGTTCCGTCAACGCACCATCGCCGCAGCCCTGGGCATCACGGTCGTCGGCATCTACCTGATGAGTCTGCTCTCGATGCTGGTCACCGCCGCGGGTACGACGCTGCTCGGTTTCCGACTCGAACCCATCCTCGTCGCGGTGCTCGCGGCGGCCGGAGTGTTCGGAGTCGTCGAGCTCGCCCACTGGGCAGTCGGCAGGTTCGGTGACGTGCGCGTCGTGGTCGGCGTACTCGCAGCGCTCGCGGCAATCGCTGTGGCACAGAGCATTCCGGCCTATCTCTCCAACGAGATCACGACCGCCTACACCGACACCGACGGCTATGGAGACCGCGCCGACAAGCGACCACCCGGCGCCGAGTCGTACTACCCGCAGATCGACAAGCTCATCGGCGAGAAGACCGGACGCCCGGCCACCGACAACGTCGTACTCACCGCGGACTACGGATTCCTCTCCGTCTATCCGTACTGGGGCTTCCAAGGGCTCACCTCGCACTACGCAAACCCGTTGGCGGAGTTCGACAAACGAGCAGCCACGATCGAGACCTGGTCCAAGGCGACATCGGCCGACGACTTCGTCCGCCAACTCGACGCCGCGCCATGGACACCGCCGAACGTCTTCTTGTTCCGCTACTCTGCGGACGGCTACGCACTGCGCCTCGCCGCAGACGTCTACCCGAACGATCCAAACGTCAAGCGCTACACGGTGACCTTCGACCCGAACCTCTTCAACGACCCACGTTTCGAGGTCACCGACGTCGGACCATTCGTCCTTGTGGTGCGCAAGTGAGCTCCTTCGAGATCACCGAGGTCGGCGCCGCGTCGTCGACGGCGTATCTGGTGCACACGGCCGCGGTGAATTGGGTTCTGCTGCGCGATGATTCGCGCATCACGCTGATCGACGGTGGATATCCGGGCAACGCCGACGACGTGGTGGCCTCGATCGAATCGATCGGCGCACACCCCACCGACATCAGAGCAGCACTGCTCACCCACGCTCACGTCGACCACATCGGAGGACTCGCGAAGCTGGTGGACCGCTTCGGCTTCCCGGTCTTCGTCGACCCCGCCGAAGTGGCACACGCACACCGCGACCTCCTGCAGCAGGCGGGCCCACTCGACATCGCTGCGGTCGCGTGGCAGCCACGCGCGTGGCGGTGGCTGGCGCTGGTCACACCTCTCGGCGTGCTCAACCGGGCCGGAATCGCCACCGCGCAACCCTTTTCGACCGACGGCACCCTTGACCTTCCCGGGCGACCACGGCCGGTCATTGCTCACGGCCACACGGATGGGCACAGCGCCTTCCTCGTCGCCGACGGCGCGGTACTCGTCTCGGGCGACGCTCTGATCAGTGGCCACCCGCTCTCCGGACACGAAGGGCCGCAGCTACTCCCGCGCTTCTTCAACCACGACGCTGCCGCGACCCGACGCAGCGTCGAATCGTTCACCGACCTCGACGCGACAGTGCTCTTCCCGGGACACGGACGTCGCCTCGACGGCCCAGTCGCCGAGCTGGCCCGAGAAGCCCTGGCTCGATAACACCCGACACGACAAGCCTCGGCACGATGAACCCAGCGCGAAAACTGCCGCCGCGCTGAAGAATCCGTCAGGAGCGGTCGATAGTCCCGTGGCCGCGTTGGCGTCGAACACCCGACAGCAGCGTCGCGGACTCTTGCGCGCCGGCGGCCTCGGACAGCGAACGCCCATGAGCGGCAAGCACTTCGCGCGTATCCGAAAGCTCACAGTCCCACCCGGCGGCGTCGACGTGCTGAGCGACGTCAACATCGCTGCGCCACAACTTCCGCACATCAGCGAACGGGTCAGCAGCAGAATCGTCGACAACCGACGACGCGGCGCGGCGCACGGTCACCCCGATCCGTGAGCCGGACTCGGATGCCGCGGTGATGCCCTCGATCACGCGCAGACCGAGCCCGTCGGGTAGGTACACGAACAGCCCCTCGGCGAGCCACGCCGACGGCAGGTCGGCCCGAAAACCCTTGCCCTGCAGGGCGCGCAGCCAGTCGTCGGCCAGATCGGAAGCCACCACACGACGTTCGACGGTCGGAGCAAGACCCGACTGCGCGACGAGATCCTCCTTGACCTCGACCACCGACGGCCTGTCGACCTCGAAAAGCTTTGCTCCCGAACCGAAATCGAGTCGAAATCCCCGACCGTCCAGCCCCGACCCGAGAATCACGAACTGCGTGATGCCGGCGGCGACTGCGGCCGCGAACACCTCGTCGAGAAACACCGTGCGCGCGACGATCCAGTCGTACATCGCTCGGATCTTGGCCGAACCACGTTCATCGGTGCCATCATCTCCGCCGAACTCGGAGCCGCGGGGCCGGATTCGCGCAATCGCCTCGGCCAGCGGGTCGTCGAACAATGCGTCGTCCCTCGACGATTCGGCGGCTCGCGCCCACGCGACACCCAGCGCCGTCAGTCCGAGATCGTCGAGATCGGCCATCAGCCCAGGACCTCCACGAGGCGTCGAATCGCGAACTCGTAGCCGCGGATGCCGTAACCGATGATCACACCCGAGGCCAGCGGCGACACGAACGAGTGGTGTCGGAACTCCTCCCGCTTGTGCACATTGCTGATGTGCACCTCCATGATCGGAACGTCGGGGATCACAAGCGCATCCGCGAGCGCGACTGAGGTGTGCGTCCACGCGGCCGGGTTGATGACGATCCCGCTGATGTTGCCGCGCGCCTCGTGCAGCCAGTCGATCATCTCGCCCTCGTGGTTGGTCTGCGCCGCACGCAGGCCGTAGCCGAGTTCACCAGCGGTGCGTTCGGCGAGTTCGACGACGTCGGCAAGCGTCGCCGAGCCGTACACCTCGGGCTGTCGAATCCCGAGCGTGTTCAGGTTGGGCCCGTTCAGCAGCAGGATCGGCAGCGGTTCGGTATCCGTGGCGTCGGTCGACATGGTTGCAAGCCTATCCACCGGCACCGGGCCCGCGTCCATACTCTCCGGCGTCCACACCCACGAGCCCGTCAGACCCACGAGCGACCGAGAGTTCGCGACGTCGCATCCGGCCGTTAGGATCACTGCTTGTGCAATCGCAGACCGTGAGACGAGCGAAACTCATCGCCATCGTCACCGGCCTGCTCGGAGTAGTCCTCGCGCTGGCCACGCCATTGATGCCGGTCAAGCAGACCACGGCGGAGATCAACTGGCCCTCCACCGGCAGCGTCGGATCCAGCGAGATCGGGTCGGTCTCGGCACCCCTCATTTCCTATGTCCCGATCGACCTCGACGTCTCGGTTCCGTGTTCGGCAGCCGAGCGGCTCGGCACCGACGATTCGGTCTTGCTGTCGACGACCCCCAAGCAGGCTGCCAAGTCGGCCGAGCGCGGCCTGTTCATCCGCCGCACCGGCAACCCTGCCGACTCTCCGGACAAGCAGAGCATCGAAGTCGTCGTCCGTAACGTGCCACTCGTCTCGGCCACGCTTGCCGACATGCGCTCGCAGGGGTGCCGCGACATCGTCGTCCACGCCGATTCCGAAGCCGTGACCGCCGAGTTCGTCGGCATGACCGCACCCGCCGACTCTTCCGAATCCGGCAACACCACGCTGATGGGGACCACCAAGGGACGCGAGTCGCAGAGTTACAGCTCCGACCAGCGCCCACAGGTGACAGGACTGTTCACCGACCTGTCCGGAGCGGCGTCGGAACTGCCCGGTCTACGCGCACACGTGACCATCGACTCGCGCTATTCGACGGCCCCGACAATCCTGAAATGGCTCGTCCTGATCGTCGGCATCGTGTGCACGCTGCTGTCGCTGTCGGCACTTGCCGTTCTCGATTCGACGGACGGCCGCAAGCACCGTCGAATCTTCCCTGCGAAGTGGTGGCGACTCAACGCACGCGACTATGTGGTGATCGGCGCCCTGATCGTCTGGCATTTCATCGGACCCAACACGTCCGACGACGGCTACCTGCTGACGATGTCGCGGGTGGCACAGAACAGTGAGTACACGGCCAACTACTTCCGTTGGTTCGGTGCACCCGAGGCGCCCTTCGGCTGGTACTACGAGGTCTTCGGCCTGATGAGCCACATCTCGCTCGCCAGCCCGTGGGTGCGTATACCGGCTCTGCTGTGCGGTATCGCGTCGTGGTTGATCGTCAGCCACGAGGTGCTGCCACGGCTCGGCCGTGCCGCGATCAGCCGACCGGTCGTCGGCTGGACGGCAGCCTTCGTCTTCCTCGCGTCGTGGTTCCCTTTCGACAACGGCCTGCGACCGGAGCCGATCATCGCGCTGGGCGCGCTACTGACCTGGTGTTCGGTCGAACGCGCAATCGCGACCGGACGGATCCTGCCCGCCGCGATCGCGTGTCTCATCGGCGCGTTCAGTCTCGCCGCCGGCCCAACGGGCCTACTCGCCGTCGCCGCGCTCATCGCGGGAGCGAGACCGATCATCTTGGCCCTGATCAAACGTGCTCGGGCGATCGGCGGCGGATTCTGGTCGTACGCAGCACTGCTCGCACCGGTTCTCGCCTCCGGTACGTTCGTCATCTTCGTCGTCTTCTCGAACCTGACCCTGCGCGCGTTCTCCGACTCGTCGAAGATGAAGACCGCACTGGGGCCGTCGGCGCACTGGTACAACGAGATCGATCGGTACTCGTCGCTGTTCGCGTTCTCTGCCGACGGTTCGATCGCACGACGCTTCGCCGTCCTCGCGATGATCCTGGGCATGGTGGTCTCGGCAGCGGTACTGATCCGCAAGTCGCGCATCCCCGGCACGGCCGTCGGCCCTGCTCGACGCATCGTAGGCATCACATTCGCATCGCTGGTCTTCCTGATGTTCACGCCGACCAAGTGGACGCACCACTTCGGCGTGTTCGCCGGACTCGCCGCGGCATTGGCTGCCATCGCCGCCATCGCCGCGAGCAACAAGGCCATGCATTCACGGCGCAACCGCACACTCTTCGCCGCACTCGTGCTCTTCATCGCGGGTCTGGCGTTCACGGCACCCAACTCGTATTACTACGCGTCGGCGTGGGGCATGCCGTGGGGCGTCGGCCAGGTCAGCTTCGGATTCTCGGTGAGCAATGCGCTGCTCTACGTCTCGCTGCTGCTGTTGTTGGTCGCGCTGTGGTTCCACTTCCGCGAACCGTTCACCGGAACCGACCCCCAGGACACGACGCTCGAAGAGACCGACACCGGACAGCGCTGGTATCGCAGGGCGATCGACTCCGTCGCGGGTGCACCGCTCGCATATGTGGCCGCCGCCGTGGTGATCTTCGAACTCGTCACCGCGGGATTCGCAGCGGTCAACCAGTCGTCGTCGTTCTCGGTTCCGCGGTCGAACATCGAGGCTCTCGCGGGCAAACAGTGCGGCATGGCCGACAAGGTGTGGGTGGAACGCAACCCCAACGACCACATGCTCTCGCCCGTCGACCCGACCCTGACCGACCCCCTCGCGGGTCCGTCGACCGTGGACCCGAACGCATCCCGGCCGCCGACAACCGGATTCACGTCGAACAGCGTTCCCGAAGACCTCACCACGCAGGCGAGCGCGGGTTCGCTCGGCGTGCTCGCAGGCAACGCGACGTCGACCAACGACGTCCTCACCGCCAACAGCGGCGGAACCGGCGGTGGAGAACTCTCGACGGCCGGGGTCAACGGCAGCCGCGCACGTCTGCCGTTCATGCTCGACCCGGCCCGCACACCTGTCGAGGGCAGCTACTCGACGACCGATCAGGTTCCCGCGCGTCTGACCTCCGGCTGGTACGCACTGCCTCGCGACTACAAGAAGCAGCCGTTGCTGACCTTCTCGGTCGCCGGACGCTACGACAATCCGAACCTCTTGCTGGAGTACACAACCGACCCCGTCGGGTCGTCGACCCGCGACGCCGACCTCAAGCCGACCGGCGAGACCGAGATGATCGACCCGGGGCCGCAACCGTCGTGGCGCAACGTCCGCATCACCACGTCGTCACTCCCCGACGACCTCACCGCGGTGCGGATCGTCGCCAACGACGACAATCTCTCGGCGGATCGGTTCATCGTGGTGACCCCACCGCGACTGCCCCACATGGAGACGCTGCAAGAGGTCGTCGGAAGCGAAGACCCGGTACACGTCGACTGGACGTCGGGTCTGGTCTTCCCCTGCCAGCGGCCGTTCACCCATCACTACGGCGTCGCGGAGATCCCGAAGTGGCGCATCAGGCCCGGCGCCGACCTCGCCGCGGCCGTCTCGGCGTGGCAGGACTCCTATGGTGGCGGTCCGCTGGGGTGGCTCGAGGTGTCGCAGCAGCCCGAGACCGTCGCGACCTACCTGCAGGGCGACATCGGCCGGGATTGGGGAGCTCTCGAGCGCTACGAGCCCTACGGAGACGTGACGACCCTCGCTCCCATCACCACGGGCACCGCAACGCGCAGCGGGTTGTGGAGCCCGGCCCCGATCAGGCACTGACCCGCAACCGCTGATCGCGGCACCGGGCGGGCGGCGCGACGTAATCGCCTAACATCAGTGACCGTGCCTGCGACAGCCCCGCCAGCCGAGTCCGATGCTTCGCCACCGGCCGACAATTCGACGATCGGCTCACGTCGCACCGTCGGGCTGGTCGCCACCGTCTCCGGACTACTCGGTGCCGTGCTGTGCGTGCTGATCGGATTCCTACCCGTACACAGCACCGACGCGTCGTTCTCCTGGCCGCAGGGTCAACAACTCGCGTCGACGACGTCGTCGGTGACCGCCCCGCTGATCGCGCAGACCTCGCAATCGCTGGACGTCCGCATCCCGTGCCGCGTCCTCGCCGACGTACCGGCGGGCAAGTCGACGCTCATCATGTCGACGATGGCCGTCTCCGCACAGGACTCCAAGGCCTCGGCCCTCTACGTGACCGCGGGCGACACCGTCACCGCGACCTTCCGCAACTCCGTCGCGGCGTCGGCGCCGAGAGCCGATCTGGGTCGCTGTAGCGAGTTGCACGTCTGGTCGTCGCCGGACGGACCCGGCGCGCAGTTCGTCGGCCTCGGTGCCGCCACAACCCTCGACCCCGACAAGCGCCCGCAGATCGACGGCGTGTTCAGCGACCTGACGCCCGACCAGGCTCGAGCAGCCGCCGACGCGGGGATGCGGGTCGACATCCGCATCGACAATCGCTACGAGAGCTCGCCGACGACACTCAAGACCGTCCTCATGGTTCTGGCAGTGCTCGCGGTGATCGTCTCGCTCGTCGCACTCTTCCTGCTCGACCGAATGAGCGACGACGTGCGGCACCGAGCCCGACGCCGCGCCGGGTGGCTGCGCATCCTGCGTCCCCGCGCCACCGATCTGACGGTCACCGCGGTACTGGTGATCTGGTTGTTCCTCGGGGCGGGCAGTCCCGACGACGGGTACATCCTCAACATGGGACGCACAGCGTCGTCGTTCGGCTATCTCGCCAACTACTACCGCTGGTACGGAATCCCCGAGGCTCCGTTCGACTGGTACTACTCGTTCCTCGCCCACTGGTCGTCGATCTCGCCGTCGATTCTGTGGATGCACATCCCCGCGCTGATCGCCGGACTCGCCTCGTGGTTCGTGCTGAGTCGAATCCTGTTGCCCCGACTGGGTTCTGCTATTCGAGGCAGCGGCTGGGCGCAATGGTCGGCGGCACTGGTCTTCACCGCGTTCTGGCTGCCGTTCTGCTCCGGTCTGCGTCCCGAGGGAATCATCGTGTTGGGCTCACTGCTCACGTGGTGGGCGGCCGAGCACACACTGGCGACCCGCAAACTGTTCCCCGGAGCCATCGCAGCGGGTCTCGCGGCATTCACTCTTGCCCTTGCGCCACAGGGCATCATCGGCGTCGCGATCCTCATCGCCTCCTCCCGCGCACTGCTGCACGTGCTGCTCGTGCGCAGACGCTCCGACGGTCTGCTCCCCCTGGTCGCACCAACCATCGCCGCCGGACTTCTCGTGTTGGTCGTCGTGTTCCGCGACCAGACGATTGCCGCGGTGATCGAGGCGATCCGCGTCCGCTACGTCGTCGGACCCGTCATCGGTTGGTATCAGGAGTATCTGCGCTACTACTTCATCTCAGTCGTGACCGACGACGGAGCGCTCACCCGCCGCGTCCCCGTACTGCTGCTGTTGGCGGGAATGGTCGTCACCGTCGCAGTGATGTTGCGGCGCGGACGAATTGCCGGTGTCCACGCCGGCCCGACATGGCGACTGATCGGCGCCGTCGGCGTGACCCTCGTGCTGTTCGCCTTCATCCCGACGAAGTGGACGATTCAGTTCGGGGTGTTCGCCGGACTCGCCGCCGCGATCGCAGCGATCGCGACTCTGGCTGTCGCGCAATCGGCCGCACGCTCGGCACGGAATCTGACGGTCTTCGTCTCGGGACTGTTCTTCGCCCTCGCCGCCGCAATGGCCGGCTACAACGCCTGGCCATTCGCCTACGAATACGGCATCTCGTGGTTCGACCGCGCCCCGATCATCGCGGGCAGACCGGTGTCGACCCTGTTCCTGATCCTGGCCGTGATCGCCGCCGGAATCGCGGTGTGGCAGCACCTGCGACTCGACTACGTTGAGAACAAAGGACTTTCGCATACGACGGACGGCCCCGGCGAGACGCGGGCTGATCGTCGACGACTCTTCCTCGCGTCGTCGCCCATCGCGCTCATCGCCGGACTCATGGTGATCGCGGAGCTGCTGGTGTTCGCCAAAGGGGCGGTATCGCGCTATCCGGCGACCACCGTGTTCGCCGAGAACGTGAACACGCTGCGCGGCAACAACTGTGGCATGGCCGACGACGTGCTCGTCGAATCCGATCCCAACACCGGCATGCTGCGACCCGCCGACGGACGCACGGCGACGCAGGCACTCTCGGGAGCGACAAGTGGACCGGACGCGGCAGTCGGATTCTCCCCCAACGGAATTCCCGATGATCTCTCCCCCGAGCCCGGCAGTCAACGGCCCGGCCAGATGAACGTGGCGGCAAGTCCCGCACGACCGTTCTCGATCACGGGCGGATTGGGCGCGGGCACCACGGGCGGCCGCGGACCCGAAACCGTCAACGGTTCGACCGTCGCACTTCCGTACGGACTCGACCCCGCGACGACGCCCGTCCTCGGCAGCTACGGCTACGCGGGCGAAGCCCGCCTGACCACCGACTGGTACGACCTACCCGCCGATCGCGCGAAGACCCCGCTGCTCGTGGTCTCGGCCGCGGGTGCGATCTCGACGGTCGACACCTTCGGGGTGACCAACTTCGGACAGAAACTGGTCGTGCAGTTCGGCACCAGGGGACCCGACGGGTCGTTCACCCAGATCGGGCCAGACATCCTCCCGATCGACCCCGGACCGGTCATCTCCAACCGGCCGTGGCGCAACCTGCGCGTACCCATGAGTGCGGCGCCACCGAGAGCATCGGCGATGCGAATGTCGCTGTTGGACAACAACCTCGGGCAGTACCAGTTCATCGGCATCACCCCGCCACGAGCGCCGCAACTGCAGACACTCCAGCAGGTCGTGGGATCACAGACTCCCACACTGATCGACTTCATGGTTGCCGCCCACTTCCCGTGCCAGCAGCCGATGCGGGTGACCAACGGGGTCGCGGAGATCCCGCGCTGGCGCATCCTGCCCGACTATCCCTTCGCCAACTCCCAGTCGAAGACCTGGCAGGCGGGGGTCGACGGTGGCCTGCTCGGCATCTCGGAGACAACGACGGCCGCCCAGGCCGTCCCGACCTATCTCAAGGACGATTGGACACGGGAATGGGGTGCGCTGGAACGACTTTCACCACTGACCCCGGACGCGCCGTCAGCACAGCTACAGACGTCACAGACCACCCGCTGGGGTTGGTCACACGATGGTTCGATCAGGGTGGAGCCGCAGTCCGATGACAACTGATCCGACACCGCAGCCGCCGACCCAGAGCACGGAACGCGACGAACCAACCACCGGGGCGCCACGCAACTACCGCCGAGCGCAGATCATCGCTGCCGTCGCGGGAGTGCTCGGTGTCCTTCTCGCGGTTGCCACTCCGCTGCTGCCGGTCACACAGTCGACAGCGGCCCTGTCGTGGCCGCAGGGTGAGGGCGTCGGCAACGTCGCCGCACCGCTCGTCTCGTTCGTTCCCGTCGACATGGATCTGCGGGTTCCGTGCTCACTCGCCCGTGACCTGCCCGCGTCGGGTGGAGTCCTGATGTCGACGACGCCCGCGGGCGGTCAGGACGCCAGCGCGCGCGGATTGTTCGTCCGCGCCGACGCGTCGACGATCACCGTCACCGACCGCGACGTCGTGATTCTCTCGACCGAACGCGCAGCCGCTCAGGACAATTCGTCGTGTGCGGTGGTGTTCCACGCCGACGAGCGCGGGGTGAACGCGAAGATCGACGGCACGTCGGCAGGTGCGGGCAGCCCGTTGACGTACTCGACTCCCGACCACGAGATGCGCCCGCAGATCGTCGGGGTCTACACCGACCTTCCCGGGTCTGCGTCGCGCGACGGCCTGTCGATGCACGCCACGATCGACACCAGATACGTGAGTTCGCCGACGCCGCTCAAACTGGCCGCGATCATCGTCGGCATCATCATGACGTTGCTGTCCCTGGTCGCACTCGGCGTGCTCGACTCGCGAGATGGCAGGGGCCACAGACGATTCCTGCCCGCCGGCTGGTTCACCATCCGCGGCCCCGACCTCGCGGTACTCGCCATACTGGCGTTCTGGTGGTTGGCGGGGGCCAACACATCCGACGACGGCTACAACTTCATCGTCGGACGCATCACCGGCGATGCCGGCTACGCCGACAACTACTTCCGCTATTTCGGTGTGCCGCAGGACCCCTTCGGCTGGCACTTCCAGGTGATCTCCGCGATGACGCACGTCAGTCTCGCCACACCGTGGATGCGCCTGCCCGCCTTCCTACTCGGACTTCTCGGATGGTGGCTCATCTCCCGCGAGGTGATCCCGCGGCTGGGACGAGCGGTGCGCACGAGCACTCCGGCCGTGTGGTCGGCGGCATTCGTCTATCTCGCACTCTGGTTGCCCTACAACAACGGTCTGCGGCCCGAACCAGCGGAAGCGGTCGGCGCACTCCTGACGTGGTGCTGCGTCGAACGTGCCATCGCCACACGCAGATTGCTGCCGTACGCGGTCGCCGTCGCCGTCGCCGCGTTCACCCTTGCACTCGCTCCCGGTGGTCTCATGGCCGTGGCCGCCCTGCTCGCGGGTGTCCGTCCCATCGTGCGCACCATCGTGACCCGACGTCGGCGCGACGGACTGCTCCCCATGCTCGCGCCGATCTTCGCGGCCGGAACCCTTGTGCTGTACGAGATCTTCGCCGACCAGCCACTCGCGCCGCTGATCGCGGGCAACAAGGTTGCCACCGACGTCGGTCCGACGCTCGAGTGGTGGCAGGAGCCGATTCGCTACTACTACCTCATCCTGCCCACCGCCGACGGCACGCTCGCACGCCGCTACGGCGTGCTGATCATGATCCTGTGCCTCGTCGTCGTACTCCTGCGACTGCTGCGTAAGCAGCATCCCAACGGCATTGCGCGCGCACCGATCTGGCGGCTGATCGCGGTCACGCTCGGCACGATGTTCTTCATCGCTTTCACACCCACCAAGTGGACTCATCACTTCGGCGTCTACGCCGGAATCGCAGGCGGACTCGCCGCCGCCGCGGGCGCAATGATGGCGCCGACCATTCTGCGTTCACGCCGCAACCGCGCGTTCTTCGCAGCGGCGGTACTCGCGGTCACCGGAATCTCGTTCGCGGGCACCAACGGTTGGTGGTTCGTCGGCAGCTACGGCATCCCCTGGTGGGACAGGCAGCCGTCGATCGGCGGTGTGAGCCTCTGGTGGGTATTCCTGATCGCAGCGGTTCTCACTGCGGCGGCAGGTCTGTGGTTCCACCTGCGCGACGACTACACCGACGAACAGACGCGAACCGGCCACTCCGATCACTGGTACAGCAAGCTGAAATTCTCTCCGCTGCCGGTCATCTCGATCTTCATGGTGCTGTTCATGGTGGCCTCGTTCGCAAAAGCCGCCTACGTGCAACGTGATTCGTGGTCGTGGCTGAACTCCAACGCCCGCGCTCTCACCGGCAACGAGTGCGGCCTCGCCAATGACGTCCTCGTCGAGGCCGACGTCAACACGGGCATGCTCGCACCCGCTGCCGTCGACGGCCGCCCCGCGCCGAGCATCTCCGACGCTCTCGCAGGCGCTGGGCAGGGCTCTTCGGCTGTCGGATTCACCCCGAACGGTGTGGCCAACAAGCTGTCGGTCGACGCGACCGAGGACACGGACTCGTCGGGATCGTCGGGCGCCGTGAGTTCGGCGCCCACCAACTCTGCACCGACGGGCGCGGGTTCCGACGATCGCGACCAGACAACCGACGCCTCGCAGGGCGGCACCGAGGGTGGGCAGGGCGCGCGCGGCGTCAACGGCTCCACTGTGCGACTGCCCTTCGGACTCGACCCCGCGACCACCCCGGTACTCGGCTCCTACGGCGCGCCGTCGGGAACCGGTTCGGTGACAACCGACTGGTACCAGGTACCCCAACGCAGCGCCGACAAGCCGCTGCTCACGATCGCCGTCGCGGGCTCGGTCGACGCCGTCGACGGTGACGGACTGCGCAGCGACGGTCAGGACGTGACCGTCGAATTCGGACGCGTCGGCGCCGGCGGCACCGTGCAGCGTCTGGGCACGATGTCGCCGCTCGACGTCGGAACGGCTCCGACGTGGCGCAACCTCCGATTCCCCCTCGCCGATGCACCGGCACAGGCGACGCTCGCGCGGGTCGTCGTGCGTGACACATCCGGAGCACCGTCGGAATGGGTCGCAGTCACCCCGCCACGGGTTCCGGCCCTGCGGACGCTCAACGAGGTCGTCGGAACCACAGATCCGGTCTTCATCGACTGGGTGTCGGGACTCGTCTTCCCGTGCCAGCAGCCGATGAAGGTGCGCAACGGTGTGATGCAGGTACCGCGTTGGCGCATCATGCCCGACGCCGAGGCCACCCAGAAGAACAGCCAGACCTGGATGTCGGGGACCGCGGGCGGGCCGCTCGGTATCACCGAGGCCATGCTCATCCCCACCTTGCTCCCCACATACCTGCGCAACAACTGGGGCCGCGACTGGGGCGGACTGCAGCGGTTCACCGAGGTCGACCCCGCGCCACCGGCACAGCTCGAACTCGGCACCGCGCGCCGATCGGGACTCTGGGACCCGGGTCCCATTCGCTCGAGCGGGTACTGACCGGGCGCCGGCGCGGCGTCGTAGAAACACGTGTTTCTGACAGACGCGAGCAAAGCTTCGCGTGCATGTGTCAGAAACACGTGTATTTGCGGCTCGGGTCGAGCCGTCCAGCGTGGTGAGGACATGATCACCTTGCTTGCGCCAACGGCGTGGGCGCGCATCATTGGTGCTCATGAGCGTCGACGATTCTTCGCCCGCGGAACCCGCAGAACCCCCACGGCGCGCAGAGCACGCGGAGGAGCCAGGACACAGCCACGGTCACGGCGACGAGCCGCACGCGGGGTCGCTCGCGAATCGGCTGAACTGGTTGCGGGCTGGCGTGCTCGGGGCCAACGACGGCATCGTCTCGACGGCGGGCATCGTCGTCGGCGTTGCCGCCGCGACCACTGATCGTGCCCCGATCTTCACCGCGGGAATCGCGGGGTTGGCCGCAGGAGCGGTGTCGATGGCGCTCGGCGAGTATGTCTCGGTCAGCACCCAGCGCGACACCGAACGCGCACTGCTCGACAAAGAGGCCCGGGAACTGGCCGAGCAACCCGAAGCCGAGTTCGACGAGCTGGTGGGCCTTTACGAAGCGAAGGGACTGACACATTCGACGGCGTGTCAGGTCGCGCGCGAGTTGACCGAGCATGATGCCTTCGACGCGCACGTCGAAGCCGAACTGGGCATCGATCCGCACGAGCTCACCAACCCCTGGCAGGCGGCAGTCTCGTCGGCGGTGTCGTTCACGACGGGAGCAGTCCTACCCCTGATCGCAATCCTCGCGCCGCCCGCATCGATTCGGATTCCGGTCACATTTGTCGTTGTCCTGATCGCACTGGCGATAACCGGAGCCCTCGGCGCGATCCTCGGCGGCTCGAAACCGTGGAGACCAATGATTCGGGTCGTGATCGGTGGCGCAATCGCGATGGCCGTGACATTCGGCATTGGTCACTTGGTAGGCCATACCGTTACTTGACAGTCACCTACGACTACCTGTGCGGCGCTTGTGAGTGATACGAAAATGGACTTCTACCAGCAAGTTCAGGCTTACCTTGCTTGCCGATGACGCACCCCGAGACACGCACGCGATCCGATTCCGAAGTGGTCACATTTCAATTAACAAGGATTTGGTTCGCATACCGCAAGGATTCTCGTGGCCTACCGTTGAGTATGTAAAGAAACCGCGAGAAACCGCAACAGAAAAGGCTTGTACGTCCAGCGAACCGAATTCTGCTGAACCGCTTCCGCAGTGGACCTCCGACAAGGGTTCACCCTCCCATTGGAGCGACGATGAGCATCCTGGATCACACCTCACACGACCTCTCCCCGCGCGAGCACGGCTACGAGACAAACGACTTCGGCGAGATCGTCGGGTTCGAGCACGCGGAGCTCGAAAAGACCGCTCCTGAGCACTATTTCGATCCGTTCGTCGAGCAAGCAGACACCGGCGACTTCCCCTCGCTACGTGCCGACGCCTCTCCGGTTTCGACCTCTGGTACCGACCCAAAGGTGGGTCGCGAGTCCACCACTGGAACCGTGCCCGCCCCCGACAACCACGAGGAACACAGCACCCTCCTCATCGCCGGACTCCTCCCCATCGGCTGTCTGTGGATCGGCATCACCGTCGACAGCCTCTTTGATTCCGTTGCGCTCACCGCCTCCATCGTCGCAGTGTTTGCTACTCTCACGCTCGGAGTGCTCGTCGCATCAGCACTTCACGACAGCGAATAGCGCGGTCCGACCGCGCCGTAGATGTCGGGGCGACATCGACGCTCCGTCAGAGAGCGTGAGGGATGAGCCAAGGTCTGACGAGTACCAGGGGCGGGGACGCAGCGTCGATCTTCCAGGGTATGGAGTTGAGGCTTCAGTTCAGCCCGGTCTTCGAACTGTCGGGCGGGAGCCTGGTCGGGGCAAGTCTCGAGCTCAGCGGCCCGAAGGGCACCAATTTCGACTCCCCGCGCGCTCTGCGTCGAACCGCGACGCTCATGGAACAGCGCACGGTCCTCGATTCGCGGAAGTTCGCATTCGCCGACTCCGCGGCGGCCAGACGCGTCTCCGCGGCTCTTCCGCTCTTCCTCGCCGTCGACATCGACCTCTACGATCCGGAGCGCACCTACTCAGATGGTGAGACCCTTGCGTTGCTGATCGAACCGCGTAGCGTCTTGCGGCGTCCGCAGTCGCGGCTCGCCCAGGTCGCACGGGCACGGCGAGACGGACGACTGATCGCCGTCGAAGGGGTCAGCGCGGATCGTAGGACGGCGACATTACTCACGCTCGTCGAACCCGACGTCGTGCTACTGCACCCCGACATCCTCGCGCCGATTCCGACACCCGAAACCGCGCACCTCGCACACACACTCGCCGCACACACCGAACGCACCGGCGCGATCGTCATCGCAACGGGAGTCGACACCGAGGCCGATCGGCGGACCGCTCAGACCCTCGGCGCCCGATACGGGTTGGGCGCCCTGCACCCGCCGGTGTCGGATGCCGACGACCGTGTGCTCGGCTCGATCTCCGAACTCCCTCCGCTGCCTGCACGCACAACGCCGTCCACCGACGAGAAGACACCGTTCGCCATCGCATCGAAGTCGGGTGCGCCACGTCTCGCCGACGAACGACTGCTGCTCGAGATGAGCAAGGACCTCGAGCGGACCGCGACCGAGGCGAGCGTCGCGGTGGTGCTCGGCACCTTCCAGGATCAACACCGCTTCGCACCGTCGACGTCGCAACGGTGGCGTGCACTCTCGGAAAAGGTGGGCCTCGTCGGCGTGTACGGCGAGGGAATCCGGCCCATGAGCGAGGGCAACATCCATTACGCACCACTGAGTTCCGACGACGCTCTCGTGGAGGAATGGAACGTCGCCGTCCTCGGAATGCACTTCGCCGCACTGCTTTCCGCACGCGAAATCCATGGGCGACGCCCCAGCGGTCGTCGCGAGTTCATGTTTGTCCAGAGCTACGATCGGACGATCGTGACGCAGGCGGTGCGAGTGATCTTGTCCCGCTTCACCTGACGCCCTACCTCTCTGCGAGCGAACTCAGATCGGCATCAGCAGATGCTTACGCGGAGTGCGCATCGTCTGCTTGTCACGCAACTGCGCCAACGCTTTTCGAAGCTGCAGTCTCGTCTGGGCGGGCTCGATGACGGCGTCGATGTAGCCACGCTCTGCGGCGAGATACGGCGTGGCCATCATCGTGTTGTAGAAGTCGATGAAGTCGCGTCGCACCTTGTCGGCGTCGTGCGCCGACATGCCCTCGGTCTGCCTACGAGTCAGCACCGCCGCCGCCGACTCTGCGCCCATCACAGCGATTTTCGCCGTCGGCCACGCGAAGTTGAGGTCGGCACCGAGCTGCTTGGAACCCATCACCGCGTACGCGCCGCCGTACGCCTTGCGCAGGACGACGGTGACCTTCGGAACGTCGGCTTCGACGTAGGCGAACAAGAACTTGCCCGAGCGTCGAATGGTGCCCTTCTGCTCCTCGACGAGTCCCGGCAGGATTCCCGGGGTGTCGACGAGGAATACGAGCGGGATGCGGAAGGCGTTGCAGATGCGCACGAATCGCGTTGCCTTCTCGGATGAGTCGGTGTCGAGCGTCCCCGCCATCACGCTCGGCTGGTTGGCGACGACGCCGACGCTGTGCCCGTCGACGCGCGCGTAACCGGTGAGGATGTTGGGCGCGAACAATTCGCCGACCTCGTGGAACGCGCCGTCGTCGAAGAGCTTCACGATGATGTCGCGCATGTCGTACGCGGCGTTGTCGCTGTCGGGCATGAAATCGTTGAGCGCCAAGTCGGACTCGGTGATCTCGGGCTCGAGGCCCGGATTGATGACCGGCGGCTCTTCGAAGCTGGTCGACGGCATGTACTGCAGGTACTCGCGTACCCACTCGAATGCCTGCTTCTCGTCCGGCGCGATGTGATGGATGTTGCCCCACCGCGCCTGGTTGTGAGCGCTACCGAGGTCTTCTGCCGAAATCTCCTCGCCCGTGGTCTGTTTGATGACGTCGGGGCCGGTGACGAACATGTACGACTTGTCCTCGACCGCGACGAGGATGTCGGTGTTCGCGGGCGTGTACACCGCGCCGCCCGCACACTTTCCGAGGATCACCGACACCTGCGGCGACAGACCGGAGAGCAGATCGTTTCGTCGCCCCATCTCGGCGTACCAAGCCAGTGAGGTCACCGCGTCCTGGATGCGCGCACCGGCCGAATCGTTGATGCCGACCATCGGGCAGCCGATCTTGCCTGCCCACTCCATGAGCGCAGAAACCTTGCGGCCGAACATCTCTCCGACGGTGCCGCCGAAGACGGTCTGGTCGTGGCTGAAGGCAGCGACAGGACGGCCGTGCACCAGTCCGTGTCCCGTCACGACGCCGTCGCCGTAGCCCGTGTGTGCTGCCCCGGGCATCTTGGCGAGCGCACCGATCTCGACGAAGGTCCCGGGATCGAACAGCATATCGAGACGCTCACGCGGAGAACAGATTCCCTTACGCTCGCGCTTCTCGATCGCCTTCTCGCCACCGGGTTCACGCGCCTGCTCCAACCGGACGCGTAGATCGGCGAGTTTGGCTGCGGTCGTGTCGGTCACGTGATTCTTCTTCCTCGATGTCAGTGCTGCGCCGGCCCGCTTCGCGTTCCGTCGCGATGTCGGTGCTAGTTGGTCGCCTTCGCCTCCACGGCGGCCAGACGCTTCGTCAGGTCGGCGCCGATCTTGGCGATGTACGGCTCGTCGACGATCGACAGGTGATCGCCGCCGATATGGATGATCTCCAGGTCGTCGACGACCTCGCCCCACCGACCATCCTCGTCGATCTCCGCCCACTGGGGCTCGAGTTCGATTGCGCCGTCGTGCATCTTGTCGGCGCGGTAGAGGATCACCTTGCCGCTATAGGGCTGCGGCGCGATGTTGGTCAGCGCGCGGTTGTCGACAAACGACGTCCGCTGATGCTCGATGATGCCGCCGGGGATCTTGGTGCCAGACATCGAGACCATCTCCATGATGATCGCGAACTGGCCCTCGTCGTCGGCGTCGACGAGTCGGTCCATCGGGATCGGGACGTCGGGGTCGAGATCGTAGTTGCGGATCGCGAAGTCTTTCCAGCGTTCGAGCCGTGCCCGCTTGTTCTCGGGGGTGTCGGGCACATCGTGGCGCGGTCGGACCACGTCGATCAGTCCGACGAACGCGACTTCTTCGCCCTCGTCACGCAAGACCTTGGCGCAGCCGTACGCGAGCGCGCCGCCGAGCGACCACCCGATCAGCACATACGGGCCGTGCGGTTGGACCTCACGCAACCGAGGCAGGTACTGCGCGACCCGTTCCTCGATGGTGCCCTCGACGCGGTCGAAACCGATCACCGGCTGATCGTCGGGAAGCCGCTTGAGCAGTGCCTCGTACGCCGACGTGTTACCGCCCGCGGGGTGGAACAGCAAGGCGGGCACCGGATCTCCCGCGGTGGGGTCGTAAGACTTCTTGCCGCTCGGCACCAGACGCAGGTAGCGGATGAAGCCGTCGGTGTCGGCCGCGGCGTCGAGGAACTTGCGGACGTAGTCCGACATCTCCTCGATCGTCTCCGAATCGAGAATGTCCTCGACATCGATGTCACCACCGGTGCGCTCGTTGAGCTTGTCGGTCAGCTTCTGTGCGACGTCCTCTTCGAGCACGGGCAGCTTGTTGAAGATGCCCCCGGCCGACTTGCCCGTGATGACCGCGTACACGCCGAACGTCAAGCGCTCCGCGGCATCTCGCGGCGGAACGTCGGAACCCGCCGCCTCTGCGACGGCCTGCTGGCTCGTGAGGTCCGGCGCTGCTGCAGGTGTCGTAACCCGCTGATCGAGCTTGTCGAGATCACCCCGCTGATCGAGCGCCCCCTGCTGATCGAGCTTGTCGAGATCACCCCCCTGATCGGCAGCCTCCCGCTGATCGAGCTTGTCGAGATCATCCTTCGCGAGTTGCTCGTCGATGTAGGAGTTGAGCGCTGCGGTGTCGAGTTCACCTTCGCCGGCGGCCTTGCCTGCGAGGTCGTCGAGTTGGTCGCGGTGGGTGACCGCGAACGCGACGAACTTCTCGACGTCGGACAGGTTTGCCTGACGCATCGCCTGCAGTTGCAGTTGCGGAATGTCGAATTCGTACTCGACACGGTTCTTGATGCGCACCGCCATGAGTGAGTCGAGTCCGAGTTCGATCAGCGGGATCTCGCGCGGTAGATCCTCGGGGTCGTAGCCCATCGACTCACCGACGATGATCGCGAGTCGATCACCAACGGACTCACCCGATTCCGGGTCCCACTTGTTGCCGATGTCGTCGACGACCTCGTCCTCGACCGTCAGCGACGTGTCGGTGTAGCCGACCTTCGCCGGGTCTATGGCACCGTCTGCGCGCTCGGCAGCGCCGTCGGCAGGTTCCGCGCTGCCGCCGCCAGCTTCTGTGGTGCCCGTGACGACCGCCTCGAACAGGAGGTGGAAGTTCTTGTCCCGCTTGGTGTGCACCGTCACCGACGCACCGCCAGGATGCGGACTCAGTGTGGTGGTCAACGAGCCGGTCTTCGGGAACTCGCCGTGCGTAGCTGCAGCGCCGACGCGCGCGTCGTCGAATACCTCTGCGGCCGCGGCACGAACCAACTCACGCGGATCGGTCACCGCAGCAGCATTGACCTCCCACGCGTGGCGGCCATCGGGAAGCGCGACGTGCGAACCGGGAATCCGCCCTGCCGTACCACCACTGGAGATCTGCGCGGTGAGCCAGAATGGCTTGCGGTCGAAACGGGTTCGCGGGATGTCGGCGTAATCGCCTGTGCCGAACAGTGATCCGACGTCGACGGGATGTCCGTGGACGTACAGCTTCATCAGCGCGTTGACGACACCGAAGCTCTCGTCCTCCTTGCGGCGCAGCGTCTCGATCAGCTCGGCGTCGTGCAAGCCTGCCGAAAAGGTCACTGCGGCAACGGAGATCAGCACCGCCGGGTTCGGCGAGAGCTCGAGGAAGGTCCGGTGGCCGTTCTCGACCGACTTCGAGATCGCCTGGCTGAACCACACGCTGTGGCGCAGGCCCTTGAGGAAGTAGTCGATGGTGTGCACGGGCTCGTGTCCAGCGCGGTAGAAGGCCTCGCGATCGACCGAACTGTAGAAGCCGGTTTCGAGGCGCTTCGGCTCGATTCCGGTGAGCTCGTAAGACAATTCGCCGAGCAACGGGTCCATCTGCGACGTGTGGCTCGCACCCTTGGTCTGCAGTTTGCGACCCAACTTGCCCTCGGCCTCGGCGCGCGCGACGATCGCGTCGACCTGAGGCTCGGGTCCACCGATGACGGTGTGCGTCGGTGCCGCGTAGACGCAGATCTCGAGGTCGGGGAAGTCGACGAGGACGTCATTGATGTCGTCCGCGCTGTACTCGACGAGCGCCATCAGGCGGATGTCGTCGCCGGAGAGCGTCGCCTCGCCCTCGCCCATGAGCCGCGAGCGCTGGCAGATGACACGTGTGGCGTCTTCGAGCGAGAGCCCCCCACTGATGTACGCGGCCGACGCCTCGCCCATCGAATGCGGCACCAGCACACCGGGTTCGGCGCCGTGGTGACGCAGGAGGTCGGCAAGGGCAACCTGGATCGTGTAGATACCGACCTGGGCGGTCTCGATGCCGTAGGTCTGCTCGTCGTCGACGAACATCTCCGCGATGGAGTATCCGAGTTCGTTCTGCACGTACTCGTCGACGCGGTCGACGTACTTCTTGAAGATCGGATTCTCGAGGTAGAGCTGCTTGGCCATCTTGCGATGCTGCGAGCCGAAGCCCGAGAGCAGCCAGACCGCCGTTGCGGCGTCGGGCGAATCAGCCGAGTACACAAGAGGATTGGCTTTGCCCTCCGCGACGGCGCGCACACCCTTGACTGCGTCTTCGTGGGTGCGGGCCATGACGACCGACCGCGAACGACCGTGGTTGCGGTGCGCGAGCGCGCGTCCGATGTCGGCGAGGGGCGTCGACGCACCCTCGTCGGACTCGAGCCACTCGAGCAGGTCGGCGGCAGCCTTACGACGCCGCGACGGCAGGAATCCCGAAAGCACCAGCGGCACAACCGATCCCTCGACGGCGCACGGGGCAAAGCCGTCGGCGGGGTCGGCTTCGACGACCTCGGCGGGCGCGTCGTCCTTCTTCGCCTGCGCGGCCAGGACGGCGCGCTCGGCGTCGGTGAGGAAGTCCTCGTCGTCATCGTCGGTGGTTTCGACAAGCTCAACCAGCGAGGACGGCTCAACCAGCGGGGACGGCTCAACCAACGAGGAGGACTCAGCGTCTCCGGTGGTCGGGGTGTCTCCGCTGGTCGAGCTTGTCGAGACCACGCCCGACAGATCACTCGGCAGCGCCTCACGCACGACGACGTGCGCGTTGGTGCCACCGAAGCCGAAGCCCGACACACCCGCGACAGCATGGCCCGAGTAGCGCGGCCAGTCCGTCGGCTCCTCGACCACCTTGAGGTGTCCGGCGTCGAACTGAATGTAGGGGTTGGGGCCGGAGTAGTTGAGCGATGCAGGCAGCTTGTTGTGCTGCATAGCGAGAACCACCTTGGCGAGCGCACCTGCGCCCGCGGCGGACTCCATATGCCCGAAGTTCGTCTTGGCGGAACCGAGGAGTGCAGGCGCGTCGGCCTGTCGACCGCGCCCGACGACGCGCCCGAGGGCGTCGGCTTCGATGGGATCGCCGAGCACCGTGCCGGTTCCGTGCGCTTCGATGTAGTCGACGCCGCGCGGATCGACAGCGGCGTCGGTGTACGCCGAGCGCAGCACCTCGACCTGGGCCTCGGGATTCGGAGCGGGCAGGCCGTTGGAGCGGCCGTCGGAGTTGACCGCCGAACCCGCGACAACTGCGAGCACGGTGTCGCCGTCGCGTCGGGCGTCGGCGATGCGCTTGAGTACGAACAGTCCGCCACCCTCGGCGCGGATCATGCCGTCGGCGTCGGCCGAGAACGCCTTGATGTGGCCGTCCTTGGCCTGCGCGCCGATGCTGTCGAAGCCGAGCGTCGCCGCGGGCGTGATGATCATGTTGACGCCACCGGCGAGCGCGACGTCGGATTCACCCGAGCGCAGGCTGCGTACGGCCTGATGCACGGCGACCAACGACGACGAGCACGCGGTGTCCATCGCGACCGACGGACCGTGGAAGTCGAAGAAGTAGGAGACGCGGTTGGCGACGATCGACGTCGACGTTCCGGTCAGCGCGTAGGCGGCGGTGTCGTGAGCGCCGTCGTCGAGGCCCATGGCCGCGAGAAGCTGGTAGTCGTTGGTCGACGTGCCGATGAAGACACCGACCGGCGCGCCCTTGAGGTCGCTGGCCGGAATGTGGGCGTCTTCGAGTGCCTCCCATGCCAGTTCGAGTGCGAGGCGCTGCTGCGGGTCGACCATCTCGACCTCGCGCGGACTCATCTGGAAGAAGTCGGCGTCGAAGCTCTTGACGTCGTCGAGGTAGCCGCCCTTGACGTTGGACTCGTCGATCACCTTCGCGAGGCGCGGGTCGGATTTGAACTCGGCCCAGCGGTCGTCGGGAAGGTCGGAGATGCCGTCGCGGCCGGAGATCAGGGCTTCCCAGGTGGAGTCAGGGGTCTGCCCGGCCTTGGGGAAGCGTGTCGAGAGGCCGACGATCGCGATGTCGTCGTCGGCGTTGCGCTCGCGAATCCAGAAGGTCTCGGCGTCGAGGTCGAGGCCCTCGTCGGGGTCGCCTTCGATGATGCGCTTGGCCAGCATCGCGATGGTGGGGTGGTTGTAGGCGACCGTCGCGGTCAGTACGACGCCGGTCTTGTCCTCGATGTCGGCGGCAAGCGCCACCGCATCGCGCGACGACAGGCCGAACTCCTCCATCGGACGGTCGTCGGAGATCTGCTCCGCGGAGATTCCGGTCGACGTCGCGACCCACTCCCGCAGCCAGTCGCGCAGTTCGGAAACCGTCAGCCCACCGGCGGTCTCGCCGTCGGTGCTCTCGCTGTTGACGCTGTCGGTGTCGGGGCTGTCGGCGTCGGCCGCAGGCTCGATGTTCGGCTCGTTGTTCAGTTCAGACATCGGTCACCAGACTACTTGGCGGCGCAGCCAGGGCTGCGCGGGTTGTGGGCAGAAGTGGTCTCGACAAGCTCGACCAGCGGGGCGGGGGCTCGACCAGCGGCGGGCACTCGACCAGCGGGTGGTCTCGACAAGCTCGACCAGCGGTGGCCGCTCGACCACCCCGACGACGCCGCCTCCGACGAAGAGCTGCGCCGCGGGCCCCAATCACACCGAATCGGGAAACGCATCCTGCTTGTATCCGCCGCGGAGTCGGCCGTCGACATATGCGGTCTTGGTGGCGCGGCGTGCGATCTTGCCGCTGCTGGTGCGGGGAATCGAGCCTGCGGGCACGAGCAGTACGTCGCGGGCCATCACGCCGTGGCGCTGGGCCACCGCGGCGCGGACGGTGTCGGCGATCTCCTGCGGATCGGTCTTCTTGCCCGGTCCACGCTCGGCCACGATGACCAGCTGCTCCGACGCGTCGTCGGCGTCGAATTTCAGTCCGCTGGCGGCGTTCTCGAAGACGACGCTCGGCAGCTGGTTGGCGGGGACGGCGAAGGCGGCGACAAAGCCGGGGCGCAGCGCGGTGCTGGCCTCCTGTGCGCTGAACTCGAGGTCTTGCGGGTAGTGATTGCGGCCGTCGACGATCACGAGGTCTTTGACGCGACCGGTGATGTAGAGCTCGCCGTCGAGCCAGACGCCGTAGTCGCCTGTGCGCATCCACTGTGCGTCTGCGGGCGCGCCGTCGGTGTGGCTGCCCTGTTCGAGCGGCGTGTCGACGGTGTTGTGGAACGTCGCCTCGCTCTCGTCGGCCTTGTTCCAGTAGCCGGCTCCGATGTTGAGGCCGTGCAGCCAGATCTCGCCGACCTCGCCGTCGGCTTTCTCGACGGCCTTTCCGGTCTCGTCGTATTCAGCGGCGTCGACGATCGTGGCCCACTGGCTCAGCGCGACCTGTCCACACGAGACCTGTGCGACCGCGTTGGGTGCGTGCTGGTCGACGACCTTCATGTGTCCGGCGTTGAGTTCGTCGCGGTCGACGTAGACGATCTTGGCCTCGTTGTTGCGCTGCGTCGCGGAGACGAACAGCGTTGCCTCGGCCATGCCGTAGCAGGGCTTGATCGCGGTCTTGGGCAGGCCGTACGGACCGAATGCGTCGTTGAACTTCTTCATCGAGCTGACGGTGACGGGCTCGGAGCCGTTGATCAGGCCGATCACGTTCGACAGGTCGAGGTGCTCGCCGTCCTTGGGCAGACCGCGTGCTGCGGCGTGCTCGTAGGCGAAGTTCGGGGCTGCCGCGTATGTCTCGGCGCCGTCGCTTGCCGCTGCGAGTTCCTTGATCCAGCGGCCCGGCCTGCGGACGAATGCCTGCGGGCTCATGATCGTGATGTAGCGGCCGCCGAGCGCAGGAAGGATCACCGTGAGCAGACCCATGTCGTGGAACATCGGCAGCCAGGTGACGCCGCGCGCGTTGCGGTCGATCTCGATGCAGTCGTAGATCTGCAGGCAGTTGGCCGCGACAGCCTCGTAGGTGATCTCGACGCCTGCGGGCACGCGGGTGGAGCCTGACGTGTACTGGAGGTACGCGACGGTGTCGCGGTTGTGGTCCTTACCCGCGACCGGTGCGACCCAGCTCGATCCGACGGAGTCGGGGACTGCGTCGACGGCGATCACGCGGGGACGTTCCTTGGCGGGCACGCCGGCGAAGAAGTCGCGTACGGCCTCGGCCGACTTGGTCGAGGTGAGGATTGCCGTCGGCTTGCAGTCGGCGAGCACCGCGGTCAGGCGATCGGTGTGGCCCGGCTCGTCGGGGCTGAAGAGCGGAACGGCGATATTGCTCGCGTAGAGCGCCGCGAAGAAACCGATCACGTACTCCAGCGATTGCGGAGCAAGAATCGCGACTCGATCACCGGGCTTGGTGACCTGCTGCAGCCGTGCGGCGACCGCGCGCAGTCGCTTACCGAACTGCGCCCAGGTGAGGTCTTGCGCCTCGCCGTCGCGTTCGCGGCTGTAGTCGATGAAGCGGTACGCCAGCGTGTCAGCCTGATCGCGCACGTTCCGTTCGACATAGTCGACCAGCGTCGCGTCCTCGTTGAAATGCAGGTTGCCGCTCTCATCGAGGAACTGCTCAAATTCTGTGTTCAGCATCCATTACTCCTGTGGCCCCCTTGTGGGACGCCACGTCCGTGCGCCTCGTCGGCGCGGTGTCGTGGCACTCCCCGCAGGTACCACGTCTTTTGGGCGTCGCGTCCGCATCTATAACGCGTGACACGGTAGCCCACACTCGGCTACTCACCCGAATTCTTGGCTTTTGGTGGATTGCACCTTTACGACGTCGGAATTCCGACACATCCCGAGAGTCATTCGCAGGCGAATTCACGTCAGCCCATTCCGACGAATGCGAAATGGGCCGTCGATGATGTTACTCCCCCTTCAATTGTGCAAGCACAGGCGCAAACGCATCCATCTGAGTGGGGAAGACGCCCACGTACGACATCGTCGTGCGTCGACGCACCTCGCGGATCTGGTCGGCGATCTCCTCGAACGATCCGATCGCGATATAGGGCGACGTCAACACGTCGTCGACGGTGAACTCGGTGTCGTGGGCAATGTTAGGCGGGTACCCCTGCGCAAGCGCCTTGAGTGCCATTTCCGCAGTGGCCTCGCGGTCGTCGGTGATGACGATGACCGCGATGGTCCAGTTGAGCTCGATGTCGGCGAACCGGTCGCCCGCGACCTCGCGGATGCGGTCGACGCGCGCCGCCGTCCTCTCGATCGTCATGTCCGACAGCTTCATCTTGCCGTCGGGCGTGGTGCCCGGGGCGACGGAGATGATGTCGGCGTGCTTGGCGGCCAGGGCGAGCATCTTCGGTCCGCCGCCGCCGACTGCGATCGGCGGTCGCGGTCCCTGACGAGGCCGAGGACTGCCCTCGAGGCCGTGGATCTGATAGAACTCGCCGTCGAAGTCGACGGTCTCGCCGCGCATCAGCTTGTCCAGGATGGTCAGCGATTCGTCGAGCTTCCTGATGCGCACACCCGGCGACTCGAACTCGATCCCCGCCTTGTCGAACTCTTCCTTCATCCATCCCGCGCCGATGCCGAGCTCGAGTCGGCCCTTGCTCAGGACGTCGATCGTGTTGGCCTCCTTGGCCAGGATCGCCGGATGACGGAAGCCGTTGGCGAGCACGGAGGTTCCGAGACGGATGGTGCTCGTCGCCTGGCTGAGCGCTCCGAGGGCTGCGAGCGGTCCGACCTGGTTGCCCAGGTGGTCGGGTACCGCGAACGTGTCGTAGCCGTACTCTTCCGCGGTCTGCGCCAGCTTCACGAACTTGCGGGCTCCGCCCTCGTCCTTGTTGCCCTCGCCGCCGGCTCCGAACCGGAACTTGCGCAGTTCACCGGGGTCACTCATCGTCGCCTGCTTCTCCTCACGCATCACTGCGGTTACCGGTCGCGTTGCCGGTTGGTCTGGTGGGCGTATATGCCCGACCGTCCAACGGTAATGCAGGTCGACGGCGCTGCCCAAACACGGCTCGACGGGACATACGACCTAGTCGAGCGCGGGCATGACTGCGAACGCGACGATCCGACGCCGCGTGACGGGCGCGACGTCGGATCTACGTCAGTTGTGTGCGGGACGCGGGGCGTCGGCGATCACTTTGTTCGACCAGCCGTACATCCACTGCGTGGCGCTGACGCCGTCGAGCTGCCAGTAGCGCTTGGTCGCGTACATGGCGTGAACGGGATTGTTGATCGCGCCCGCGAGCTGACCGACCGCAGCGACCGGATTGGCGACGGTCGGCGAATCGCAGATGAGATCGCCTGGCGCACAGATAGATTGGACGCGGTCTCGGAGATCGCCGAACCCACCGCTTCGCGGTCCGGTCATCGTGATCCCCGGCACGAGCTTGCCTATCCCGCTGAGCGCGACCTCGGCACCTACACCGTCGGGTGCGGGGCCGATGTCGTTCTGCTGCCCCTTCTCGCGTCGGCCGTCGGCGATGAGCCCGACGCCGAGCACCAGGTCCTGATCCGACGCGGCGATCGGGCCGCGACCGTTGCCGATGTTGCTCGCGAGGTCGCCTCCGATGACCGCACCTTGCGAGAAGCCCATGATCACGTAGCGCGTCAGCGGACACTTCTTGTTGGTGTCACGCAGTTTTGCCGCAGCGCGGTTGTAGCCCTGCTGTCGGGACACGTTGTAGTCGACCTGGCGGTCGTTGAGATTGGTCGGGTTACGGAATTGCGCGATGTAGGGAACGGTGTAGACCTCGGTGCGCGAGGTCGGGTACTCGTTCTGCAGCGCCGTGGACACCCGTCGCATCAGCGACGCCTTGTTGGCCGTCGGATTCATCGGGTCGTCGTCGGCCGACGATTCCCACGTACCCGGTATGACCAGCGTCAACACGTCCGGACAGTCGGCGGACTGCGCCTCCGGACGTCCGGGCGACGGTGGAGCGCTGGTCGACGGCCCCTCGCCGCCGGGAATACTCGGCGGTCCGGGTTTGAGCAGAGTGATCACCAAGATCACGATCAACACGATCGCGATGACGGCGAGAAGGGCTAGGAGCAGTGCAATACGACCGAGTCGACGACCCTTACGTCGACCGGTGGCACCTCGCTTGGCCGTCACCTAGCAGTAATTGTCACGTGCGGCTTTGATGACCTTGTCCGCCTTCGAGTTCGCCTCTGCGACGTTCTTCGAACTCGGGCCGATCATCGCGGTCACGAAAGCCTTCACGGTCGTCGGATCGGCTCCCTTGGACTGCTGCGCACAGACGTACTCGGCGCTGTTGAGCGCGACGGAGTTGTCGGAGTCGCCTGCGAAGCTGATGTTCTGGTCCTTGAGCGCCTGCAGGTACTTCTTGCCCTTGTTGCTCACCGGCTCGCCGCCGGGGCCGGGAAAGTTCTCCGGCACCTTGGTGCCGCTGTTCGGTGCGGTCGCGGGCAGCGTCGTCGAACCCGACACCTTGGTGCCGTCCGACGCGGCTTTCGACGACTCGATCTCTGATTCCGACGACTTCGCGGCCGACGACGACGGAGACGAGTACATCGACGTCGTCGTGACGGGGTCACTCGTGATCGGAGCACTTGCTGTCGAGTCGTCCGAGCACGCGGTCAATCCGCCTGCCAGAGCGAGTCCCGCCACCATCACACCCAACCCGAAGAACTTCCTCATCATCACTTCCTCATCACAACCCGACCGGTCGTTGTCGGCACCGTGCCAGGCTACTCCGAACGCAAGACGTCACAGACCACCACAACGACGTCACCTGCGAAAACGCCGCGATTCCTCAGCGAGATCTCAGCGCACCCACACCCGGCGCCGAGGCTGTGCCGATCAATCGAACACACTCGGCACCGGGTGAGGCTGCGCGCGGTCATTTACCGATGACCGTCCCGCCATTGGCGGTCCAGGAAATCTTGCCGCGCTCGAACGTGTTGAAGCGTCCCTTGCCGTCCCTGGTTGGCAGTTCGTCGCTGGTCGGCAGACCCAGTTTGCCGCCGGGACCGCCGATCGAGGCGTATGCCCCACCGATCGCGCCCGCGACCTCCTTGGGCCCCTTGGGACCCGTGATCACGCGACCCTTGTAGAAGTCCTGTGCGCGTCCACCCGGTACCGCGTACTCGGGGGTGAGGCAGCCGCCCAGTTTGTTGGCGTCTGCGACCTTCTTGAACGCCGCCGACGCACGGCACGCGACCTTGTCGCCGCCGAGTCCGAGCGCCGCCGCAGCCTGCGGCCACGCCTGCGCCATCTCGAACTCCCAGTAGGCCCAGGTGTGGGTTCCGGACGGTCGGTACACCGCCTGCCCCGGGATGCCGAGCTGGTTGAGCTTGATCGCGAACTGTTGCGACGTGACGCGGCTGAGCAGTTCCAGACCGACGCCCGAGTAGTTCGTGGCGAGCAGCGGGATATCCGACGGCTTGTCGTGTGGTCCGACGAGTCCGTTGCCCGACGAGACGTAGAGGCTCGTTCCGCGAAGCTTGTCGGCGATCAGGAACGGGTCGTGCTCCTTCCATGCCGGATCGCTCGGCGGTCCGAACATGTTCATCGAGTTGTAGCCACCGCCATCGCGCTGAGCGAACTGGATTGCCTGCGGCATACCCGTCGACGTCAACTGCAGAATGCCCGAGAACGACGCCGCGAACTTGTAGAAGCCCGGATTGCGCGCGGCCAGCATCATCGCGCCGGTGCCACCCATGGAGAGGCCCTCGATGCCGCGGACGTCCGTCGAACGCCAGTCGCCTTCGATGATCGGGGGCAGCTCGTGGATGAGGAATGTCTCCCACTTGTAGGTCTTGCCGCGGTCGGGCTGCTTCCAGTCGGTGTAGAAGCTCGACTCACCGCCGATGGGGAGAACGACGTTGACGTTCTTGTCCTTGTAGAAGTCGACGATGTTGGTGTTCAGGACCCACCCACTCTGGTCGTCCTGCGCACGCAGGCCGTCGAGCATCGTCAGTTGCGGGAACTTGGCGTCCGGGCGCGCCCACCAGTCACGCGCCAGCAGGATCTGCACCTGGATGTCGGTGTTCATCGCGGGCGAGTGCACCCACAGCGCGACGCGGCGGTCGGTGTACCAGAACACTTTCGTGACGCGTGCGGGCTGAGCGGGCGCCGCTGCAGGCTGCGCGGGTGCTGCCGCGGGCGGCGCAGGCTGAGCGGGCGCCGGCGCTGCGGGTTGGGCTGGCGCTGCGGGTTGAGCCGGCGCTGCCGGGTTGGCAGGGGGCGCGGCGGGCGGATCAGCAGGCGCCGACGCCTGGCCCGCCATCGTCACACCGACTGCCACGGCGATCGTCGCCGACACCGTGGCTGCGAAACGCGTGATCCGACGTCCTCGTCGCCACCCCTGCTCGTTCGTCACCCGATCCCCCTTCGCGCGATCAGCGCGTACCGCTCGACGCATTCGATTCCCACTCCTTCGCACCGGTGGGGCGGAACTCCGCTGTGTACGCGTCTACGCACACCTCAGAAATCACACACATCCCACTAGCCACATTTTGCCTCAGGTGTTTCTTACCCTGTCCCGACGATGAATCCACGCGCGACGCGCTGAGGCGGATGAGATTTCTGTGACTTGTGATGCAGATGGGGTCAGTCGACGTGGCGCTATCGAGGTCGGCCACAAATTCGAGGTCGGCCACAAACGACGCGACCCCGACCGGGAGTCCCGGTCGGGGTCGCGTACGAGTAGAGCGTTACTGATCAGATCAGCGGAAGAAGCCTCGCTGGTAGGCGCTCCACACCATGTCCTGCCAGTAGCCCCACGCGTGGGTGCCATTGGCGTCGTAGGTCATCAGGTTGATGCCCTGCGTGAAGGCTGCGACCTCGAATGCCTTGCGCTGTGCCAGCGCCAGCACCTCGAGCGTCGAACCCTTGAACAGGTCGTCGAAGACGTTCGGCAGCGCGTTGTAGCGGCCGAAGAGTCCGTTGCCCGATCCGGTGAAGACCTTGAGGTGATGCATGCGGTTGATCAGCATGAACGGGTCGTTGTCGTACCAACGCTGATCCCACGGGGGACCCCACATGGCGTCGACGTTCCACGGCTTGGGATCGACGTCGAGCATGGCCAGTCGAAGCATGGTGTGCATGCCCGGCGCGCTCAGGAAGTCGTAGCCCGAGAGCGAGCCTGCCGCGTAGTAGAGATCGGGGCGCTTGGCAGCGAGAACCAGAGCCGCGTTACCACCGGACGAGATGCCCATGATGGCGTACTTGCCGCCCTTGCCCTTGAAGCCCTTCTGGCGCAGAGCCGGCGCGAGGCGGTTCTGGATCACGCACTCCCACATGTAACGACGCTGCTGGCCGTTGAAGTTACTCGGCGCGTTCCAGTTGGTGTAGAAGCTGGCAGGTCCGCCGATCGGCTCGACGACGTTGACGCCGCGGTTGACCAGCTCCTGGACGTTGGTGTTGATTTCCCAGCCCGAGAAGTCGTACTGGGCGCGCATCCCGTCGAGAAGGATCACGGTGCGGGTGTTGCCCGGCTTGAACCAGGAGCGCACCTTGACCTTGCCGGGAGCCATCGACTTGTTGCCGAAGGCACCGTTGGTCGGCATGCCGCAGGCGTCGATCCACCACTCGCTCTTGCCTGCGGGGGTTCCGTTGACACGTGCATCTGCGGTACCTGCGCCCGTGATGACCGACGCGAGACCCGCGATCGTCATCAGCGCGACTGTCACCGCAACCAACCGGCTACGCATCCGGAATCCACCGCGTTTCCCGGGCGTCATCGCTCCCGACCTCACCGCTACTCCCATCGACCAAACTCTCCTCTGTTACCAGTCCCCATGCGCCCCACAGGACACACCAGGCACCAGATCGTTACGTGCGCGATATCAACCCGACCGGCTTGGCTACCCCTGGACTACGTTCCCACCCGTCACATGCGGCCTCCGCACGACCTGTGCGAGACACACTCTGCGAGTGCAATACACACCGAATCCGGTGCAATGCACAACGACTCGGGAGCCTATTGCATAGTCCAACACACTGACAATCAGTGTGACCGTCGCCACATGGACCGTCTTACGACGTCGACGTGGTGCCGATCGACCAATACCGCTCGGTCTTATCTCTCATCGCTTTATCAGGCTCCGACGTTACCTATCCGATACATAACAGGACAAATCTGTCATGCACTTAGCCACCCTTAAGGTGTCTGACCTGCACAGATCGTTGGGTGATTTGTCCAGATTGTGACGCTCATCTCGGGTGCATGCGGGGCGGAACGGGCAGTCCGCAGCGCTGGAGTTCGTACTCCGGGTTGCGCTGAATGCGGTAGTCGGAGAAGCCGAACGACTGCGGCAAATTCTTCTTGAAACGCTCGAAGGACCACGTGTCCTTATACGACTCGATCCGATCGACGGTCTGCGAACACGTCAGCGCTTCCTTCGCCTGCGCAACCATGTCCTCGTCGAGGAAGCCCGGCAGCACCGGCCATTTGGGATAGGCGCCGGACTCCGCGATGACCCACTCGGCGGGCAGGTTCTTGTCGTGCCCGATGCGACCGTCCTCGAGGCGTTCGGTGTGTGCGGCGATCGGGTACGCGAGTCCCATCTGATCGATCACGCGGACGTCGAGCGGAGCGTTCATGCTCGTCATCCCGAGATTGAGGAAGTAGACGGTCGCCTTGCGCTCTGACTGCGGGGTGTTGTCCGGCAGCTTGGCCACGTACCACTCGTCGTAGTTGTTCGACGGCAGGATCACTCCACCCTGCGTCCGGTACTCGTCGATCCGCTCGACCATGGCACGCATGCGTGGGTAGTCGAGGTAGTCGGCTGCGGTGACCGGGTTTTCGTTGCCCATGTTGGTGACGTAGAACCGACGCTCGTCGACGATGCCGCTGCGTCCGATGTCGATGCCGGCGTTGGGCAGCACCTTCTCATGGCAGACGATCGCCCAGACGAGCGTCGTGATCCACAGCGCAGCCATCACGGTCGCACCGCCGAGTTGCACCATCACGCGTCGGCGCCGACCCCGGTCCTTCACCGCGTCGACGCCGCGTCCGAAGGCCGCGCGGACATCGGCAACAGCGGGCAGCGAGAGCGGTATGACCATGACCGGGAGCAGGATCGTGAACATCGGCGTCAGCAACACACGGCCGTGCATGAAGTCGCCACCCTGGCGCAGCCAGTAGACGCCGACCACGAATCCCGCGACCACGATGGCCACCGTGACGGTCGTCGGAGTCTGCAGATTGCGCGACCATCGTGACAGTCGCTCGCGGACCGTCGGGCGTTCTGTGTCCTTCGACGTGTCCTTTGACGACGCCGCGGCGCTCGAGTCGTCTCGTGTGGCCGTGCGGTTCATCCGGATGCCCACGACGATCAGGACTCCCGCAACGATCGCGAGGACGACCGGAAGGACAAGCGTGTACGGCCCGAAGAGGTTGCCGAGATAGACGAAACCCTGATGCCACTTGGACCCGCTCGCATCCTTCGCGACGGCAGGGTTGGGAATGAGCAGTGCGTAGTAGCCCATCCGGAAGATCTGATAGCCAACCGGCAACACCGCGGCACACAGCACAACGCCGACACGCATCTTCCACGTCAGCGGCGCCAGGAAGACCAACAGCAAGGCGATTCCGCCGACCACGGCGAGTTCTGGCCGGATCAGCGGCGCGAGACCCGCCCAGAACGCGAGGAACAGCGTCGCCGCTGCTCCTCGGTATCCCGCGTTTCTCTGCGCGCCCTCCGGAGCGGCACCACCGGACCGTCTTCGGGACCAGGCGATCAGCAGACACCAGAGCACCGCGACCCAGAAGATGCACAGCCCGTTTTCCAGGCCGCTCGTGGCAAAGTCACGCGCGGGTGGGATCGCGATATAGATGATCGCTCCCAGCGGCAGCAGCAGCGTGATCCCGGTTGCAGCGGGACCGGTGATGCGCGGTCCGAGCAGTCGCGCCGTGCCGTACATCGCGATCGGGATCGCAGATACCGAGAGCACCAGTGCGACCCACAGGGCGACGTACTCGAGCTGACCGTCGGTCACCCATGCCCAGAACCACAGCAGGTAGGTCCACGCCGTCGACGTGTTCGCCTCGACTCGCTCGCCCGCATTGAACACCGGTCCGTTGCCTGCGAAGAGGTTTCGCAGCGTGCGCAGCACGATCAGACCGTCGTCGGCGATCCAGCGACGCTGCCACGCACCGATCGCGAAGAAGGTTGCGACCCCGATGGCCCCGATCAGGAAACTGACCGTCGCCGTCCACTCACGCGGCCCCCACGACGACAGAAATCGCCGACGCCCCGCTCCCGGCGGGGGGCCGGCGGCCGCACCGTCGACGGCCTTGTCACTCTCGTCGTCGACCTTGTCGTCAGTGCGGACGTCATCGGGGCCGACGTCATCAGAGCCGACATCAGCTCCGGTGTCCTCGCCGACGGGACCGGTTTCCGGATCGGCGGCACCAGACCGCTCACCGATGACGGGGATCACCATCGTGACGTCGGTGCCCACGGCTCGGTCGGCGTCGTCATAGGAGTCCGCGGTGCCGGGGATCTCTCGAAGTCTGTGTCGCCCCGCGCGAGCGGGCTCGTCACGAACGTCAGACGACATAGACCGCGACACCAACACAGACGATCCATGCCAGCGCCAGGATCTGCAGAATGCGGTCGCCGAAGGCGATCTCTTCGGGTTCGCCCGCGGTACCGCCGTCGACGACGACGGCATAGCGCAGAATCGCGATGGTGAACGGCACCATCGAGATGGCGTACCACACGTTGGTGTCGTGCCCGGAGTTCTTGTCGAACGCCCACAGGCCGTAGAACGCGACGACGAGCGTCGCCGACAGCGTCCACACGAAACGCAGGTAACTCGTGGTGTAGTACTGCAGCGATTTGCGGATCTTTGCGCCGGTTCGCTCGGCGAGAACCAGCTCGGCGTAACGCTTGCCCGCTGCCATGAACAGCGATCCGAAGGCCATGACCAGCAGGAACCACTGCGACAGTTTGATGTCGGTCGCGGTACCACCGGCGATCGCGCGCAGCAGGAAGCCGGACGAGACGATGCAGATGTCGATGACCGGCTGGTTCTTGAGCCCGAAACAGTAACCGAGCTGGATCACCAGGTAGATCGCGATGACCACCGCGGTCTGCCAGTTCGCCGAATAGGCGATCAGCAGCGACGCCACACCGAGCACCACCGCGAGTACGTACGCGAGCTTGACCGGCACCACGCCGGCGGCGATCGGCCGATAACGCTTGGTCGGGTGGTTGCGATCGGATTCGACGTCGATCGCGTCGTTGATCAGGTAGATGCACGACGCCGCGAGACAGAACGCCACGAAGGCGATACCCGCGCGGCCGAGCACGTGTGCGTCGGTGATGCTGCCCGCGGCGAGCGGAGCTGCCAGCACCAGGACGTTCTTCACCCACTGGCGTGGGCGGAGCGCCTTGATCAGGCCGTCGACCCGGTTCTTCGGCGGGCCGACCTTCTTGCCGTGCTCGATGGGCTCCTCGCTCATGCCTCTCCTCGGTTCCTGATCGCCCACGCGGCAGCGGTCCGTGCGGTCTGCCCGGGCACCAGTGCAAGTGCACCCGCTCGGGCCGCCACACGCGCGGTGCGCGTGGCACGCGGATGCCCTGCAGCCGTGCGTGATGCCTGCTCGAACAGCGTGTCAGCACCGATGACGGCTCCAGCACCCAGCGCGCCGAGTGCGGCTCCCGCGGCGACGTCGCTCGGATAGTGAACCCCGAGCACAAGCCGCGAGGTGAGCATAGGTGGCACCAGAAGTGCCGGTAGCAGGTAGGGCGGCAAACCGGCGGCCCGACCGATCAGAATCGACGCCGCAGTTGTCGACGTCGCGTGCGACGACGGGAAGCTCAACTTGCTCGGCGTCGACACCCCGATCCGGATTCTGGGGTCGTGCGGCCGGGGGCGTCGGACGATGCGTTTGATGATCACCGACGCCGCGTGCGTCCCGAATGCTCCGACTCCGGCCTCGACCCATCGACGTTGCGCCGTGGCGTCGCCCCGACGACGAGCGGCGGCGTACCCGAGTCCCGAGATGGCCAGCCAACCGAGCGAATGCTCTCCGAAATGCGAGAGAGCCCGCGCTGTCGGGAGCACACCGGGTCGGTCGTAGAGCGCATCCTGGATGGCGATCAGCGCGTCGACCTCGCGGCTCTCGCCGCGACTGACTGCATCGTTCGACGACTCGTCGCGTTCCGCGACGTCCCGATCATTCGATTCCGAAGACACCCGCCCAGCTCTCCTTACTGGTCAAGTCCTGATGAGCGGCGCGGTAGCGCTGCGCCATCTCAGGAAACCTCTCGTTGAGTTCACGCACCAGGGCAGCGGATTCGCGTGCGAGCGCGATCATCTTGTCGCGGTCTCGCTGGCGATACACCACTCCCCGACCATCCGCCGTGGTGACCGTGACACCGTCGACCCGCCCGAGCGAGAACCACCGCGCCTCGATGGGCGGGTAGTTGGCTTGCGGCACCTCGTGATGACGAGGGTCTGCCGGGCGCAGGTTGTTGACCACCGACGCCGCGAGCGCCTTGATCTTGCTCACCGGATTGGTCGGCACATTGACACCGAGATGCGTTGCCTCCCCGCTGGTTCGAGGCAGTTCGGTCGCCGAGGGCAACACGACCGCGTCGGGGTACTGCTTACGCATCTCCGCGATCTTGGGAAGCGCTGTCGGCAACAGGTCGCGGATGTGATCCGGTCCCGCGAGGAAGTCGCGGATCGCTTCGTTCTGAATCGCCACCGTCGAATATTCAAGGCTCAGAAGATGTTTGGCAGTCGCCTTGACCATCGACTGCAGAATCCCCTTGATCGGACCGTCGTGGTGGATCGAGGCGACGACGAGCCGGTTGCGAAGGTGGAAGTACGCCTGCCAGTCGATGGCGTCGTCCTTGTCACTCCAGGCCATGTGCCAGATGGCGATTCCCGGGATCGTCGCCGTCGGGTAGCCCGCTTTCGCGGCACGCAGGGCGTACTCCCAGTCGTCCCACTTGATGAACAACGGCATCGGTAGGCCGATCTGCTCCGCGCATTCACGCGGGATCATGCACATCCACCAGCCGTTGCCCTCGACGTCGATCCGACGATGCAGGTTCTTGGAATTCTCCCTGTCGCGCAACGGGTACTGCGCGAAGTCGTGGTCGTACTCGACGAAGGGCGCGGCCGTCCACATGAAGTTGTGGTGATTGATCACCTCACCCATCGAGTGCAGGTGACTGCGGTCCTGCAGGTTGAGCATCTGACCGCCAACGAGCATGGGCGACTTGGCAAATCGCGACATCGCGAGCGCGCGCAGGATGGAATCCGGCTCGATCGCGATGTCGTCGTCCATGTAGAGGATGTACGGGCTGTCGGTGAGCCGCAGCGCCTCGTACATGATGCGCGCGTAGCCGCCCGAGCCGCCGAGGTTGCCCTGGTCGAAGATGTGCAACCGATCGCCGAGCGCTGCGGAAGCTTCCTCGTAGCCGGGCTCGTCGACGACGTTGCGCGTGCCCTGGTCGGGCATGAGCACGGCGTCGATCACCGCGTCCACCAACGGATCCGACGTGAGCGCGGCCAGTGCATTGACCGCGTCCGTCGGCCGGTTGAAGGTCGGGATGCCGACGGTGACGCGCTTGGTCTCCGGGCCTGTAGCCGCTGCAACCGCCGAATACCAACCCGCCGAGACGATTTCGGTGTCGGTGTCGGTGGTGACGTCGAACCAGATCCATCCGCCGTCCTCGAATGGCCCGAGGTCGAGCTCGAATTCGATGACGCCGTAACCATGTTCGTCGGTGGGCACCAGGTCGCCGCCGATTCCAATGCGCGAACCGTCGACCTTGGAGCGGTAGAGGTCCACGCGGCACGTGCCGCGGACCTCGACGCGCAGCACAACCGACTTCAGGACCGACCAGCGTCGCCAATACGACGCCGCGAACGCGTTGAAGTAGGTCTCGAAGCTGACCTCCGACTCGCCTGCGAGAAGCACAGACGTCCTGGTCGGCGCGTGGGCACGACGAGTGTTGTTGTCGGACTCCACCTGATAGAGCGAGCGCACGTCGATGGGCTCACCCGGCCGCGGGAAGATGACCCGCTGCAGTAGTTCGACGGCCTTCGACTCGGGAACGCTCGGCGCCGTCGCCGGCTGCGCCCCGGTGGTCTCGATCGTCTCGACAGACGTCGTTTCGTTGGAAACAGTCACACTCATCTACTCCGCCTCCGCCAGCGGCGCACCGTCACTCAGGTGCGGCGCCAGCGTGTTCTCGAACATGGTGAGCGCACTCGCGATCGCCATGTGCATGTCCAGGTATTGGTAGGTGCCCAACCGGCCGCCGAACAACACCTTGGCGTCTGCGGTCTCGGTCTTGGCAAGCTCCCGGTAGGCGGCGAGCTTGTCGCGGTCCTCCGGGGTGTTGATGGGGTAGTACGGCTCGTCGTCGTCGTTGGCGAATCGGCTGAACTCGCGCATGATGACGGTCTTGTCCGTCGGATAGTTCTTGCGCTCGGGGTGGAAGTGGCGGAACTCGTGGATACGCGTGAACGGGACGTCGGCGTCGTTGTAGTTCATCACCGGGGTGCCCTGGAAGTCGCCGGTTGCCAGCACCTCGGTCTCGAAGTCGAGGGTGCGCCATCCCAGGCGTCCCGCCGAGTAGTCGAAGTACCGGTCGAGCGGGCCGGTGTAGACGACCGGTGCGTCGGGGTTGGCGGCGCGGATCTCGTCGCGGATGGCGAACCAGTCGGTGTCGGTGCGCACCTCGATGCGCTCGTCGGCCGCCATGTTCTCCAGCCACGCGGTGTACCCGTCGACCGGCAACCCTTCGTAGGTGTCGTTGAAGTAGCGGTTGTCGAAGGTGTAGCGCACGGGCAGCCGCGTGATGTTCGACGCGGGCAGGTTCTTGGGGTCGGTCTGCCACTGCTTGGCCGTGTACGCCTTGATGAACGCCTCGTAGAGCGGGCGCCCGATCAGGCTGATCGCCTTCTCCTCGAGGTTCTTGGCGTCCTTCGTGTCGATCTCGCTGGACTGCTCGGCGATCAGCGCGCGCGCCTCATCGGGGCTGTAGTACCGGCCGAAGAACTGCGACACCAGGCCCAGTCCCATCGGGAACTGGTACGCCTGGCCGTCGTGCAGCGCGAACACCCGGTGCTGGTAGCCCGTGAAGTCGGTGAACTGATTGACGTAGTCCCACACCTTCTTGTTCGACGTGTGGAACAGGTGGGCGCCGTATTTGTGCACCTCGATACCGGTTTCGGGCTCGGCCTCCGAATAAGCGTTCCCGCCGATGTGCGACCTGCGCTCGACCACCAGAACCCGCTTGTCGAGCTGGGTCGCCGCGCGCTCGGCGATGGTGAGACCGAAGAACCCGGATCCGACGATGATCAGATCGAAGGCGGAGTTCGACACGACGGTGCTATTGGTGGCCACGGGTGTTCAGGGTAACGGACCCGACAACGGTGCTATCCACACACGCAGGGGAGTCGTCCACACACGCGGGGGCAGCGTCGTCGACGCACGCAGGGTCGAGGTGGTCGACACGCGCGAACACCCTGAGACGACGTCGCGAGTCCCCTATTCGGACGTGATGTGCCCCGAGCACACAATTAAGGCTGGCCAGGGCCGGTATAATCAATACATCGGGCTGTAGAAAACGGCTCACCGAAGACTGTGCGACGCAGTTTGTGTACCGCTGTTCGAGTACCGCGGATTGCGCAACTCCCCGAGGAGTCCGCCAATGACCTCCCAGCACATCACCCCACCAGTCTCTCTGCGTAGTTCTTCGACGTCTGACGTCCCGATTCCGCCCCGCACGCCGATGACCCGGTTCTTTCCCGCGCCGACGCACAGTCAGCCACCGCAGTCGTTCGGCACCCCGGAACCGGAGTGGCTGACCTGGCTGGCTTCGCAGAGCTGGCCACAGGTTGCCTTCGACATCGATCGCCTCGTCGTCGTCGCAGCTCATCCCGACGACGAGATCCTGGGGGCCGGTGGCCTCGTGCATGCCGCGGCGGCGAACGGCATCGAGGTGGTCACGATCTGCGCCTCCGACGGCCATGCGACCCACCCCGGATCGCCGGAGCAACTGGCAAACCGTCGACACCTCGAACTCGATGCCGCGTCGATGCTGCTCGGCCTTGACCTCCCGCGGTGGGGCGGCCTCCACTCGGGAACCCTCGAGCAGTACCCCGACCGGCTCGACGCGATGATCACCGACGCCCTCGACGACCGGCCGGGCGCCCGAAACGGCCTCTTGGCCGTCTGGGATCACGACGGCGAGGCCGATCACGAAGCCGTCGGCCAGGCCGCCATGCGTGTCGCAAAACCACGCGGTATCCAACTGTGGATGTACCCGATCTGGCTCTGGTACTGGGCACATCCCGGCGACGCGAATGTGCCGTGGCACCGTGTGCAAACCATCGGCGTCTCGCCGATCGTGATGGCCGTGAAGAATGCCGCTGCGCGATCCTTCGCGGAGCAGAAGCGTCCCCGCAACGCGGACGACAACCCACAGCCCATTCTCGGCAGCTCGATCACGTCGCATCTCCTCCGGGGTACGGAGTATGTTTTCGGCTGAAAGGTCGCGGCCAAACGTCTCCGCACAGCACCAAATGTGCGCCTGTGACGAAGTGCTGTGTGGATGCCTTGCCGAAGGAGTAACCGTTGACTGACCTCACCTCGCGGACAGACGCACCGACCACGTGGACGGGCACTGAGATCGCACAGAAGAGTTCGGAGATCGCTCGCATTGTCGCGCAACTGCAGTCGGAGAGCACCGACAGCGACATGCTGCTGCGCCTGTTCACCAAGGCCGCCGCCGAGGCGATCGGCTCGGACTACGCCAGCATCACCATCGTCACCGAAGGCCGGATCGAGACGCCGGTGATGATCGGCGAGATCGCGGCACAATCGGACGCGCTTCAACAGGAACTCGGCGAGGGACCGTGCATCCGCTCGGCCACCGACGACACCACGATCTGGATCGACGACATGCGTCGAGAAACGCGTTGGCCGACGTTCTGCGCAGCGGCCGCCGACCTCGGCATCGGGTCGATGGCGTGCTTCTGCCTCTACATCGCGGGCGAAGAACGCGGCGCACTCAACCTGCACAGCACTGTTCCGAACGCCTTCGACGACGAGGCGCGGGCCCTCGGCCAGTTGTTCGCCGCCCACACCGCGACTGCGTTCTCGGCGGTGCGCGAGAAGGAGCAGCTCCGCACGGCGCTCAGTTCACGCGACCTGATCGGCCAGGCCAAGGGCATGCTGATGGAACGGTACCGACTCAGCCCCGACCAGGCGTTCAGCCTCCTCGCGCGGCTCTCCCAGGACTCGAACACCAAACTCGTCGACATCGCCGCCCAGGTCGTCGACGCCGGCCCGGAGTAGTCGGGCCGGGTCGTCGGCTCGGGGGTCGTCGGCTCGGGCGGTTGGCTCGACGCCACAGCGATCGGGCCGCCGCACTGATTGACCGCGGCCGGCCCGACCCGACCGCTCAGCGCAGCCGGTCGGCGCGCGGGAAGCCGAGCACGGGGACGCCGCCGCGCTGCTGGAAGTCGGCCAGCCCTTTGCCCGCGAGCGCGTGGGCGCCGGTCGGCTGGCTGAAGAACATCATGCCCTTCTGGAAGAGCTGCGTGACCCCGGCGCCGTCGGGCGTCAGCGTCGGGACGCCGACCGCCTGGCCGAGCGGCCCGGTGACGCCACCGAGATCGCCGAGCTTGCCGTTGAGCGCGTCGGTCGCGATGCCCAGGAGCTTCGACGACCCGGGCACGAGGTTGTCGGCCAGTCCGGTCAGCGAGTCGGGGATCAGCGAGCCGAGATCAGCAGAACCCAACCCGGCGCCAGCACCCGGCCCCGTCGGCGGGGTCACGATCTTCGGCTTACTCGTCTGGCCCTTCACCGAGAACCACGACGACTTGAGCTGAAGCTTGGTCCGAACGTCCTCGCCGGTCGCCTCGACGGTGCCGCCCGAGCCGGAGACGCGGACCCGCAAGGCGCGACCGTTCTCCGGCCCGAGCCCGTTGGCCTCGATCACCTCGAAACTACGCAGCGCACCGACCCCGAAAGCGGACGCGATGCTCGACCCACTCACGTTGGCAGTCCAATTGTGTTCCGGCGCAATCGAATCGCCCTCGTCGACGACGGCCGGGAAACGTCCACCCGCGGTGTAACCACCGGTCGACGCGGAGAATTCCGTGAACGCCGGCTGGCCGTTCTGCCGCAGGATCTGTCCCGCGGTCGCGTCGGCCGCACGATTGGTGCGCGGGTCCTCACCCGCGACTCCGCCGTACATCTGGGAGTTCTGCGTGTCGTCGATCTTCTTGCCGCCCGCGATGGCCGAGAGCGCGTAGCTCCGCGCGACGACGGCCTGCGCCTTGAGCGCTTCCATGCCGCCCGAGTCGCCCCAGCTCGGAATGCTCTCCTTGGCGATCACACCCTTGACGTAGTCGTCGAGGTTCAGTTTGTTGACCACGCGTCCGCCGTCGAGCCCGAGCGAACCGCGATACGCCGCGTTCGATCCGCAGAACTTCAGCAACTCGCCACCGGGGCGATTGGTCGCCGGGTTGATCGGATCGACGAAGGTCGCGGGCACCGATTGCACCGCGCCGCCGCCACAGCCGTTGGTGATGGTCGCGGTTCCACCCGAGATGCTGACAGCCTGCCCCGGCTGCACCTGCACACTGCCCACACGCGCACCTGCGTCAGCGCGGACGTTGACCGCGGACTGTTTGCTCAGCCCGACGGTGATGTCGGGGCGGTCGGCCTTGCTCAGCGTCGTCCCGCCGTAGAAGTGCTGCAGGATCTTCGACGACGACCAGCCCTTCTTGGCGTACCCGTATGCACCCCACTGGCCCATGCCACGGCCGTGACCGTGCCCGTGTCCGATCAGGACCACGCCGGGGTCGGCCACGAGACCGATGTCGGATCGCGCAGAGAAGCCGTCGCCCGCGATGACCCCTCCCACCAGCAGCGCAGGGGCAACGGCACAGACGACCGCAGACGATGTTCGACGACGTCGACTCCCCGGACGCGCCCGGGAGACGAACGGATTCGACAGTCGGAGTTTCACGGCTGTCCGCACCTCCAGCGCGCAGTTGGTCAGACTCTCCCCATCGAGGCCTGTTACAGATGTGACTAATGGGACGTATGTGACCATAGTGATTCTTCTTCCAAATACCAACCTCAGGGCATAACAACCGCGTCACGAGTTGGACGGCCTCCTCGCCCCGACCACGCGCGCATCCACGCCGCCTGGGCGCTCCGTACGGCCGACTGGGCGTTCCGTACGGCCGACTGGGCGCTCCGTAAAGCCCACTGGGCGTGCCCAACTTTCGGATCGCCGCAGTTCTTAACCTGTCGGTCGCTCGCGACGCTTCCTATCGTTCGACGCACCACCGCGGGCCCGTCTGCCGCACGGCATCACGCAGATCGACGATTCACCGGCATCAGAACCGCACCGACTTCCACCTTCAGGGGACACCTCATGACAAACACGCTCGACGTCGCTCCCGAGACCCAGATCTCGCGCCTCACGGTGCCCGAGATCGACGACCTGCCCGACGATCTTCAACGCCAGATCCGTTCCATCGAGCGTCAATTGGGCTACATCCCCAACTGGGTGCGCGCGTTCGCGCTCGGTGGCGCACACGCCGCGCGGTTCAACGAATACATCCTCGGACTGCTCGACCCCAACGCCGGCCTGCTCCCCTACGCCGACCGTGAACTGATCGCCACAGTCAGTTCTGCCGAAAACGGTTGCTCCTATTGCCGTCTCAATCACGCCGTGAGCCTCGGCGATGCACTCGGCGACAAGAAGCTCGGCACCCGAATCGCCGTCGACTACCGCGAGGTCCGTGAACTCACCGCCCGCCAGCGCACACTCGCCGACTTCGCGGCCACGCTCTCGGTCCGCCCGGGGGAAGTCTCCGACGACGACCTCGACGCGCTGCGCGACCTCGGACTCGACGACGCCGCAATCTACGAGGCGATCCAGGTCGTCGCAGCCTTCGCCGCGGCGAACCGGTTCAGCATCGCGCTGCAGGTACGCCCCGACGACCAGTTCTTCGACTGACACCCACCGCCCAACACCGCCACAGCGGAAACTCCACCGCCGAAAACACAACAGCCGCAACTCCATAAGGGAAACGCCATGACAGAGACAACAATTCAACCGACCACCACCGAATGGGTGATCCCCGAGGACACCCTCGAACGCTTCCGCGAGCGCGCCGTCGCCCATGATCGCGACAACACCTTCTTCGCCGACGACCTCGCCGACCTCTCCGAACTCGGCTACCTGCGCGCAACGCTGCCGGTCGAACGCGGCGGCCTCGGCCTGACGCTGCACCAGCTCAACGCCGAGCAGCGCCGCCTGGCCACGTTCGCACCTGCCACCGCGCTCGGGATCAACATGCACCTGTACTGGGTCGGCCCGATCACCGATCAACTGGCACAGGGCAATTCGGATGTCTCCTGGCTTGCCGACGAGGTCGCGGCGGGCAAGGTCATCGCCGCCGGACACGGCGAACCCGGCAACGACCTCGTCATCGACGATTCGACGACCATCGCGACTCCGGTCGAGGGTGGTTACCGCATCACCGGCCGAAAGATCTTCACCTCGCTGTCACCGGCGTGGGATTGGCTCGGCGTGCACGCCCGCGACAACTCCGACCCCGAACACCCAAAGATCGTGCACACCTTCATTCCTCGCGGAGAAGGCGTCACCACCGTCGAGACCTGGGACACCCTGAGTGTGCGGGCAACAGCAAGCCACGACACTCTGCTCGACAACGTCTTCGTTCCGCACGAACGCACCGTCGGCGTCGTCGAACTCGGCGAGCAACCCACCGGATACGTCGCGGGCATCTTCCCGTGGGTACTTCCGGCACTCGGCAACATCTACGTCGGAATCGCCCGCCGCGCACTCGATCTCGCGATCGCCTCGGCGACGTCGCGCAGCGCGCTCAGCCTCGACGGTGAAACCGTCGCCCACAAGCCGTTCACGCAGTATCACGTCGCGGAGGCCGAACTGGCACTCGAAGCCGTGACCGGCGCACTGGACGACCTCACCAAGTCGCTCACCGCCGGTGAGGATCTCGGCGACCGTGCCCTCCTACGGCTGTTCGCCGCAAAGGAGAACAGCACCCGGGTCGGCCGACAAGTCACCGACCTTGCGCTCGAGATCGCGGGAGCCGGTGCGCTGCATCGTCGTAACGAGTTGGAGCGGCTCTACCGCGACGTACGCGCGGGCAGCTTCCACCCACCGAACTCCGACGCGGTGCGCGCTTTCGTAGGGGCGTTCGCGCTCGGACTCGCCTGACCCCTCGACCTCAGCTTGCGCGGTGGTTCTACCCGAACCACCGCGCGAGCACCCGCGCGACGCCGTCCTCGTTGTTGCCGACCGTGACTTCGTCGGCGGCGGCGATCGCAGCCGGATGCGCGTGTCCCATCGCAACCCCGTGCCCGGCCCAGGTGAGCATCTCGACGTCGTTCGGCATGTCACCGAACGCCACGGTGCGCTCGCCCGAAAGCCCTGCGAGGTCGATCAGTTTGTCGAGACCCGACGCCTTGTGCGTGTCGGGCACCGAGAGCTCGATCAGTCCGTTGTCGGTGGAGAAGGTGACCTGCGCGATGCCGTCGACCTCCGGCAGAAGTCGCCGCGCCATCTCACCACTGGCCAGATCGGGCTGTCGCACAAGCAGTTTCACCACCGGCTCCGAGTAGACCTCGTCGTCGCCTACCTCGATGTGGTCGGGGTTGAGCCACGCGTGTCGATAACCCGCGGTCGCCACGAAGGGCGGTGTCGCAGCGTCGAATTCCGACGAGCCGACCCGTTCTCCGGCAACCCCGGCGTCGGGAAGACACCGCGCGATCACCTCGCGGAGCACCGCGAGCCGATCGGTTTGCAGCAGAGCCGAATACACGATCTTGTCGTTCGCGATGTCGTAGATGATCGCACCGTTGGCGCATACCGCATATCGCACGTTGACCGCGGAACCCGGGAATTGGTCGGTGATCTCGGCGATCCAACGAGGTGGCCTGCCCGTCGCCAGGACGAACTCGGTGCCGGCATCACACGCTGCCCCGAGTACGCCGATCGTGAAGGGCGACACCGTGTTCTGGTCGTCGATCAGGGTGCCGTCGACGTCGCTGGCAATCAGTGTCGGCGGGCCGTCGAATCCGACTGTGCTCTCGCCGGTCGACGCTGCGGATGCGTCACTCACCATTGGCCTTTCGCTCGCGGGCAGCAGCCTTGCGCTCGGCTTCGTCCTTCTCGATGACCGCAGCCTCCTCGGGTGTGGGTGCCGAACCACCGAGTCGGTGGGGCACCCAGAACTCACCCTCCGGGTGCGATCCGTAATCGTGCTGAACACGCAGGAGTTGCTCGCGCATCACGTCTCGTAATCGCGATGTCTCCTGCTCCGGATTACTCGCGGCCGCAACCGTTATCGGACTGCCGTAGCGCACGCGCACCGGAATCCGACTGCGCCCCATGTCACGTGTGCCACCCTTGGTCCACTGTCGCTGCGCTCCCCAGACGATGGTCGGAATCAACGGCACTCCTGCCTCTGCGGCCATGCGCACCGCACCGGTCTTGAAGTCCTTGAGCTCAAAGCTGCGACTGATCGTCGCCTCCGGATACACCGCGACGATCCGACCCTCTCGCAGCGACGAGACCGCGCCCCGAAAGGCTTCGACACCTTGCGATCGATCAACGGGCACGGAGCGGGTGAGGGTGATCAAGAACCGCATGATGGCGATATCCATCATCTCGGACTTGATCATGAACCGCGTTCGACGCCCCGCCTGGTACACGCCGTACGCCGCGGGCAGGAAGTCGACGTAGCTCGTGTGGTTGATCACCAGGACCGCACCGCCGTCGGCGGGGATGTTGTCGAGACCGTCGAATCGGAGGTCCATCTTCTGGCCGCGGACGATTCCGGTGGCGATCAGTTCGAGAACACGGAAGACCGGCTCCCGACGCGACGAGTCGCCGTTGTCACCTCTCGACTCAGAACTCACCCGTCCAGCCTATCGGGCAGGCCGCCGCCCACCTGAGGGCAACCACTCGGGGTGCCTACTCCGGCGACGACTCGTCACGCGCCGCCCTGCGCGCGTCCCGGGCAGCCTTCTCCTCGGCGTCCAGGCGGTTGGCTTCCTCCAGCGTCGGCGCCGAACCTCCCAGTCGCGCGGGCACCCAGAACTCGCCCTTGGGGTGCTCACCGTAGGCGTCCTGTAGTTCGAGCAGCTTCTCGCCCATCGACTTGTGCAACTGCGCGGTCAAGGTGTCAGGGTCGCCGACGGGCTCGATCGGCTCGGCCACGCCGACCATGATCTTGTAGCCCGTGCGGCCCAGTTGCTTGGGGTATCCCTTGGTCCAGACGCGCTGCGCCCCCCAGATCACCGTCGGGAGCAGCGGCGCCCCGGACTCGAGTGCCATGCGCGCGGCACCGTTCTTGAAGTCCTTGAGCTCGAAACTCCGGCTGATCGTCGCCTCCGGATATACCCCGACCAGCTCGCCCTGCTTGAGGTACTCGACTGCCTGGTGATAGCTGTCGGCGCCATTGGCCCGGTCGACCGGGATGTGCTTGAGCGCCCGCATGATCGGCCCCGAGACCTTGTTGTCGAAGACCTCTTTCTTCGCCATGAACCGCACGTACCGCTTGCCCTGGAGATACGCCGGGATGCCCGCGTAGGTGAAGTCCATGTAGCCCGTGTGATTGAGCGCAACCACGCCCGGCCCGCTCTTCGGGACGTTCTCGACGCCGGAGATCTCGAACTTCAGGCCTTCGGCCAGCCACAACAGTCGCGCGGTTGTGATCACAGAGGCGTACACGGGTTCCATGTGTCGAGCTTAGCCAGTGCCGCAACACCTGAGCGTGACTCATCTACACCCGCGGGCACATACGAGGAAGTGCGCCCTGTCACAGCGATCGAGAACGGTACCGAAGCCCCATGACGCGAGTTGCACGCAGTCGATAGATTGGATGGTCGAGAGCTCCACCGCGCGACCCGTAGAACTTCAGCCCCCGCGCGAACACGAAAGGCCCCACGTGCAGATCACCAGTATCGGACACGCCGGTTTCCACCTCCAGACCAACGCAGGCTCGATCCTCTGCGATCCCTGGACCAACCCGACGTACTTCGCGTCGTGGGTGCCGTTCCCCGACAACTCCGAACTCGACTGGAAAGCGCTCGGCCAGTGCGACTACCTCTACGTCTCGCACCTGCACCTCGACCATTTCGACGAGCGCAACCTGCGTGAGAACGTCAGCAAGGACGCGACGGTCCTGCTCCCCGACTACCCGGTCCCCGACCTCAAGCGCGAGCTCGAGAAGCTCGGGTTCACCAAGTTCGTCGAGACGACCGACTCGGTCAAGACCACGGTCAGCGGCCCCAAGGGCGACCTCGACATCATGATCATCGCGTTGCGCGCACCCGCCGACGGCCCGATCGGCGACTCCGGCCTCGTCGTCTCCGACGGCGAGACCACCGCGTTCAACATGAACGACGCCCGACCGATCGACCTCGACGTCATCGCCGAGCAGTTCGGCCACGTCGACGTCCACATGCTGCAGTACTCGGGCGCCATCTGGTACCCGATGGTCTACGACATCCCGAAGCGCTCCAAGGCCAACTTCGCCGCGCAAAAGCGTCAGCGCGGCATGGACCGCGCCCGCTCCTACATCGAGCAGGTCGGGGCGACGTGGGTCATCCCGACAGCAGGCCCACCGATGTTCCTCGACGACGACCTGTTCGAGCTGAACGACTTCGGCTCCGGGATCGACGATCCCTCCCAGAACGCACGGCCGGGCGACGTGACGTCGATCTTCCCCGACCAGGAGACCTTTCTCGAGCAGATGGTCATCCACGGCACCGACGACGGCGAGCATCACCGCGGCCTGATGATGGTGTCGGGATCGACGGCCCGCTTCACCGGTTCGACGCTCGACGAGGTCAGCCACCCGTACGCCCCGCACGACGTGTTCGGCGAGAACAAGCAGGCGTACCTCGAGCAGATGAAGGAGAAGTTCGCACCGGTCATCGCCGCACAGAAGGAAACCTGGGCAGTCGACGACGGCGAGTCGCTCCTCGAACCTCTCCGCGAGTTGTTCGAGCCGATCATGGTGCAGTCGGACCTGATCTGCGACGGCATCGGGTACCCGGTCGGCCTGGTCATCACCCCGGATTTCCGTAGCAAGGACGGCGCCGACCACCCGCAGGCACAAACCGTCGTCCTCGACTTCCCCAACCGCATCGTGCGCGAGCCGAAAGAGGGAGAAGGCAAGTACCGCTACGGTTTCCGCATCGCCCCCGAACTGGTGCGCACGGTGCTGCGCGATCAAGAGCCCGACTGGGTCAACACCATCTTCTTGTCGACGCGGTTCACCACGTGGCGCATCGGCGGCTACAACGAGTACCTCTACACCTTCTTCAAATGCCTCACCGACGAGCGAATCGCATACGCCGACGGCTGGTTCTCCGAAGCGCACGACGACTCGGCGTCGATCGTCAAGGACGGCTGGGAAATTCAACGCCGCTGCCCGCACCTCAAGGCCGACCTCTCCAAGTTCGGTGTGATCGAGGGCGAGAAGCTCACGTGCAATCTGCACGGCTGGCAGTGGGACCTTCCGTCGGGGCGCTGCCTGACGTCGAAGGGACATGAGTTGCGCTCCAAGCACATTGACGCAATGTGACAGTCCTGAGCGTGACAACTCAACCGTGACATACGAACCGTGACAACAGAACTGTGACAACCGAACCGGGCCAGCGCACGTACGCCGGGCGTCCTGTCGCCGACCGGCTGGCAGAGAGGCGTCGACGCTTTTTCGACGCGGCACTGGGCGAATTCGCCTCCGTCGGCTACGCCAAGTCGTCGGTGACGTCGATCTGCCGAGAAGCAGGTCTGTCGCGTCGACAGTTCTACGAGCTGTTCTCCGACCGCGAAGAACTCCTCGTCGCGCTCTACGACGAAATCCAGGGTGCCGCCCGAGATGCCGTCGCAACCGCGTTGTCGGAGAGCACTTCTCGTGACACGCACGTCTTGGCAACCGCTGCGATGCGCGCCTACATGCGCTCTGTGGGCACCGACCCCCGGCGTGCCGAGGTGTCGTTCGCACAGATCGTCGGAGTCAGTCCGCGCGTCGAACAGCACAGACTCGACGGCCGCGACGAGTGGGTGTCGTACTTCGTGGCCGCGATGTCGACCTTCGCGGGGAGGCCCACCGACTCACGCACCGATCAGCTCGGAATCGCCTTCGTCGGCGCACTCACCGCGATCGTGCACCGCTGGAGCCTCTCCCCCGATCCCGAGTCGATCGACGACGTCGTTGAACTTCTCGCCGACGTCCTCCTGGCGTTCGCCGAAATCTGACTCCTCTGAGGATCCGACCAGCCTGTCGAGACCTGACCGACGCTGTCGAGATCTGACCAACTCCGCGCCGATCTTGTGTGCCACACCACACTGGAGTAGCTTCTCCCCACAGTGAGACGTCGGTGTCTCACTCATTGGCAGCGAGGAGTCATCCAGGTGAGTCGGGGAACAGGTCACGCAGTCAGACGTGTGTGGACGGTCGAGGTTGCGGCACTGATGGCGCTCGGATTGATTGCGGGAGCGTTGATATCCGGCGCAGGGCAGGCGTCGGCGGTGCCGGTCGCGCCGGCGCTCCCCTTCCCCGTACCGCCGGCGATCCCCGAGTTCGACAAGAGTTTCTACTCGCCACCCGCGCAGACCGTGGCCACCAAGCAGCCCGGCGAACTCATCGCAGCTCGACGGGTCAACCTGGCCGCGCTCTCGATCTTTCCGTTGAACGTCGACAGTTGGCAGTACTCCTTCCGCTCGACCAACACTCGCGGCGAGCCCATCGCCTCCGTCGCCACCGTGCTCAAACCCCGCGGCAAGGCGAAACCCGGTCCGTCCAAGCTGATCTCGTGGCAGTCGGCCGAGGACTCGACGGCGCAGTACTGCGCGCCGTCGTATGCATTGCAGCAGGCCTCGATTCCGGGAACCCTGACCGGCTCGGTCGATTCCACATTTGAACTACTCCAGATCACGTCGCTTGTCGCGGCCGGCTACTCGGTGGTGATCCCCGACCATCAGGGACCCGATTCCGCTTTCGCCGCAGGCCCTCTCGCCGGGCGTATCACCCTTGATGCGATTCGGGGTGCACGGAACTTCACGCCGTTGGGACTAAAGCGCGACCTGCGAGTTGGTTTGATGGGCTACTCCGGTGGTGCGATCGCGACCGGCTGGGCGTCGGAGCTTCACGAGTCCTATGCTCCCGAGCTGCCGATCGTCGGGGCAGCCGAAGGTGGTGTGCCCGCGAACATCCGCGCGCTCGTCGACCTCGCCAACAACAACGCGGCGTCCGGCCTCATCCTCGCCGGCGTGATCGGTGTCAGTCGCGAGTACCCAGAGCTCGCGGCTTTCCTACGCGCACATACCAACCCGCTGGGCAAGGCGCTCATCGAGGGCAAGAATCCGCTGTGCCTCTCCTACCAGGCGGCGCTCGCCCCGTTCCTCAACATCAAGGGATTGATCGATGTCCCCGGCGACCCACTGGACTACCCGGCACCACGAAAAGTGCTGAACGAGTTGAAGATGGGGCGCAACACTCCGACCTTCCCGATGTTCATCTACCAATCGAATCCCGACTGGATAGCCCCGGTCGGTCCGGTCAACACCCTCGTGAAGACCTACTGCGCAACGCCGGGAGCCGACATACAGTACACGCGCGACCACTTCAGCGAGCACATCACGCTGGCCGTCGAGGGCTTCGCTCCTGCAGTCGTCTGGATGGCAGATCGCCTGGACGGCAAGCCCGTTCGACGCGGATGTTCTACGAGCGACCAGGGAACGATGGCACTCAACCCCGACACCTGGCCCGCTTTCGTCAACCTCGTCGGCAACAACCTCGCGGCGCTCGTGGGGCAGCAACTCGGCCGAAACCCGGTGCACCCCTGACCGTCAGCAGCGCGGCGCCGGCCGACCGGCGAACCTGTCGTTGAGGTAGGCCAACGCGTCGCCGGTCCACGGCGCGAGCGCCTCGGCGTGGTCGAGTCCCTGGTACACATGGATCGACGTGGAAAGTCCACGCGCACAGTAGCTTCTGCTCAGCCCGACCACATCGGCGGTGAGCATCACCCCGTCACCTCGACCGTCCTTGTCTCCGACGCCGAGCATCATCGGTGTTCGAGGTGTGCCGAGGGAACCCATCACGTTCGCCTTGATCGCTGCGGGGATACCCGGAACGTCGAGGAGCGAAGGATACTGCGGGAGCAGCAACGACGAATCGGTCAGATTCGGGTACTTGCCGAGGAAGTTGTTGATGCACTCACCACGAATGTCGCCGAGAACCTGAACACCCTTCGGCGACAGGTACTTATCGATACCGATGCCGTACGTCTCGTCGTAGACGCTCATGAGTGCGGGGATCACCGCCGACCACCGCGTGGTCCCGTTCACATAGGCGAGGTTGTGTGCCGGGTTGACCAGCACGCCGCCGGCCGTCGCACCGACCAGGTTCAACTCAGGTGCATACGACGGTGCGATCTCAGCACCGAATCCTGTGGGGATCGAACCACCCGAGTAGCCGTAGAGGCCGACCGGCGTCGAGGCCGGGGCGCGCAGAAACCGTTGTGCCGCACGGATTCCGTCGAGCGCGGCGTGCGCCGACTCCTTTCCGATGGTCCACCGCATGTTGGGACCCTCGTAGTCGGGAACCACCACCGTGTAGCCTGCCGAGACCATCGACGCGATCATCGTGACATCGACCGCACTCGACGATGACTTGCCACCGCGCAGCGTGTACGACGGATCGCACTGGCTGCCGAGCGCGTCGTAGAACTCGTGATACGAGATCATGCGTCGCGGCGTTCCCGGCCTGCTGCCCGGCGGCGAGATGATCGTGGTGACCGTCGACGACGGCGCCCCGAAGGCATCGTTGGTCCGGTACAGCAGTTGTGTGCCCGTCGCGGGCAGGCTCGTGCCGTTCGTGCCGAGCGTCACCACACGCGACGAGATCACCGCGCCGGGCCGCAGCCCACCGATCGGCTCGCTCGGGGTGTAGAACGGGTCGTTCGCAGGCGTAACCGTTGGCGCCGGAGCGGGACTCGCGGCCTGCCCGGTCGACGGGGGTGCCGCCGACGCCGAACCCGCCGAATACCCCGAGTACCCCAGCAGCGACAATGACAACAAAAGCGCGACGACGACCGCTCGTACCAACACCGACCGTCGACTCACATCTACTCTGCGCACCCGCTCAAACTAGAACAGCGCCACCATCCGCGCAGCACGATCCACCAAGACGCCGATCAGACGACGCCCCCGCGGGTCACTTCGATTGCGCGTTGCTCGATATCGGCGTCGGTCGCAGCGGACAGGTCGATCGCAGCTACGCCCAGAATGCGGTCATAGACAGACTTGTCGTGTTCTGCCAACCACTTCGAGAACTGCTCCGCGACGTCGGCCTTGCCCTTCCCGTGCCCGAGGAGAACGAACGAACGGTCTTTCAGATCGAGCTTGATCGATCCGGACAATTCCTTGAAGAAGGCGTCGAGCTCCTTCTCGTCGTCGCGGCCGGTTGCGCGTTCGACGGTCCGCAGGTGACGCGCGACGGACTGCTTGTCGCGCACCTGTTCCGCGGCGTCGGTGACCTTCACCTCGTCGAGGTCGTAGGACAGAATCCGCGCTCCCTTGGCGTCGACGGTGACCACGGCCAGATCTCCCTCACCCTGGTCCTCCGGCTTGGCAGCCAGCAGGTGGCGAGCGAGCTCGATGTCCTCGATCGACACGCGCCCGTCGTGCGGGCGGTGAAAGACTTCGCGATGCCCGTTGAGCGATACCGACAGACGGTCGCCGTGCTCCTGCTCGACCTCGTCCGCGACGTCCTCCCACATGTTGATGAACTGCGTCCACTCGATGTCGCGCGGAGCGGGATGTCCGAGGATCGCGTCGCGTGTCTTGCGGTTGTGAGCGTTCACGTGTGTCAGTTCTCCTGTGCCGCACCGGATGCGGCTGGTTGTTGGGATTCCTTGGTAGCGGACGTATCAGTCGTCGCCGGTTCTGCGGACGGCGCGGGCGCCTCAGCGAGCTCGTCGGCAGGCGTCTGAGCCGCCGCATCCTTCTTCACCGACAGGGTGAGCCTCGGCTCTCCCGCGTCGACGACGACGGTGTCGCCGGGTTCGACCGCACCCTTGAGCACGAGGTTCGACAGCTCGTTGTCGAGCTGCTTCTGAATCAACCTGCGCAGAGGGCGCGCACCGAACTCCGGTTGGTAACCCTCTTCGGCGAGTTGATCTTTCGCGGCGTCGGTCACGTCGAGCCCGATGCTCTGCGACTTGAGCATGCGTCGTGTCCCGTCGAGAGTCAGGTCGACGATCTGGCGTAGTTGCGTCTTGTCGAGTCGATCGAACACGACGGTCTCGTCGATCCGGTTGAGGAACTCGGGACGGAATCGTTGCCGCAGCAGATCCATCACGTCGGGGACCACCTTCTCCACGTCACCGTCGGGTGCGTTGAGGATGAGATCCGAACCGATGTTGCTCGTCATGATCACCAGAGTGTTCTTGAAATCGACTGTGCGACCCTGACCGTCGGTCACCCGGCCGTCGTCGAGCAACTGCAGCAACACGTTGAACACGTCCGGGTGCGCCTTCTCGATCTCGTCGAACAGGATCACCGAATACGGCTGGCGGCGAACCTTGTCGGTGAGCTGACCGGCGTCGTCGTATCCGACATATCCGGGAGGCGCACCGACGAGTCGTGCGACGTTGTGCTTCTCCTGGAACTCGCTCATGTCGAAGCGGATCATCCGGTCCTCGTCGCCGAAGACCGCTGCGGCAAGGGCTTTCGCGAGTTCCGTCTTGCCGACGCCGGTCGGGCCGAGGAAGAGGAACGATCCGATCGGCCGGTTGGGATCGGAGAGTCCAGCCCGCGCCCGGCGCACCGCCTCGGCCACCGCGGTCACCGCCTTGTCCTGGCCGATCACCCTGTCGTGCAGTGTGTTCTCGAGGCCGAGCAACTTCTCGCGCTCCTCGGTGGTCAACTCCGACACCGGGATTCCGGTCTGCCTCGACACCACCTCGGCGATGTCCATGACGGTCACCTCCGGCGTCGGCGACTGACCCGCGGCACCGGCATTCGCGCGCTTCTCGTCGATCTCGGTCTTGAGTTGGTTCGCGCGCTCGTAGTCTTCGTTGGCGACGGCCGATTCCTTCTCGCGTTCGAGGCGAGCGACCTCCTCCTCGAACTCTCGCGTCTCGGGGTCGGGAGTCTTGGTACGCAACCGGACTCGCGCACCCGCCTGGTCGATCACGTCGATCGCTTTGTCGGGCATGAACCTGTCGGTGACGTAGCGGTCGGTCAATTCGGCTGCGGCGACGAGGGATTCCTTCGTGTACCGCACCTGATGGTGTTCTTCGTAGACGTCGGCGAGGCCCTCGAGGATCTGGATCGTGTCGTCCACGGACGGTTCGGAGATCATCACCGGCTGGAAGCGACGTTCGAGCGCCGCATCCTTCTCGATGTACTTGCGGTACTCGTCGATCGTGGTCGCGCCGATGGTGTGCAACTCGCCCCGGGCGAGGGCAGGCTTGAGCATGTTGCCCGCATCCATCGAACCCTCGCCGCCGGATCCGGCGCCGACAATGGTGTGCAGTTCGTCGATGAACAGGACGAGTTCGTCGGAGTGCTCCCGCACCTCGTCGAGCACCTTGGTCAGCCGCTCCTCGAACTCGCCGCGATACTTGGCGCCCGCGACCATCGAACTCATGTCGAGCGCGATCACGCGTCGCCCCGCGAGCGTCGACGGGACGTCGCCGTTGACGATGCGTTGCGCGAGACCTTCGACGATCGCCGTTTTTCCGACGCCGGGATCGCCGATCAGCACCGGGTTGTTCTTCCGACGCCGCGAGAGGATCTCGATGGTCTCCTCGATCTCGTCGTTGCGGCCAACCACGGGGTCGACGTTGCCCTCCCTGGCCTGTTCAGTGAGATCGCGCCCGTACTCGTCGAGTGTCGGGGTGTCCGACTGTGCTGCAGGCTTGGCCTCGGCCTTGCGTCCCTCCTCGATTCCCGCCCCGCCCTTCAACACTCGCGCAGCCGGGATGTCCGACGGCAACATCGCGATACCGAGGAGCACGTGCTCCGGCCCCACGTAGCCGACGTTCGCACGAGCCGCCTGCTGCTGCGCATTGCGCAGCGCCTGCCGCGCCGCGGGACTCAGACCGGGACTCTCGTCGCTGGTGCCGCCGCCGTCGACCGACGAGATCGCCTGCATCTGTGAGGCGACGGTTTCCGGGTCGAGGCCGGTTTGCTCGATGATCGAACGCGACGGCTCGACCTGCGTGGCGCCGTACAGGAGGTGCTCGGGGGTGATCTCGGCGTTGCCCCATTCGACGGCTGCCTGCGCGGCCACCGAGACCAGTCGCTTGGTGTCGTCGCTGAACAATCGGTTGACGTCGACGCGCTGTACCTGCGGACGGGTTCCGCTGCTGCCGAAGAACCTGTTGAAGATGTCGCCGAAGGCGTCGTTGCTGCTGAAAGGGTCGCTACCAAACCATGATTCGGACAAAGCTTCCTCACTTCACTCGGGCGCGACTTCACTGAGCACGAATTCAGGAGGGCACGCGCAGTTTTCGTGTAGCCATGCGGATGTCTCGGCAGCAGCGACGTGGCCGGAGCCGACACAACGGAACTCCCGGGACGTCGATCGCCCGTCCCGGTCACGCGAAGAGGAACCTCTGTTTCGACGTTAGCCGCTATGTCGAAGCTTTGCCACGAGATCTGCAATGCACCCGACACCGCCGCATCTCGATCGCGTCTCGGCGCTCAGACGTCGGCGAGCGCTCGACGCACCGCCGACTGCCAGCCCGCGGCTTCCCGACGCCTGCGCTGCGGGTCCATCGACGGCGTCCACGACGCCGCGACGTGGCGGTTCTCCCGCAGCGAATCGAGATCGTCCCAGTACCCGACGGCCAGTCCCGCGGCGTATGCCGCCCCCAGCGACACCGTCTCGGAGACGAATGGCCTGATGACAGGAACGTCGAGGACGTCGGCGACGTGCTGCATGAGCAGGTTGTTCGCCGTCATCCCACCGTCGACGGCCAGCCGCTGCAGTTGTATCCCAGCGACGTCGCGCATCGCTTCGACGACGTCGGCCGTCTGCCACGCGGTGGCCTCGAGCACCGCGCGGGCGAGATGACCCTTCGTCACATACGACGTCAGCCCGGTCACGATCCCTCGCGCTTCCGAATTCCAGTGCGGCGCATACAGTCCGGAGAAGGCGGGTACCACGTAGCAGCCGCCGTTGTCGTCGACGGTGCGCGCGAGCGTCTCGATCTCCGGCGCGGTATCGATCAGACCGAGTTGGTCTCGGCACCAGTTCACCAACGAGCCCGTCATCGCGATCGGACCCTCGAGTGCGTACACCGGAGCCTCGCCCGGCAGGCTGTAGGCGATGGTGGGCACGAGGCCACGCGCCGACGGGACAATCGACGTTCCCACGTTCATCAGCACGAAAGCGCCTGTGCCATAGGTACATTTGACGTCACCGGGAGCGAAGCACGTCTGGCCGAACAATGCCGACTGCTGATCTCCGAGGGCACTGGCAATCGGCACGCCGGGCAGGACGCGGGCACATTTGGCATACACCTCGCTACTGCCGACGACCCGCGGCATCATCGCCTCGGGGATGTCGAGGAGACGAAGCATTCGTGAACTCCAGTCGCGTCGTCGAAGATCGAGCAACAGGGTGCGACTGGCGTTGGTGACGTCGGTGATGTGGATGCCGCCCTTGGGGCCACCGGTCAGGTTCCAGATGAGCCAGGTCTCCAGCGTCCCGAACAAGACCTCGCCGTGCTGGGCCGACGCTTCCGCGCCGCCGATGTTGTCGAGCAGCCAGCGCAGACGTGGCGCGGCAAAGTAGGTCGCCGGGTCGAGTCCTGTCACGTCGCGGATCTCGCTGGCATGTTCGCCGAGTTGGTCGACCATCGGCCCGGTACGCGTGTCCTGCCAGGTGATCGCGGGGGCGAGCGGGCGGCCGGTACGGCGATCCCAGATGACCGTCGTCTCGCGTTGGTTGGCAACGCCGAGCGCCACGACGTCCGACGGGGTCCGGCCGGCGAGGGCCAGCGCCTTGGGTACGACCTTCTGCACGTTGACCCACAGCTCGTGCGCGTTCTGCTCCACCCAACCGGGCCGCGGGAACGACTGCTTCTGCTCGAGTTGGGCGATCGAGACCATGCGGCCGTGCCTATCGAAGAGCATGCAGCGCGACGACGTCGTGCCGACATCGATCGCGGCGACGACCGAGCCGTCGTTGGCCTTCACGCTCACCGCGCAGCACCCAACTCCCGGTCGATCGACGTCGCGGCCTGTCGCATCTGATCGATCACGACGTTGCGCGGCAGCGTGCCCGACCGGAAGATCGTCGACGGCGGTCCGACGACGACGAGCGCGCCGATCTCACCGGGCCTGCGACCGTGTACGGGGACGGCCGTCGCCGCGCTGCCGCGTTCGTATTCGCCGTGTTCGGTGGCCAGTCCGGTTTGACGCACGGTGGCGATTTCGGTTGCGAGCTCGGTGCGGGAGACGACCGTGTCCGAGGTGAACCTGTCCAGAATCATGTTGCGCAACAACCGATCCCGATTCTGCGAGTACGCAAGAAGTAACTTGCCGCCAGCCGATGCGTGCAGCGGCACGCGCTCGCCGACGCGCATCCGCTGGGGCGAGTCGTCGGGCCTGAAGACGTGATGCACGACGACAGCGGCGTCGGTGTCGAGCACCTCGAGCCAGACCTGCATGTCGAGCATCGCCGCCAGGGTGTCGCACCACCCCATCGCCGCCGACCGCAACACGTTGCCGTCGAGATTCGACGGCGAGCCGTTGTGGTGCACGCCCGTGAGGTAGGAGCCGTCCTCGTCCTGATCGACATAGCCGATATCGAGAAGGGTGCCGAGGATGCCGTGCACCGTCGCCTTCGGTAGGCCCAACTCGGCCGCGATCTCACGGAGCGACAACGACCGCGGACTGCGCTCGAGCAGGTCGAGCGCGGCAGCGGCGCGCTGGATCGACTGGATTGGTCCCGGCACCTTGCCTCCTCCCTGGAGTCCCACTGGTCCTACAACTGGTCCCGTGAGCCTTGTGAACGTGCTCCGTTTGCTCGACTTTACGGCCGCTTACACTCCTCGCGATCAAGAATGGCCGACCTTCGTTCGACATTGTCGAACGACAATCATTGATCTGGGTCACAGTCTCGGCTTACTTTTTCCTCCATCCGGCTGGTACCGACAACACCATCAGGACATCGAGCCGGTCACAAAGGAGTGAAACCATGACGAAGAAAACCCCGCTGGTGGGTGAACTCTCCGCAGAATGCATCGGCACGATGATCCTCATCTTGTTCGGCTGCGGTGTGGTAGCCCAGGTCGTCTGCGGAGGCTTCCCCAAGACGCTCGGTGCGGGCGACCACAACTCGATCGCATTCGCGTGGGGCTTCGGCGTCGCGCTTGCCGTCTATGTCGCGGGTCGCCTCAGCGGCGCGCACCTCAACCCCGCCGTCACCATCGCCCTGGCCGCGTTCAAGGGCTTCGACCGCCGCAAGGTCGCACCGTTCATCGCTGCGCAGATGGTCGGCGCGTTCATCGGAGCCCTGATCGTCCGCTACACCTACGCCGACCAGATCAGGGCGATCGACCCCGACCACACCAAGGCGACTCAGGGAATCTTCTCGACGTCCCCGGGCAGCGGCGTCTCGCTGACCACCGCATTCATCGATCAGATCGTCGGCACCGCGATCCTCGTCGCCGTCATCTTTGCCCTGACCTGCGTGGTCAACAATCCTCCGCTCGGCAACATGGCGCCGCTGATCATCGGCATCCTCGTCGTCGCGATCGGTATGGCATGGGGCACCAACGCCGGCTACGCCATCAACCCTGCCCGTGACTTCGGTCCACGACTTGCGTCGCTGATCACCGGATACGGCGACGCGATGTACTCCGCGAACGGTCCGGAACTCTACTTCTGGATACCGATCGTCGCGCCTATCATCGGTGGACTACTCGGCGGGGCGATCTTCGTCTTCGGCATCGAACGCTTCCTCCCGACAGAGGGCGACGACAGCCAGGAGATCGGTGTTTCCGAACCCACCGAACCCGAGCACATCAGCGCGCGACACTGAACACACTCATCACCTGACACCTGACTTCATCGAGAACGAGAGATACACCCATGCCAGATTTCGTCGGTTCCGTCGACCAGGGAACCACCAGCACCCGATTCATGATCTTCGACCACGCCGGTAACGAGGTCGCCCGCCACCAACTCGAACACGAGCAGATCCTCCCCCGCGCCGGCTGGGTCGAGCACAACCCGGTCGAGATCTGGGAGCGGACATCGGCCGTCATCCAGACTGCACTCGGCAAAGCCGGACTGACCTCGAGCGACCTTGCCGCCCTCGGCATCACCAACCAGCGCGAGACCACCGTCGTCTGGGACCGTCGAACGGGACGCCCGTACTACAACGCGATCGTGTGGCAGGACACCCGCACCGACAAGATCGCCAGCGCACTGGAACGAAACGGACACGGCGACACCATCCGCCACAAGGCGGGACTTCCGCCCGCCACCTACTTCGCAGGCGGCAAGATCCAGTGGATCCTCGAGAACGTGCCGGGCGTCCGTGAGGCAGCAGAAAGTGGCGACGCCATCTTCGGCACCACCGACACCTGGCTCACCTGGCATCTCACCGGCGGCTATCGCGGCGGCGAACACGTCACCGACGTGACCAACGCGAGCCGCACCATGCTGATGAACCTCGAGACCCTCGACTGGGACGACGAACTGCTGTCCCTGTTCAACATTCCGCGCGCGATGCTTCCCGACATCCTGCCGTCGTCGAGCCCCAAGGCCTTCGGTGTCACCGAGTCGACCGGACCGCTCGCAGGCGAGGTTCCCATCACCGGCGTGCTCGGCGACCAGCAGGCGGCGACCGTCGGCCAGGTCTGCTTCGCCCCCGGTGAGGCCAAGAACACCTACGGCACAGGCAATTTCATGTTGCTCAACACCGGCACCGACATCGTGCGGAGCAAGTCGGGATTGTTGACCACCGTCGCCTATCAGCTCGGCGAGGAGAAGCCCGTCTACGCACTCGAGGGCTCGATCGCGGTGACCGGCTCCGCCGTCCAGTGGCTGCGCGATCAGCTCGGAATCATCAGTGGCGCATCACAATCCGAGGCACTTGCCCGCCAGGTCGACGACAACGGCGGCGTCTACTTCGTGCCTGCCTTCTCCGGCTTGTTCGCTCCGTACTGGCGGTCGGATGCGCGCGGCGCGATCGTTGGACTCTCGCGGTTCAACACCAACGCGCACCTCGCGCGTGCCACCCTGGAGTCGATCTGCTACCAGACGCGCGACGTCACCGAGGCGATGACCGCCGATTCCGGTGTGACGCTTGATGTTCTGAAGGTCGACGGCGGCGTCACCGCCAACGAACTGTGTATGCAGATCCAGGCCGATGTGCTCGGCGTTCCGGTCAGCCGACCGGTCGTGGCCGAGACAACGGCACTCGGCGCGGCGTACGCTGCCGGGCTGGCCGTCGGGGTCTGGAAGAACACGGACGAACTACGCGAGAACTGGAATGAAGCCCGACGGTGGGAGCCGGAGTGGGACGAGAACCAGCGCGAAGCCGGTTACAAGCAGTGGCGCAAGGCCGTTGAGCGCACCCTCGACTGGGTCGATGTGGACTGACGATGTCACCGTTGCCCGGCTGCCATTCACCCGCCACGTCGCACATGGTGCGTCGTGTCGCGGTGGATGAGCAGTCGGGCGAGGTTTTCGTCGAGCACGATGTCCGTGATCAGTCCCGCTGCGAAAGCACCTTCTGTCGCAGCGGCTTTCGACTCTCCCGACACCACACAGATACGACGGGGGACGGCCCGGATCACGTCCAGGTCCGGGCCGGACGACCGCTTGTTCAACTCGATCCCCGCGTCGCTGCCGTCGTGTCGGTAGAACACCGTCGCGACGTCGCCGACGACTCGCTCGGAGCGCAGCGACGCAAAGTCGGCGGGCTCGAGGTAGCCGCCGGTGTAGACGTGGCTGGGGACGTCGGCGTCGGGGGCACCGAGCCCGAAGAGCGCGACGTTCATCGTCTGCTGGACGTCGAGGACTCGCTTGGTACTGCGCTCGTGCCACAGCGCGACTTTGGTGTTCGGGTCGTCGAAGAACGCGGGCACCGGGAACTGTTCCACGCGAGCCGAATACGCCGTGGCAAATCTGCGGAGGATCTCGCTGGCGTAGTCGATTCCCGAACTCGTCGGGTTACCCGCACCGTTGAGCTGCACGATCTGCGTGTTCCACAGTTCCTTTGGCACAACATGTCTGCTGACGACGCTGATCGTGGCGCCCCAGGCGATACCGAGCGTCGTATTGGCCTCCAACATCCTGCCCAGCGATCGCGCGGCTTCCTGCCCGACGCGCTCGAGTCGGTCGGCGTCGGACATCTGCGCGGTCGTCGGCACGACCGAGGCGTTCACACCAAAGCGTCGGCCGAACTCGTCGGCAACCTCGCCGGTTCTACCCGCCGGCGCGTGGATCGTGATGTCGACGAGGCCGGTCGCGCGGGCGAAGCTCAGCAGTCGCGACACCGACGACCGGCTCATCCCCAGCTCGCGACCGATGGCTGCCATGTCGAGGTCTTGCATGTAGTACAGATGCGCCGCACGCACTGCGAGCGCACTGCGCTTCGGATCGTCGGCCGCGACTCTTTCCACCCCACACGTTCTACCAGCAAAACCCACCCGTGCACATATGTGCAGAAGTATTGCTCTTATGTGCAGAGACCATCAGGATGGAATCATGACCGAAAACACCACCTCGACCGCACCGCTCCGGCCAAGCGTCGCGACGCTCACCGAGCGCCCGTCGGCACAGGTCCTCATCATCGGTGGCGGCATCAACGGCATCTCCACCTTCCGCGACCTCGCACTGCAGGGCATCGACGTCGTGCTCGTCGAGCGCGACGACTGGGTCAGTGGCGCGTCGTCGGCGTCGAGCCACATGATCCACGGCGGTATCCGCTATCTGGAGAACGGCGAGTTCCGGCTCGTCCGTGAGTCGGTGCACGAGCGCAACGGCCTGCTCGAGATCGCACCCCACTACGTGAAGCCCCTCGAGACCACCGTCCCCATCTTCTCGACGTTCAGCGGAATCCTGAACGCGCCGAGGCGTTTTCTCACGCACAACACCGGCAAGCCCAACGAGCGCGGCGCGGCGTTGATCAAGGCCGGACTGGTCATGTACGACGCCTTCTCCGGCGCCGGTAAGCGCCGGGTGCCACGTCACAAGTTCCGCGCAGGCGACAAGGCTCGCGCCGACATGCCCCGACTTAACTCCGGCATTCGTTATACCGCAACCTATTTCGACGCCTCAGTGCACGATCCCGAGCGTCTAGCACTCGACGTCCTCAAGGATGGCCTGGCCACCGGCCCGCACGCCCGTGCGACCAACCACGTCGAAGCCATCGCGATTCGCGACGGCGAGGTGGTGCTCGCCGATCGTGTCAGCGGTGAACAGTTCACCGTGTCTGCCGAGGTCATCGTGAACGCGAGTGGTCCGTGGACCGACCTCACCAACGACGCGCTCGGCGGCGACACCCGGTACATGGGCGGCACCAAGGGATCTCACATCGTTCTCGATCACCCCGACCTCGTCGAGGCCACTCGTGGGCGCGAGATCTTCTTCGAGCACTCCGACGGTCGCATCGTGCTGATCTACCCGCTCAAGGACCGAGTCCTGGTGGGCACCACCGACATCGACGCAGACCCGAGCACGCCGACGCGGTGCACCGACGACGAGATCGACTACTTCTTCGATCTCATCAAGCATGTGTTCCCGGATATCGCCGTCTCCCGCGATGACATCGTGTACTCGTTCTCCGGCATCCGCCCGCTGCCCCGCCACGACGACACGACGCCGGGCTTCGTCTCGCGCGACTACAACGTCGAACGTACTGAGCTGCCCGGGGTTTCGGTTCCGGTGCTCAGCTTGGTCGGCGGTAAGTGGACCACGTTCCGCGCCCTCGGCGAGCAGTTGTCGGATCGCATCATGGAGCTGCTCGGCGCTGCCCGACAGGTCTCGACCGTCGGACTGCCCATCGGCGGCGGCCGCGACTACCCGACCACCGACGCGCAGCGTCGAGCATGGGTCGCTAGCCGACGCGGCGACGTACCCGCCGACCGCGCCGATGAGCTGCTCACCCGCTACGGCACCCGCGCCAGCGAGGTCATCGCAGCGATCACCACCGGCCCCGACGCCCCGCTGCCCGCCAGCGGACTCTCGACCGCCGAGCTGCGCTACATGATCGAGACCGAGCAGGCCGTGCACATCAGCGACATCCTGCTGCGCAGAACCGATCTGGCCTTCGTCGGCGGAGTGACCGCAGCCGTACTCACCGAGCTCGGCGACGCCATGGCCGAGATCCTCGGCTGGGACGGCCAGCAGCGCGCCGCCGAAATCGAGGCCGCCGTCGAGAATCTCAACGACGCCCACCGCGTGCAGGTGACCGCCAGCACGGCCAGCGTCTGAGCGCTGGGTGATCTCGACAAGCTCGATCAGCGGTGGTCAGCCCGATCAGCGGTGAGCAGCTCGATCAGCGGTGGTGCCCCTCCGCTGGTTGAGCGGGCGTGCCCCCCGCTGGTTGAGCGGGCGTGAGCGCAGCGAACACCCGAGTCGAAACCACACCCAGCGCAGCGAGCGATCTCGACAAGCTCGATCAGCGGTGGTTGGCCCCTCCGCTGGTTGAGCGGGCGTGAGCGCAGCGAACACCCAAGTCGAAACCACCCCCACCGCGGCAGGTGATCTCGACAAGCTCGATCAGCGGTAGTCAGCCCGATCAGCGGTGGCCAACCCGATCAGCGGTGCTGGCCCTCGCTGGTTGAGCGGGCGTGAGCGCAGCGAACACCCGAGTCGAAACCACTCGCCGCGGCAGGTGATCTCGACAAGCTCGATCAGCGGGTTGGCTCGATCAGCGGCGTGCCCCCCGCTGGTTGAGCGGGCGTGAGCGCAGCGAACACCCGAGTCGAAACCACTCCCGAGTCACACCGCGGACTCCGTCGCCTCGACGGCAGACGACGTCGCGACGACGATCGCTCCGCTCACCGCGGCGGCGAACGCGATCAGCGTCGGCACCGCCCAGCCGGGACGGGTGCTGTCGCCGAGCAGAGCAATTCCCAGCGCGCTGGGGACCACCGTCTCGCCGACCACGATCGACGCCGCCGCGGCGCTGACCGCCCCGGTCTGCAGCGCGACGGTGAACAGATAGAACCCGCCCACCCCGCAGATCGCCACCGCGTACGCGGCCGGGTCCGTGAGGATCGCGCCGACGTCGAACGGGTCGACGCCGTCGAGAATTCTGATCGCCACGGCCATCAGACCGAACAGCGCACCGCCGCCGAGTCCCGCGACAACGGCGACTCCCCTCGGAATCACTCTGGTCACGGCGGTGACCGCCACGAAGAGCCCGACACCCACCCCGAGCAGTGCCCAGTGCAGCCAATTGTGGTCGCGGTGGCCCTCCTCGCCCGCACCGATACCGAGCACGACGAGCGCGATCACCACGACGGCCACCGCGGTCCACTCTCGACGACTGAGCCGAGCGTCGAGGACCAACGTCGCCAACACCGCGGTGACAACCAGGTTCGCACTCACGATGGGTTGCGCGAGGAAGAGCGGAATGAGCCTGTCCGCAACCAGGTTTCCCGCGAAGCCGATCCCGTCGAGCGCCAGCCCGAGCAGGAATGACACCGTGAGCATGGCGGTGACCGTCGAACGCAACGACGGCGCGGCCCCGACCGTGCCATCCTCGACGCTCTGCGCACCTCGCGCCTGCAGCACCGACGCCGTGCCGTACGCCAACGCCGCGAGAATCGCGGCAACGATGCCGATGACCATGCGGTTCAGTATTCATCATCCGCGTGGCGAGAACGCGACGTCACGGCAACGCGACAGCCGAACGTATCAGCTGCCGTGCCCGTAGCCGGCCGGGAGGTTGACCGACTCGGCCTTCTCGACGGCCGTCACAGCGCCCGACGATGCCAGGATCACGCCGCCGACGACAGCGGCCACGAACGCGACGATCGCGGCAGGCCCCCACCCGGAGCGCGTGACGTCGCCGAGAAAGATGATGCCAACGGCACCCGGAAGCACCGTTTGTCCGACGACGAGTGCCGCGGCCGCGCCGTTGACCGACCCCGTCTGCAGCGCAACCGTGAACAGATAAAAGCCGCCGATGCCACTGATGAGGAGCGCATAGAGCGCGGGATCGGTGAACAGCACTCCCGGCTGCAACGGTGAAACACCCGTCAGCACACGGGAAGCCACGGCCATGACCCCGAAGATCGCGCCCGCGATGAGTCCCGCGAATGCCGCGATTCGGCGCTTGAGCACTCGAGCTCCCACGATGCCGATCACGATCAGCAACGGTCCGGCGACGAGCGTCGCCCAGCCCATCCAGGCGTCGTAGTCGGAGCCCTCGCGCCCGGCAGATATCGCGAGCAGGATCAGCGAGAGGATGACCACCGCCCCCGAAACCCATTCTCTCCAGGTGAGACTCACCTTCAGCACGATCGCGGCGAGTACCGCGGTCGCGACCATGCGCGCAGAGATAATGGTCTGCGAGAGGAACAGCGGGATCAGTCGCGCGGACACGATCGTCGCGATGAAACCGACGATGTCAAACGCGAACCCGATGAGGAACGGCACTGTCAGCATCGTCGCAGCGGTGGAGCGCAGCGTCGGATGTGGTGTGTTCGAACGCAATTCGGTCCTGTGCTGAGCACGCTGCGCCACCCGCTCCGCGCCGAGCGCCTGTAAGACAGATGCCGCCGCGAACGAGAGCGCGCCGATCACCGCGACGATGATTCCGAATGTCATTGCGACACCAGCACACACCGCGAACAGGTCGCCGTCACACCACGCGTCATGCGGCGCTACTGAGTCTTGGCGTTGGGCTTGAGTACGTCGGTACCGACGAACCGCGCGAGTTCTTCGGGCAACACAACCGAACCGTCGGCCTGCTGATGGTTCTCCAGGATCGCGACGAGCCACCGCGTGGTGGCGAGCGTTCCGTTCAAGGTCGCGGCGACCTGCGGCTTACCCGACTCGTCGCGGTACCGGATAGAAAGGCGACGCGCCTGGAACGTCGTGCAATTCGACGTCGAGGTCAGCTCGCGGTACGTCTGCTGGGTGGGAACCCATGCCTCACAGTCGAATTTGCGCGCGGCTGACGACCCGAGGTCGCCTCCGGCAACGTCGATGACCCGATACGGGACGTCGATCGCGGCGAGCATCTCCTTCTCCCAGCCGAGGAGCTTCTGGTGTTCGGCCGCGGCGTCTTCGGGCTTGCAGTAGACGAAGCCCTCGACCTTGTCGAACTGGTGCACGCGGATGATGCCGCGTGTGTCCTTGCCGTAGCTACCCGCTTCGCGTCGGAAGCACGTCGACCATCCGGCGTAGCGCTTCGGGCCGTCGGAGAGGTCGATGATCTCGTCCATGTGGTAGCCGGCGAGCGGCACCTCCGACGTTCCGACGAGGTAGAGATCGTCGTCCTTGTCGAGGTGGTAGACCTCGTCGGCGTGTGCGCCGAGGAAGCCGGTTCCGCCCATCACTTCCGGCCGGACCAGCACCGGCGGGATCATCAGCGTGAACCCGTTGGCCGTGGCCTTCTGCGCAGCCATCGTGAGCAGTCCGAGCTGCAGCATCGCGCCCTGACCGGTCAGGAAGTAGAACCGCGAGCCGGAGACCTTCGCGCCGCGCTCCATGTCGATGAGGCCGAGTGACTCACCGAGTTCGAGGTGGTCCTTGGGATTCTCGATCTCGCGCGGCTGACCGACGTGCTCGAGAACGACGTAGTCGTCCTCGCCTCCGGGGGGCGCACCCTCGACGATGTTGGAGATCGCGCGCTGCGCGTTCGACGCGGCCTCGTCGGCCTCGTTCTGCCGCGCGACAGCAGCCTTGACCTGATCGGCGAGCTCTTTGCCCTTGGCCAGCAGCGCTGCCTTCTCGTCGCCGGATGCTTTGCCGACCTGCTTACCGAGAGCCTTCTGCTCGGAGCGCAGCGAGTCGGCTTCGACGATGGCTGATCGACGCGTCGAGTCGGCGTCGAGTAGAACGTCGACGAGGCCGGGGTCTTCTCCGCGCACGCGCTGCGAGGCGCGGACGAGGTTGGGGTCGTCGCGGACGATTTTGAGGTCGATCACGCCTGTCAACGATACTGGAGCGCCCGGCGGGCGGATCGGCGGACGTTGCCGCGGTTACTGCCAGTGCTCGCGGTAGTCGGCTCGGCCGAACATCGACGCCGCGTCGTCGGCGCTCGGGGTTCCCGCGAAAGGGTCGGCTCCGGCCTTCACCAATGCCGCGACGACGTCGTCGAATCCCTTGAACACGGCACCAGCGAGCGGTGTCTGGCCCTTGTCGTTGGCGAGGTCGACGTCGGCGCCGCGCTCGGTGAGAGCCGTCACCGCCTCGACGTTGCCGTGGTACGCGGCGAGCATCAGCAACGAGTCGCCCGACTGATTGCGCAGGTCAACGGGCACGCCGGCGTCGAGGTAGGCGGCGAGGGATGGGGCGTCGCCCGAGCGGGCCATGTCGAAGAGTCGTCCGGCCAATTCCTGGACGTCGGCACTCGGTTCGGGGTCTTCTGCGCTCACCCGTCCGAGTCTAAGCACAGGTATCGGCGCACCCGGACGCTCGGAAAGTGCATGATGGATGCCGATGAACGACGATCCCGACAAGGTGTCCGACGACGAGACGCCCGACCCCTCGGCGACCGACCACGTCGAACCGGTCACCGAGCAGTTCGAGCCGGTCACCGAAGAGTTCGAGCCCATCGGTGCAGAAGAGGGCGTTGAGGCTGGGGCGGAAGAGAGCGACGAGCCGGAGACCGAGCGACCCGTCGTCGATGACGAAGCAGCCACCGCAGAACCGGCGCGTCGACGCGGGGTGAGTGGAGTACTCGCCGCGAATCCGATGCGGGTGGTGCTGGCGGCGATCGTGATCGGTGCGATCGTCGCGGGTGGCATCGCGTTTGCTCTCGGCTCGTTCACCGACAACGGGAACGTCGGAAGCACCGACATCGGCGAGAACGAACGTTTGACACAGAACGCGTTCACGCGATCGGTCGCCGGCGACTGCCTCGACTGGCCCGACGGGCAGCCCGGCCAGCCGTCGAAGGTCGCGTGCGATCAGTTGCATCGCTTCGAGGTGGCGGGTCCGCTCAACACCGCGCTTCTTCCCGGATCGGAATTCGGCGACTCCGCGGCGTGGCCTGGGGCCGAGCGATTCGCCGCGATTCGCGACGAGCAGTGCCCGGTCATCGTCGACGACTATTTGCAGGGCAAGCTCGACCCGCAGGGGCGCTTCTCCGTCGGGATGATGTATCCCTCACAGGCGCAGTGGGACAAGGGTGCTCGCGAACTGCGCTGCGGATTGCAACAGACGGGCAAGGGCGGCCAGCCAGACCAGGTGGCGGGACGCGTCATCGACAACGACCAATCGTTCTCGTGGCCACCCGGCACATGCATCGGTATCGATCAGCAGACTCGACGCCCCACGGTGCCCGCCACCGTCGTCGGCTGCAGTGAACCGCACGCGTTCCAGACGACCGGCATCGTCGACCTTTCTGCGCGCTTCGGAAATCGGACGTCGGGTAAGCCGTGGCCGCAGATCGATGACCAGAACAAGTTCTTGGCCGGGATCTGCCCGGCGCAGGCGCAGCGATTCCTCGGCGGCAAGGAGAAGCTCGACGCCACCACACTCAACACTCAGTGGTCCGTCATCAGCGAGCCGAGCTGGCTCGCGGGCAGCCGCAAGGTGGTCTGCTACATCGGGCTACCCGATCGCGGTGGATTCGCGACGCTCGTCGGCGACGCGCGACAGACACTCCTGATCAACGGCAAGCTCCCGGCACCGCCCCCGCAGGCGCCACCCGGCCGCGTGCTGCCCACGCCCGTCCCACTACCGCCCGGCATCCAACCGAACCCCGAAGAGGTCCCCGCTCCGGCGGGCTGATCAGGAGTACACCCATGCCCGTCGCCATGTCCGACGACGAGTTCGAGGGCCTGGTGTCCGATGCACTCGACACCATCCCGAAGGAACTGACCGACGCCATCGACAACGTGGTGATCCTCGTCGAGCCGAACAACCCCGAGTCGCCGCACATCCTCGGGCTGTACTCGGGCGTCGCACTCACCAGCCGCGACCACGACTACGGCGGCTTCTTACCCGACACCATCACCATCTACCGCGAGCCGATCCTCTGGATGTGCCACACCCGCGAGCAGGTCGTCCACGAGGTCGCCGTCACGGTCATCCACGAGATCGCCCACCACTTCGGCATCGACGACGCCTGGCTCCACGCGCACGGCTGGGGCTGAGGGGCGGGGCTTCGGGGCTGTCTCTTATACACATCT
>NZ_LZTC01000021.1:0-56704 GCF_001665905.1 Gordonia sp. 852002-50395_SCH5434458
TTCGCAAGTCGAATTATCCCAGGTCAGGGCACCAATCTTCGTTTACGACACGAAATCAGCATGAAAGCCCGAGGCTAATACCGCAGACAAGGCCATGGCTGGCCACACGTCGAGCGGCGACACGGTGCCGCGCGAGCCCCGGCGAGGCGACGCTCACAGATGCTTGTCTGAGGCGACGCCCTCGACCTCGCCGCGCTCGCGACGGCCAACCATCGAATGGCGCATTCCGTAGAGCACGTAGATCAGCACGCCGATGGCCATCCAGATCACGAATCGGATCCAGGTCAGCGCCGACAGATTCAGCATCAGCCATAGGCACGCCAGAATCGCGAGCACCGGAATGATCGGTCCTCCCGGCACGGTGAACCCGCGTTCGAGGTCGGGTCTTGTCCGACGCAGGACCAGCACACCCGCGGCGACGACGATGAACGCGAAGAGCGTTCCGACGTTGACCATCTCCTCGAGCTTGTTGATCGGGAAGAAGCCCGCGACCACGGCGACCACAACACCGATCAGCACGGTCAACCGCACAGGCGTTCCGAACCGCGGACTCGTCTTGGCCAACCCGCGCGGCAGCAGACCGTCGCGGCACATCGCGAAGGCGACGCGTGACTGGCCGAGCATCAGCACCATGACAACCGTCGTCAAGCCTGCCAGCGCGCCGATGGCGATCACCTTCTCCGCCCAGGTGACCCCGTTCAACGCGAAGACGTCGGCGAGGTTCTTCGAGTCACCGCCGCTGCTCGCGAGCTGTTTGTAGTTCGCCATGCCGGTGACGACGATCGTGACCAGCACGTAGAGCACTGTGACGATCAGCAGCGACCCGAGGATGCCTCTCGGAACGTCCTTGCGCGGATTGCGGGTCTCCTCCGCGGTGGTGGCGACGACGTCGAATCCGATGAACGCGAAGAACACGATCGACGCCGCGGCGAGCACGCCGTACCACCCGTAGGACGAGTCGCCTCCTCCGGTGATCAGCGAGAAGAGCGTCGAATCAACAGAAGCCTTTTCACCTGCTGCGTGTTCCGCAGGCGGCACGAAGGGGTGGTAGTTGGCCGTCTTGATGTAGAAGAAGCCGACGATGATGACGAGCAGCACGACGCCGACTTTGATCGCGGTGATCACTGCGCTGACACGCGACGACAGTTTGGTGCCCAGAGCGAGCAGTGTTGTCACAACCGCGACGATGAGAATCGCGCCCCAGTCGATGGTGTGTGAGCCGACGTCGACGGTCCCGCCGGAGAAGCCGAACACGCTGCCGAGGTAGCTCGACCACCCCTTCGACACCACGGCCGCACCGACCGCGAACTCGAGGATCAGATCCCAGCCGAGAATCCAGGCAAGGAACTCACCGAATGTCGCATAGCCGAAGGTGTATGCGGACCCCGCGACGGGAACTGTCGAGGCGAACTCGGCATAACAGAGCGCCGCCAGTGCGCACGTGATGGCGGCCATGATGAACGACAGGGAGATCGCGGGACCCGCTTTGTCGCCGGCAGTCGACACGGTGATCGTGAAGATACCTGCACCGATCACGACCGAGACGCCGAAGACGATCAGGTCCCGCCACGTCAGATCCTTGCGAAGTCTGTGATCGGGCTCGTCGGTGTCGGCCATCGACTGCTCGACAGACTTGGTGCGTGTGAACGCGTTGGCCATCAGCGCTTCTCCCTGCATTTCTGGTCAGCAGTGTCAGGTCAGCATCGTCGACGCGTCGTCCGTCTTCTCGACCGACGCAGGGTCGGAGTGACTTGTGATCCCCCGACTCGACAGTGTGCTCACGCAACCGGCGTTCCGGTTATCGCGGATTCACACGCTACCGACTGCGCGGGTGGTGTGAGGGCTTTAACGCGAAGACATGTCGGCCCGATCTGCGGCGGGCTGCGCCGAGCCCCGATCAATGTCGGGTTCGAGATAGATGATCCTCGCTTGTGGCACGGCCGTACGGATTCTCGCCTCGGCGTCGTCGATGATATGCGCGACCGCCACCACATCTGTCCCGGCCGGGATCGCGATCTTGGCGGCCACGAGGAGCTCGTCGGGCCCGAGGTACTGGGTCTTCATGTGAATGACGCGATCGACCCCATCGGACTCGAGCGCTTCGCGGAGAGCGACCTCTTCCTCCACCGTCGCACCCTCTCCGATCAGAAGGCTCTTCATCTCGACGATCAGCACGATCGCGATCACGCCGAGCAGAACGCCGATCGCCAGCGTTCCGATACCGTCCCACACCGCATTGCCGGTGATCATGGTCAACCCGACGCCGAGCAGCGCCAGTAGAAGACCGATCAACGCGCCCGTGTCTTCGAGGAGAACCACCGGGAGTTCCGGATTCCGCGAGTTGCGGATGAATCGCCACCACGACGCACCGCCCTTGAGCGGGCGCGATTCACGCATGGCCGTCGTGAAGCTGTAGCCCTCGAGGCAGATGGCGACAAGCAGGATCACGATCGCGACGATCGGCGACTCGAGTCCGTGATCGTTTGCGTGGGTGATCTTTTCGATGCCCTCATAGATCGCGAACATAGAACCGAGCGTGAAGATCACCAACGCCACAACGAACGAATAGAAGTACCGGGCGCGCCCATAACCGAACGGATGAAGCTGGTCGGCCTCCTGGCTTGCGCGCTTCTGCCCGAGCAACAACAGCCCCTGATTGCTGGTGTCGGCGACGGAGTGCACACCCTCCGCGAGCATCGACGAGGACCCGGTGATCGCGAATCCGACGAACTTGGCCACGGCGATACCGGCGTTGGCCGCGAGTGCCGCGAGAATTGCCTTCTTGGAACCTTCTGCCGACACCGTGTTGTCCTTCCATCGACGTCATTGCCGCCCGCCGCACAGGCATCGCCGGTCATTCTTGTCGCCTGAGACTCTAACCGACTACCCCGGAACGAACATGCCGGCGTTTCGCGCGGACGGGTATGGGACCACGCAGGCACAACCGCAGGCCCCACCCCGCCCCGCCCCCATTCGGGACGTCACATTCAGATGGAGCCGAAACCGCGCCCGATCGCGCCGTCGAGCTCCGACATCGTGTTCGACGCGTTCTGCACGCCGCGGTGCAGGCCGAACAGTTGATCGCGCGACTGAAGGAAGATGCGGTCCCAATTCGCCTGCGCCTGCTCGTACGACGCCTTGGCGATGTCCGACGTCCAGATCGCGTCGAGCGAGTGGACCTGCCGCTTGAGTTCGTCGGCGAGGTCGCTCAGCCGCGTGAACTCCGACTGGAGATTGCCGCTGAGATCGCCGAGACCTGCAAAGTTGTATTCGATCTGTCCCATGTCTGTATTCCCTTCTGATCGCTCGAACCGAATGCTCCCGAGCGTGAATGTGTCGAGCGTGAATGTGTCGAGCGTGAATGTGGTTGTGCCCGAGTCTGATTGATCGTGAGAACCTGCTTCAGATCCGCACTCCTCCGGGCTGGAAACCACCCGCGACCTGAGCATCGTTGTCCTCGTATCCGGTGAAGCCGCTGCTGAGCTTGTTCCGAATGTCGTCGAGCGCGTTGTGCAACGCCAGCGCCGACGAGTTCCAGTCGGCGTGGGTATCGGTGAAGGCCGCCGACGCCTTGCCCTGCCACGACGCGGCGCCGTTCGACGATGCCCGTGCGATGCGACCGATGGTCTCCTGCATGTCGGCGACCACCCCCGCAACCGATTTCGTTGTGGCCATTGCCGATTCGACGTCGACCTTGACCGCTCCCCCGCCGTTGTCACCGAGATTGAGCATCCTGATCCTCCTGTGGTTGAGCACCGATCACGGTGCCTCGCGGTATCCGCGACTCAGATACCGTTGGTGTGCACGACGTTCGGAATCGGTTCCGACGTCGCTTCCCGAACGAGTGGCCCGGACGTCACCGGGGCCACCAGCCGTCGGGAAGGGTCTCGATCAGCAGACCCACGGCCTGACCGATGCGATGACCCGAACCCGGCGACAGCGTGGTCCACACCCTGCCGTCGGGAGATCTACTGGGACCGGCAACAATTCGACCTCGCGCTGTGTCGATGACGCCGAGCGCTCCCGGGGATTGCGTGAGCATTCCGTCGCGGCGCGAGACCGCGACAACTTCGATGCGACGCTCAATCGTCGCGAAAGCACGTGCCACAGCGCCGGAATCGCCCGGTGGCATACCCAATCGCGTCAGTGTTCGCGCGACCTCAGCGGTAGCCAGACAACGCCCGAGACGATCTGCGAGTTCGTCGCACGGACACGCGAGCGCACCGAACTCCAAGGGTTCCGGGCGCGCTATGGGTTTCTGGTCCGCTATGCCCCGATCGCTCCTGTCATCGTCTCCGCGATCTGTGCAGTGTCGACGTACCAGCGCCGAGACCGCGGCGACGTCAGGAAGCTCGACGCCCGTGATGTCGATGGTGTCGCCGCTCCTCACGGCGAAGACGTGGTGATCGTCGCGACGCGCGAGACACGCACGGACGGTGTCGGATTCGGTGAATGTGCGGATCTCCAACTCTCGGTCGGGCAGCGCGAGTACCCGCAGTGCGGTCGCAAGCCATGGCACGGGATCGCCCACGTCATCGACGAGTCGAAGCTCGGCGATGCGGGCGTCGGCCGCGGAGTGTGCGGCGCGCGCACGCTCGGCATCGTCGTCGATGGCGAGGAGGTCGAGCACGACCGGCCAGGTGGTCACACCGAACCGCGCACCGACCCGGCGTAGAGTCGCGACATCCACTCGTCCACCTCGCGTCGCTGTCCAGATCATCGCGTCGACACCTCCCCGAGCCGAAGGGTCTGCTCGAGATAGGCGGGATCTATTGTCGGCGAGCCCGATTCAACGCCGGAGTCGATCGTCACCTGCGAGGAGACCGCAACGCCTGCGGCTGCCCAGGTGGCAGGCGGCTCGTGAGCGATCCCGGCGCCACATACCGGTTCGCCGCGATCGGCGGCTACCGCTACTGTTCGCGTCACACGCTGCTCGGTCGTCGCAGCCACCGACGGGGCGACGGGCGGTGGCATCGACTCCGATGGCATCGGTCGTGATGTAGGTGTCGGCGTAGCGGCCGCCGTGGCCTGCGGGGCCGCCGCGAGGGTCGTCGCCGCGTATCCGGCCGTGACCGGCGGCGGCACCATTGGCCCGAACGGCGATCCACCCCCGGCCAGCCGTGTCGTCGCGTTTGTTGTTGTCACCGTGTGGGGCTCGACGTTCGCGGCGTCCGCTGCGCTGCGAGCAGCGCTCGCCGCCGACTGCTCGGCAAGCAGTGCCGCGTCGGAGACCAGCAGCGGCGCGCGATCCTCGACATGCCACGGCTGCGCTGAGGGCGTCGCAGCCTGTTCGTATGCCTCCATCACGCGGGCCGCGCGCATGCGCTGGTCGTGTCGGGCGCGCTCGGCGTGGGCGGCAGCGCCCGTGATGACAGGCGCGACCGCACTCACCGACCTCGCGAGATCGCTCAGTCCGTCGACCAGATCCACCTCTCCGGCGGCGGGCATCGCCAGCCTCGCAACTGTTGCTGCCGCACCCTGCTCCTGCGCGAGAACAGCGTTCGACGCCGCGGTCGCCGCGGCATCGGCAAACCAGCCACCCAACGCGGTCAGTCGATCGAGCGCCTCGCTTGCGTGGGTGGATGCCCACGATCCCCCCATCCGCGCCAGGATGGTGCCGTATTCGACTGCGGCGTCGCCCATCTCGCTCGCGACAGCACTCCATGCACCTCCCGCCTCGATCAAGGGCGCAGGACCGACACCGGACGCGAGATCGGACACGAGCCGATCAGTGGTACGTGCGTCCCAGATGACGCCGGTGAAACCGGTCACTGCACTCCTCCTTCCTGTCGAGAGCTTGACTGCTACAGCGGTATTCAACTGCAGCGGTATTCGCCGGCAGCTCTTGTCGTACTCGATGTCTTGACGTGCGGCTTCGCAGCCCGACTCAGATACGCAGTCCGCGTGCGACCGCGTCGTCGGCGTCGACGACCCGTGTCGCCTGGGCGCGCAATGTGGCAGCGATTTTGCGTAGTTCGAGGACTCCCGACGCGGCGTCGGCGTCGAACCCGCGCGCGACGGCGTCGAAGGAACCCGCGACCGCGACTGACACCTCGTCGCGACCAGCCGTGGCAACCGTCCGCCGATCGGCGGTACCGATCACCGAGCCCTCAATTCGATCGGCCAATCGGTCGAGATCTCTTGCGGCAGTGATCAGTTCGTCGGGGTCGACGCTGAGTTTCGGATCCGGCATGGCACACCTCCAGGTGTCTCGGACAGTGGTCGTTGGCGAGAGGACGGATCAACTCTGCGGCTCGGTCTCCAGTTCGGAGTCGTGCCACAAGAGGCGAAGTTGGATATCCGGTGTCGGCGATGACTCGGGTTGCGCAGGTTGATCACCGATCACGGAGGGAGCCACCTCGTGCGACTCGCCAACCACCTCCATACCGTGTTCTTCGGTGACGAGGTAGTCAGGAATCTCGTGGTGCTCCGCGGCATCCGCTGCGCCGCGCGCCGCGCCCGCCGCCATCATCGGGGCCATTGACGCCGGCACGGGAGTCGTTGTCGTACCGGCGGTTCGAGTTGTCTGCGACGGCGTCAACGACGCAGGCTCGGTGCTCCCGATCCCGGCAGACATGCCCGCCCGTGCGGCCCCGAGAGGCGCCGACGCCGCACCCAGACCACCAACCCCCATACCCAGAGCCCCGGCACCCATCCCAGCCGCGCCGACAGCGGCGTCGCCCGATCCCCCGCGCGGTCCTGCGAGATCGGGATCGTCACCGGCGGCGACGTGGTCGAGACGTGCGGCGTCGACGCCGTCGCCGGAGGCGATACCGAGCATCTCGCTGACAGGAGCCATCAACGCAGAGGGCAGTTGTGTCGCGGTGGAGACGAGGGGCGAGACCGCCTCGAGGATCGAACTGGCCAGCGCGAACGGCGACTGCGCTGCCGATGTTGCGACCGTCGGCGGGGCGGTCACGTTGACAGGGGCCCCGTTGACGACCATTTGCGTTGTCGGGCCGAGCAATTGGGCCCGAGTCACTGCGACCGCGGCAGTCGCCTCGGCAAGACCCTCGGTAGCGAATGCGACCGCGGCGCCCTGCCCGACCGGCGTCACAAGGCCCGGCCCGAGCACCGCGATCTTGCCGATCGTCGCCGCGATGATCCCCTGCACGGTCGCGAGGCCCGCCGCCACGATCCCCGCTGCGGCTTGGATGTCGATCGACATCACCCCGCCCTGGGTCGACAGCGCGGCACTGTCGGCGCTCGCCTGCGCCGTTTTGGTCGTCGCACCCAGCGACGCCTGGCCCGCCCACAAGGTATCGAGCACACCGAGAGCCTGTGTGGCGGTGGACATCGCGGTGTCGAGCACCGTCGACAAGCTCTCGAAGAGCATCGACGGGTCGACCGGTGCGCCGGCCAGGTTGCCGGTTCCGAATCCGCCCAGGAGATCGGTGATCGGCTTGAGCAGCATGCCGATGTCTATCGTCGGCAGCGGCGGAAGTCCCGGCATGGGCGGTAGCGCCGGGACTTGTGGAATCTGCGGCAGGCCGAGTCCGGCGAGTACCTCACCAACGGGCCTATCGAGGATCGGCCCGAGAGGCGTGGCGTCGATCATGTCCTGGATCGACATGTTGTTGACCGCGGGAACATCGGGCATCGACGTGTCGATCGCGTCGGGCAGATGTGGCCCACCCGTGGCGGGTTGCGGCGAGCTCACAGCACCGACCGAATTGCTGCCGCACCGGCCGCGTCGTTGGCGTCGAATTCAGCGAGTGCGGCCACCGTGCTCGCGGCAGTCGATGCGTGGACGGCCGCGAGGCTCCCGACCCCGACCAAGTGGTTGGCCTGAGCGGTGATGAAAGCCGCCAGGAACTCTTGACCGATGAGCCCGAACACCCCGATCATCGCAGCGGTGTTCGCCGCTGCGTCGATCGTGCCCGCCGCGCCTACCGCGGTGCCGATCGCCACGTTGGTTGCCGCAAAGCCTTCCAGCACTTCAGGTGTCACCGTCACGTTGTCCATGTGGTCCCCTCGTTGATGAGCGATTGCAGGTTTACGGTTCTCTGTGCTTGAGCGGCTATCTGTGCTTGAGCGGTTCTTCGAGCTTTGGGGATCTGACGCGCCCTGCGCCCGAAAGGTTCCATCGAATTTCCCGACGTTGCGTCGGTGTCGGTCATCGGCTCTCGAGCTGCTCGGCGAAGACCGCGGTGAACTCTTCGGTGAGCGCCGCACGTGCGGCGAACGCACGTTGGGCACCGAGAAGTGCTGTCGCGACGATCTGTTCGCCCAGCCGCACCTCGCCGAGATCGTTGGCGCCTTCTCCCAACCACAGACCGGTCAGCGCCCCACTGCCGTCGACCTCCGCCGTCACCAGTCCGTCCGGCGAACTCTCCCGCACGCTCAACGCGGCCAGCCGGTCGCCGAAGTCGGCAAGGTGACCCAGTTGAGCCCGTGCGCGCGCTTCGAGTTCGTCCATTGCACCCGTCATCGTCTTCGCCTCACACCCGGCGCAGCCACGACGCCGGGACGTCGTCGCGCTCGTCGTCGAGTTGCTCGGCGCGGGAGAGGTCGTCGGTGGTCGGCAAGCCCATTGCATCGACGACGTCGCGCGACGCCCCGGCCTCGAGAAGCTCGTCGCGCCAACGGATACCGGCGGCCATCGCCGATTGCCTGCAGAGCCGCAGGATCTCGTCGGCGAGGACGTCAGGCCTCTTCTCGAGCTGCGATCGATCAATGCGGACGCGCGTCGGCAGACCTTGCGGTGTGGTCACCACCGTGATCGCGCCGGATCGTGATCGCGCAGAGGACATTCGAAATGCTGCGGGAACCTGCGCTTGCGACTCGTGGTCGCTCGTCGACCCGAAGTCGTTGCGCTGCCCGAAATCGTTCTGCTGCCCGAAATTGTTCTGCTGGACTGACATCTGATCCCGCATCCCCCTGACCCCTCCGTATATGACCCCACTGTGCATGACCCCACCGGCCGCGCTGCTGACCTCACTCGTCAAGCGCGTTGTGCGTTGAGATATTGCCACCCGGTGGGCCTCCCGGCGATACCCCGACGCTTGCTTGTGGATAAGTCATTCTGTCGGATTTTTACGTTTCGCGACGAACAAACGCGTAAACATCTGCGAGCGCATCGAGTGTGCGATCCCGCGATGCTAGTTCTACGACTCTCCCGAGCAGCCCGCGCCCAGTCCATCGACGTCCGAGTCGCCACCCTCATGGCCGTCGCCGGCTGGGGTGTCACCCTCAGAACCGCCACCCTCAGAACTGCCGGTCTCACAACTGCCGGTCCCAGAACCGCCACCCTCAGCGTCGCCGACCCGCTCGTCGCCACCGGCCCCGACTGCGTCGACCCCCTTCAGCCGACGCACTGCGCGCCACCGTCGGGCGCCCTCGATGAGTGTGGGCACCACCACGGTCAGCACCGACGCGACGATGATCAGTTCGAGGTGATCGCGGATGATCGGCACGGACCCGAGGAAGTAGCCGAGGACGATGATGCCCGCCGCCCAGACGATGCTGCCGAGAACGCTGAAGAACGTGAACACCGAGTGGCGCATCCCGCTGAAGCCCGCGACAAGCGGGGTCAATGTGCGCACGATCCCGATGAACCGACCGAAGAACACGGTCAGCGGACCGAACCTGTCGAAGAAGCGGTGCGTCCGCTCGATGTAGGTCGGTCCGATTGTGCGCATCAGACGGCCCTCGAGCACTCCGCGGCCGAGCCGTCGACCGATCAGGAATCCACACTGGTCGCCGAGGATCGCGGCCAACGGAACCAGCACACACAACAGCCAGAGCGGGGCGAAAGGTTCCGGCTGAGCCGCAAGGACGCCCGCGGTGAACAGAATCGAGTCGCCGGGGAATACGAAACCGATGAGCAGGCCCGTTTCGATGAAGATCAGCAGGCACAGTCCGACGAGCCCGCCCGTGGTCAGAAACGCGTCGAGGTCGAACGGATTCATTACCCGCAAGCCTATCGACACCCGGGCGCCAGCGATGTGGTCGAACCCACTCGTTTGCGCTCACGTTAACTCGCTGCAACATGGTGGGCAGACAACGCCTATCAGGTGTTTACTCGGAGGTAAGGCGTTGTGGTCACATGCCGCCAGCCGAGACATCACGCCGTTGTGATCACGCGAGGAGTTGGGGTCACACGCCGCCAGCCCAGACATCACGCCGTTGTGATCACGCGAGGAGTTAGTCGTGTCAGAAGCCCCGACCCGAGTCGGCGGAATCAAACGTTCCGGTGGCTCGTCGTCTGCCAATCTACGCCCGGTCTCCGACACTGAAATGCGCATCGAATACAAGGTCATCCACGGCTACCGACGGGCATATCGGATCGCGGGGAGCGGACCGGCACTGCTTCTCATCCACGGCATCGGCGATAACTCGTCCACCTGGAACGAAGTCATCCCCATGCTCGCCCAGCACTACACGGTCATCGCACCCGACCTACTGGGGCATGGACGATCGGACAAGCCGCGCGCCGACTACTCCGTCCCGGCGTTCGCAAACGGCATGCGCGACCTGCTCGTGGTGCTCGGCATCAGCAAGGTCACCGTCGTCGGGCACTCGCTGGGCGGCGGCGTCGCAATGCAGTTCTGCTACCAGTTCCCCCGGTTTGTCGAGCGACTCGTCCTTGTCGCCGCGGGCGGTGTCAGCCGGGAGGTCAACCCCGCCCTGAGGCTGGTGACGTTGCCACTGGTCAACAGCGCACTCACAGCTCTACGGGTTCCGGGAGTGCTGCCTGCACTCCGTTTAGGTGTCAGCGTGATCGCCGCAACGCCGACGCCTCCGGGAATCCCCGACCTCCCGCATGATCTGTCACCTAAGCGCATGCTCAACGACCACGAGGATCTGCTTCGAGTCCTCGGCGATCTCGCGGCACCCACCGCATCGGCGGCATTTCTCCGCACCCTGCGGGCAGTGGTCGACTGGCGAGGGCAATCGATCACGATGCTCGACCGATGTTATTTGACCGAGTACCTGCCCGTTTTGATTGTCTGGGGCGACGACGACACCGTCATCCCCTACGAACACGCCCTGCTCGCGAATTCGGCGATCGGCCACAGCGAGATGTCGACGTTCCACGGCTCGGGCCACTTCCCCTTCCACGACGACCCGGAACGCTTCGTGCAGGTCGTCATGGAGTTCCTCGAACGCAACGAACCCATGGAGTTCGACTCCCAGGTCTGGCGCAGGCTGATGACCGAGGGCCGCAAGAGCTCCGACATCGTTGGCGACGAGCAGACCGTCGAGGCAGTGTTCGACGCCATCGACGACGAGCGCAGCGCAACCTGAGGTCAGCCGACCGAACGACATACGCCCATTCGTTGACCCGGGTGGCGACACCTGTCGGAGGTCCATGCGAGTATTGGCGCCATGAGCTATCCCGACAATTCGAACCCGGATGCCCGCGGCAACGAGCAGCCCTACGGTTCTTCGCCCTACGGCGCTCCATCACCGTTCGGCCCCGCCGCCTCCGGCGACCAGTTCCTGCCGCTCCCGTACGAGAACGGAACCCCCGGTTCACCGACCTACGGGGCTCAGGGATATGGCGCCCAGGGGTACGGCGCTCAGGGATATGCGGCCCCCGGATACGGGATGCAAGCCGGATACCCCGGCGCCGCGGATGCGATGGCCCCGTACGGGCGCGACCCCTTCACCGGTGAGCCCCTCTCGAACAAGTCCAAGGTCACGGCGGGCCTGCTCCAACTGTTCCTCGGCGGTTTCGGCGCGGGACGGTTCTACCTCGGATATACCGGCATCGGCGTCGCACAGCTCGTGCTGACGATGGTCGGGTGGATCACGACGTTCCTGTTCATCGGCTTCTTCATCCTGCCCGCGGTCGGGATCTGGGTCCTCGTCGACGCCATCATGATGTTCACCGGCAGCGTCCGCGACTCGAACGGCTACAAACTCCGATCTTGACGCCCTGACGACGCTGCCGTTGCTGTGCAATGGCAGCCAGTGAGGACCGCGACCCAGTGACGACGGTGACCCCCTTGAGGACGGTGACACAGTGAGCTATCCGGACGCGCCGAACCCCGATCCGTCGAAACCTCGCGGGCCCGACTCACCCGGCCCTGCCTGGAGCGACGTCGAGTTGCCGCCGACGCCTGCCCCGGGAAGCTATGCTGCGGCACCGCCGCCGAGCGATCCCATCCTCGTCTCGATCGGCGACATCCACTGCACGCGCAGCCAAGTCATCACACCCGCGGGCAACGCACCACTGGCCGGGTCGCGGTGGAGCTTCATCGATATGTCACGCACCACCAACGAGATCCCGCAGTGGGCCCTCATCGTGGGAATCGTGACGGCCGTACTGTTCTGCGGACTCGGCCTGCTGTTTCTTCTGGTGAAGGAGGAGCGCACCATCGGGTTCGTGCAGATCACCGTGTCTGCTGGACCAGTCGCCCACACCACCGCGATCCCGGTGACCTCACGGGCGGCCGTCGCCGACCTCGGGGCGCGCGTCAACTACGCGCAGACACTCGCATATTCGGCGTAACGGCCCAGACAACCAGACGGCCAGACAACCAGACAAGCAGCAAGCAGCTCGGACTCAGACGAGAAGCGCCACGGCAAGCACGGCGATCACCACGATGAGCACAAGAGCCACACACGCAATCAGTGCGAGTGTCTGCCTGCTGCACCGCTGGTGCCAGCCATGCAACACCAACTCGTCGTAGACAAGAAAGCCCACACGGTTCGTGGGCTGCGGCTCCCATTTTCCGGTAGCAGCCTCTCTCACCAGCGCGGTCGACAACTCCAATCCGCGTCCGGCAAGGATCGTCGACCTCGTCATTCCGAAGCCCACCCCGGAATCGCTGTCGCTCAACGGAAACCTGCCGGCGCCCGGAAATCGGTCGCCGGCACCAGTCGATCGGCGGCGCAGTCCACCGAGTCCCTCGCGCCGAAACGCGTGGGCACCCGGCTCGAACGTCACAAGGCTCGACACCCCGTCTGCCCGCAACGCCACCTCGTTCTCTGATAACCGGCCATACTCGATCTTCTCTGCGGCGGCAGCCCCCTGCAGTCGGGCGATTGCCTTGTCGACCGCCTCGGGACGACGCTCACCCATCGACGCATACCGCCGTTCTCATCACTGGTCGCCGCAACATCCTTGTGCGCCTTCGGTTGTCGCGACCCGGACGTCGCGGGTGATCGCATTGCGCGCTGCCAGCTCGTCGGCCGCCGGATAGTCGACGCCGACGAGACACAGGCCCCGCGCCTCGGCGACAGGCACCTTCGCGCTGCGTTCACGCTCGCCGAGAAGCGCTCGGCACCAGTCGACATCGCGTCGACCATCCCCCACCGACGCCACCGCACCGACGAGCGAACGCACCATCGACCAGCAGAACGCATCGGCGCTGACCTCGCCGATCAGCACGCCGTCGGCGTCACGTGACCACGAGAACCGTTGCAGATCGCGGATCGTCGTAGCGCCTTCGCGGCGTCGACAAAAGGCGGCAAAGTCGTTGAGCCCCACCAACGCCGACGACGCCGCGTTCATCGCTTCCACGTCGAGCGGCCGTCGCCATGCGGCGGTGGTGCGCGCGAGGACCGGTTCGGCACCGAATGCCGCGTCGGACAGTCGGTACCGGTAGTGACGCCGCAACGCCGAGAACCGTGCGTCGAAGTGGTCACTGACCGACGCAGCCTGCTTCACGCGCACATCGTCGGGAAGCATCTTGGCGAGTCGTCCGACGAGGCGCCCGGGGTCGCCGTCTATTGAGCGCGTGTCGAGTGCCGACACGGGAATGTCGGCGTGCGCGACCTGACCGGTGGCGTGGACGCCCGCGTCCGTCCGTCCGGCGACGGTCAGCCGGACCGGTACCCGCAGCACCGTCGACAACGCCGTCTCGACGACCTCACACACCGTGCGCTGATCGATCTGTCGCGCCCAGCCCGCGAAATCGGTTCCGTCGTAGCCGATGTCGAAACGCAGACGAACGGACCCGCCACCTGGTGAGGTGGCGGGTCCGTTCATGTCTGGCGTGTTCAGCCGTCCGACCTACTTGTCGTCGGCCTTGTCACCGTCGACGTCGGCGTCAGCAGCTTCGGCCTCCGGTGCGGTGGCAGCCGTCGACTCATCGTCGACAGCCTCGGCGACGGCCTCGGCGTTCTCGACCTGTGCCGGGGTTGCCTCGTCGGCGACGGCCTCGACGACGTTGTCGGCCTCGGCTGCCGGAGCAGCGGCCTTCTCGTCAGCGGCCTTCTTCGACGCGGCGACACGGGTGGCGCGGGTGGCCTCGGTCGACGCGGTGTTCTCGCGCACCAGCTCGATCACGGCCATGGGGGCGTTGTCGCCCTTGCGGTTGATCGTCTTGATGATGCGTGTGTAGCCGCCCGGACGGTCCGCGAAGAACGGGCCGATCTCGGCGAACAGCGTGTGGACGACGTCCTTGTCGCGGATGTCCTTCATGACCTCACGACGGTTGGCCAGCTTGCCGGCCTTGGCGTGGGTGATGATCTTTTCCGCGTACGGGCGCAGGCGCTTGGCCTTTGCTTCGGTGGTGGTGATGCGGCCGTGCTCGAAGAGCGAGGTGGCGAGATTCGCCAACATCGCCTTCTGGTGGCTGGCCGACCCGCCGAGGCGGGCACCCTTGGTGGGCTTGGGCATTGTCTTCTCCTAGGAGGACCCGACGATCGCTCGACGAGTCAGGTTTGGCAGTCGCAGCGACTAGAGCTGCTCGGTCTCCGCGAAATCCTCACCGGAGTCAGCGTCGAAAGACGCGTCGTCCGACCACGTTCCGGTTGCCGGGTCGTAACCGGCGACCTGCGACGGATCGAAGCTGGCCGGGCTGTCCTTCAGCGACAGACCCAGGGTGTGCAGCTTGACCTTCACCTCGTCGATCGACTTCTGACCGAAGTTGCGGATGTCGAGCAGATCCGACTCGGTACGTGCAACCAGCTCGCCGACGGTGTGAACACCTTCGCGCTTGAGGCAGTTGTACGAACGGACGGTCAGATCCAGATCCTCGATCGGCAGGCTGAACGACGCGATGTGGTCAGCCTCCGCAGGCGACGGCCCGATCTCGATTCCCTCAGCCTCGACGTTGAGCTCCCGAGCCAGACCAAACAGCTCGACCAGGGTCTTACCCGCGGACGCCAGGGCGTCACGAGCGCTGATCGAGTTCTTGGTCTCGACGTCGAGCACCAAACGGTCGAAGTCGGTGCGCTGCTCGACGCGGGTGGCCTCCACCTTGTAGGTGACCTTCAGCACCGGCGAGTAGATCGAGTCGACCGGAATACGGCCGATCTCGGCTCCCGACGCCTTGTTCTGCACGGCAGGCACGTATCCACGGCCCCGCTCGACGACGAGCTCGATCTCGAGCTTGCCCTTGTCGTTCAGGGTGGCGATGTGCAGATCCGGGTTGTGCACGGTGACGCCTGCGGGCGGCACGATGTCAGCACCGGTGACGGTGCCCGGACCCTGCTTACGCACATACATGGTGACCGGCTCGTCCTCTTCGGAGCTCACCACGAGGCCCTTGAGGTTCAGGATGATGTCGGTGACATCTTCCTTCACGCCGGGGACGGTGGTGAACTCGTGCAGAACTCCGTCGATGCGGATGCTGGTGATCGCAGCACCCGGAATCGAGCTGAGCAGGGTACGACGCAGCGAGTTACCGAGGGTGTAGCCAAAGCCCGGCTCGAGCGGTTCGATGACGAACTTCGACCGGTCGTCGGCGATGATCTCCTCGGTGAGGGTTGGTCGCTGTGAGATGAGCATTTCTTGATTTCTCCTTGTGGCCGACCGCTATTTGACGGCCTAGAAGTGGACCGAAACAGCTTGTGCTGCTTGGTTTTACTTGCTGTAGAACTCGACGATGAGCTGCTCGGTGAGCGGAACCTCGATCTGAGCGCGCTCGGGCACGTTGTGCACGAGGATGCGCAGCGTCGAAGGAACCACCTGCAGCCAGCCCGGAACCGGACGATCGCCGACGAGCTCCTCGGCGATCTGGAACGGAGTGGTCTGCAGCGACTTCGGGCGGACGTCGATGATGTCGTACTGGCTGACGCGGTAGCTGGGGACATCCACGCGCACACCGTTGACGGTGAAGTGACCGTGGGTGACCAGCTGACGTGCCTGACGACGGGTACGTGCCAAACCTGCGCGGTAGACAACGTTGTCGAGACGGGTCTCGAGGATGCGCAGCAGCTCGTCGCCGGTCTTGCCGTTACGACGATTGGCCTCCTCGTAGTAGCGACGGAACTGCTTCTCCATCACTCCGTAGGTGAAGCGTGCCTTCTGCTTCTCCTGCAGCTGCTGCAGGTATTCGCTCTCCTTGATCCGCGAGCGGCCGTGCTGGCCGGGCGGGTAGGGGCGACGCTCGAACGCCTGGTCGCCTCCGATGAGGTCGACACGCAGACGACGGGACTTCTTTGTTGCGGGGCCGGTATAACGAGCCATGTTTTCTCTTCCTCCCTTTCCCGCTAGACCCGACGCCGCTTGGGCGGACGGCAACCGTTGTGCGGCTGCGGGGTGACATCGGAAATGGTGCCGACTTCGAGGCCGGCTGCCTGCAGCGACCGGATGGCGGTCTCGCGACCCGAACCCGGTCCCTTGACGAACACGTCGACCTTCTTGACGCCGTGCTCCTGGGCCTTGCGCGCAGCGTTCTCGGCCGCGAGCTGAGCCGCGAACGGGGTGCTCTTGCGCGAGCCCTTGAAGCCGACGTGACCCGACGATGCCCAGCTGATGACATTGCCGTTGGGGTCGGTGATCGACACGATGGTGTTGTTGAACGTCGACTTGATGTGTGCGTTGCCGTGCGGGACGTTCTTTTTATCGCGACGGCGTGCGCCCTTCTTGGGGCCTGCGCTACGTGACTTCGGAGGCATTACTTCTTCTTCCCGGCGATGGTCTTCTTCGGGCCCTTACGAGTACGGGCATTGGTCTTGGTGCGCTGTCCACGGACGGGCAGGCCACGACGGTGGCGCAGACCCTGGTAGCAGCCGATCTCGATCTTGCGACGGATATCGGCCTGCACCTCGCGGCGCAGGTCACCCTCGACCTTCACCGAGCCTTCGATGTACTCACGCAGCTTTGTGACGTCTGCGTCGGTGAGGTCCTTGGCGCGCAGGTCGGGGCTCAGCCCGGTGCCCGCAAGGATCTCCTTGGAGGTGGTACGCCCAACTCCGTAGATGTAGGTCAGTGCGATCTCGAGCCGCTTCTCGCGGGGAAGATCGACACCAGCAACACGTGCCATGTGGCGGATTTCCTTTACTTTTCAGAGGTCTTCTCCCGGTCCGTCCCCTACTCTGCGAGGGGCTCCGGCCTCTGCACGAAGCGAGTTGCACTCGCTTCGCGGTGTCGCGCGGTGGTCCGCGTGACACAGTCCGGAGGTAGGCGGTGACGCGTCTGTCGCCGCTGGTGCTGGGAGGGCTTCACAAGTTCTGCTCAGCTCTGGTGTGTGTATTCAGTTGTGTGTTTCACCAAGCGATCTGGTGGGGTGCTCCACGGTCGTACGACCGTGGGAGTGATCAGCCCTGACGCTGCTTGTGGCGCAGGTTCTCGCAGATCACCATGACCCGGCCGTTACGGCGGATCACTTTGCACTTTTCACAGATCGGCTTGACGCTCGGCTGAACCTTCACGTCAATCTCTCCTGTTGTCGCCCGCGGGCACGACCGAACGGCCGCACCACACGAGGGTTGTCCCGGACCGGTCTCGGCCGGGAAGTCTTACTTGTAGCGGTAAACGATGCGCCCGCGACCGAGGTCGTACGGCGAGAGTTCCACGACGACCCGATCCTCGGGCAGGATGCGGATGTAGTGCTGCCGCATCTTGCCGCTGATGTGGGCGAGAACCTTGTGACCGTTCTCCAACTCAATGCGAAACATCGCATTGGGCAGGGGTTCGATAACCCGTCCCTCGACCTCGATGGCCCCGTCTTTCTTCGCCATGTCCTCCGCGATCCTCGGCGGTGTCGCGATCCGCTCGCAGGGCAACAAGTGCCCGGACGAACGATTCACCCCACTGCCCGGTTGAATCAGTGTTTATCCGTTAGTGTGTTGGCACCCGCTCCGAGAGCGAGGGCCTGGCGGCGATGTCTCCGGCCGCGCTCACCGGGTAGATGGCATGCGCATACCGGCACGACAAGCGCACCGACGTTCAATCCTACGCGAACTGGCCTAACAGTCCAAACCCGTGCCGTCTGGCCCGAACCCGGGAAGCCGGTCCGACGCGACTCCGACATTTCGCCCGACGGGGTGACCGTGGGATGAACACACTCCGAAGAGTTGCGCACGAGTCGTCCGGAGAGCCCATCTGGCATCCACCGGCTATCACTCTGGATTGAGTGGACCTCACAACACTTGCAGTGGTCGGCATCATCGCGCTTGCGGCGCTGTTCGACTTCACGAACGGATTCCACGATTCGGCGAACTCCATCGCCACCGTGGTCGCGACGCACGTCCTCAAGCCCAAGGTCGCGGTTGTGTGGGCGGCCGGCTGGAACTTCCTCGCCTTCTTCCTGATCGGGACCGCGGTCGCGGACACCGTCGGAGAGACGGTGAAGGCGCAGTACTACAGCGTTGCCGTCGTCTTCGCCGCACTGCTCGCCGCGGTCATCTGGAACTTCCTCTCGTGGCACTTCGGCATTCCGACGTCGTCGTCGCACGCCCTCATCGGCGGCCTCGTCGGCGCCGCGCTGGTCAAGGGTGGCATCGACGCGATCAAGGCGTCGAGTGTCGAGAAGACCGCGGCGTTCATCGTGATCTCGCCACTCGCTGGTCTGTTACTCGGCGGTGCGCTCATGCTCATCCTGCGCGCAGCGCTCTTCCGCGCACCCGTCCTGCGCACGGAGAAACTCTTCCGATGGTTCCAGCTCGCATCGTCGGGAGCCATCTCGCTTGCACACGGCGGCAACGACGCCCAGAAGACGATGGGCGTCGTCGCGGGCCTCCTCGTCTCGACCGGCCACCTCACCCAGACCGGTTCGTCACTGCCGGTGCCCGATTGGGTGGCCCTCGGCTGCTACCTGTTCATCGCGCTCGGAACACTGTCAGGCGGCTGGCGCATCGTCCGGACGATGGGCACCGGCATCACCCGACTACGCCCGGTCAGCGGTTTCTGCGCCGAGACGGGTGCCGCGATCGCACTCTTCGGCTCGACGGCCCTCGGCGCGCCGGTATCGACAACCCACACGGTCGCAGGCGCGGTCGCAGGAGTCGGCACCACCAACCGCAACAGCACGGTCGACTGGGCGGTGTTCCGAAAGATGGTGGTGGCATGGGTGGTCACCATGCCGGCCGCGGCGATCGTCGCGGCCGCGGTCTACGGCCTCACCCAGCTGCCGAGTCTCGCGGCGTCGACCATCGTGCTCGCCGTGCTGATCGCGGGACTACTCGTGCTGCTGTGGAAATCGCTGCGGGCCGCCCCCAAGGCCAGCGACGTCGAAGCAGATCTCGACAAAGAAGCCGAGGAGGAGTTCCCGATGCTCGCGGGAGCGGGCTCGATCATCCCGAGCGGGAAGCCACGACGCCCTCACGTCCACAAGACGGAATCGCATGGTGACGCCGACGCTCCGGCAACCGGTACGGACGACGCCAAGGCCGCGAAGGAAGCCGAGCAGCGCAAACAACTCGACGAGCTGAACAAGGTCACGGCCGACCAGGTCCCCGAATTGTCCTGGTAGTCACGCGATCAAGCATGGCGACGTGTCACGCTGAGGCATGGGCACCATCGACGACTATCTGACCGAACTCGACGACGACACCGACCGCGCAGTGATCGAGCACATCTACGCAACCGCCTGCGAGGTCGTCCCCGACGCCGAGCAGGGCAAGGGCTACGGCATGCCCGCCCTGACCTACCACGGCAAGCCGCTCCTGTCGGTGATGCGAGCCAAAAAGCACATCGGCATCTATCCGTTCAGCCCCGAAGCGGTCTCGACAGCGGCACCGGAACTCGAGGGCTTCGACATGGACAAGGGCACCATTCGGTTCCAGCCGTCTGATCCCCCATCCGACGACGCCATCCGCACCCTCGTCACCGCGCGCCGCGATCAGATCGGGTGAGCCAAAAGGGCATCCACCACTAGGGGTGCATCACCGATCTGTCGTACACCGCGCGCCAACCTGTCCGAATTTGGCAAGATCTAGTACATGCGTGCATTTCTGCTCCAGTCGGCGCTCTCGGGCGTCGCGCTCTGGGTGGCCACTCTGATCGTGCCCGGCCTGAGCTTTCAGTTCCCCGACAATGCGTCGGGCTGGGAAAAATTCGGCATCGTGGTGCTCGTCGCCCTGATCTTCGGTGTGGTGAACGCCTTCATCAAGCCGATCGTGCAGCTCTTCTCGATACCGCTGTACATCCTCACCCTCGGCCTGATCCACATCGTGATCAATGCGTTCATGCTCGAGATCACCTCGTGGATCACGCACAACACGACGCACTGGGGGCTGCAGGTCGACAGCTTCTTCTGGGCCGCGATTTTCGGCGCGCTGGTGATCTCGATCGTCAGTTGGCTGATTTCGATGGTGCTCAAGGAACCGGTGCAGTAGCACGGCTATCCGCGCGCGCTGAGGGTGTCGTCGAGCCAGTCGAGCGCCCGGCGGTTCAGCAGCGTGCGGTTGGTCATCTCGCAGTGTTCCCCCGCGCCCTCGGCTGCGGTGAACGTCATCAGCGTGGCCTTGTCACCGATCCGGTCGACGAACGCCGCGGCACCCGCACCCAAGATGTCGTTCTCCGCAGACGTTGCCAGCACCGGGCAGGTGATGGTGGCGTCGTCGGGCAGGGTGTAACTCAGGCTGGCCTCGATGAAGCCACGCATGTCGGACACGCCGTTGACCCAGTATCCGCGTTTGACGACGCGCCAGTTCATCACCGGGTTCGACTCGACGATCGCGGTCATCTTGTCGATGATCTCCTGCGCGATCTCGTCGGGATGGTCCAGGGCCTCGGGGGGTGCACCCATCGCCGTTGCGAACGCCCGCACGCTGTCGCCGACACTCGATGCGGCAGGGTCGGCGATCACCGCGGCCAGCCGCCGCTCCCGCGTCGCGGCGCGAGGCGCGAGGAAGCCACCGAGACTCCAACCGGACAGCACGATCGACTCGGCGTCGACGATGTCCTGCGCCGCAATCACATCGACGACAGGAGACACCACGGACTCCCAGTCCGGCCGCATCGGGACGCCCTGCGAATAGAGCATCTCCCCCTGTCCGGGGCCGTCGAACAACACGCAGTGGTAACCGCGGCGTAGCGCCGCCACCGCCGACGCGAAGTACATGTCGGTGATCGTGGCGTCGTATCCGTTGGTGAAGATGATGGTCGGCCGCTGCTCGGTTTCATGTCCGGGTGCCGGGATCAGATACGCGGGCAGGGTGGTGTCCTCGTAGGGAATGCGCATCGGCGATACCGGATGAGGCCCGAGGGCAAGGCCCGCGTCGAACGCGGCGGTCTGCTTGTCGAACGCGGCAATCAGTCGCGGATCCGTTGGCGCACCGTAGAGCGGGTGATATGCCGACGCGTAGTACGCACTGGCACGCAGGTACAACTCTCGAGCCGAATCCGTATGTCCCGCAGCGACTGCGGCGTCCGCTTCGTCGACCAACCGATCGGCGAAGTTGACCCACGCCTGATAGAAGGCGGAATCGTCTCCGTCTCCCACCTGCGCCGCGACAGCGGCTATCTCACCGAAATCGGCGCCACCGTAAGGGATGTAGGCCAGCGCCCAGGTACCGAACTCGTCGTGCTGCTCGTCGTCGAACAAAAGAGGCATGAGTCATTATCACCGCCGCGCGCACTTCTACGCAGCGATGATTGCGGCCAATTGTTCGACGGGCGTCTCCGATCCGAGTACCTGGATCGTCACGTGATTGGCACCGGCCGCAAGGTGCTCGTCGAGTCGGGCTTTCACCTGCGCGGGAGTGCCATGTGCGACGAGTGCGTCGATCAACGCGTCGCTGCCTCCGTCGGCGATGTCCTCATCGGTGTATCCGAGGCGCTTGAGGTTCCTGGTGTAGTTGCTCAGATGCAGGTAGGGCTGGTCGACGGGTGGGCGACCGACGGCACGTGCCTCGTCGGCGTCCTCGGTCAACACCACCTTGTGCTCCGGGGCGAGCAGGGCGTCGGGTCCGAGGATCTTCCTGGCCTCGGCGGTGTGCTCGGGAGTCGTCAGGTAGGGGTGGGCGCCCAGTGACCGCTCGGCCGACATCCGCAGCATGCGCGGCCCGAGTGCGGCGAGCAGTCGACGATCAGGGGGAACCTGCTTGCCGTCCAGAGCGTCGAGGTAGCGTCCGACAGCCTTGAACGGCGTCGTGTACTCCGACGTCGCCTCCGGATGCCCGGCACCGACACCGAGGTAGAAGCGGCCGGGAAAATCGCGCTCGAGTGCGTGGAATTCACCGGCGATGACGTACGGGACGGAGTTCCAGATGTTCACGATGCCGGTGGCGACGGTGATGTGCTCGGTCGCCTCGAGGATCGTGCGAACAGGGTGCAGATTCTTGGGCGACCCGCCGAGCCAGATGGTCCCGTAGCCGAGCTTCTCGATCTCGCGGGCCTCGTCGGGCGAGAACTGCTTGAACCAACCCCACGCGCCGTAGGTGCCGAACTTGGCGATGTGTTCTGCCTTGGTCTGCGCGGCCTTCGATTGCTCTGCCCTGGATGAAGCGGTCATGTTCACAGCGAACCTCATCTTCGCTCGCCGGTATTCCGACGCGTCGAAGTCGTCACCAGATCTTCATCTGATGTCCGACGCACTCGCCCACCAGCGGGCGGGTGCGCCCGATCTGTGATGCTGGTCGGCATGCGCGCAGTGATCCAACGAGCAACCCAGGCGAAGGTGACCGTCGACGGCGAGACGGTCGGTCAACTCGACATCGCTCCCGGCGGCTTCGGTCTCGTCGCGCTCGTCGGGGTCACCCACGACGACACTCCGGCGCACGCGACGAAACTCGCCGACAAGATCTGGCGGCTACGCATCCTCGACGGTCCGGACGGGCGTGAGAGTTCTGCCGCAGACCTCGACGCTCCGATCCTGGTGATCAGCCAGTTCACCCTGTACGCCAACACCGCCAAGGGTCGACGCCCCTCCTGGAATGCCGCCGCACCCGGCGCGGTCGCCGAACCGCTCGTCGACGCCGTGGTCGCGGAACTGCGTACCGCCGGAGCGACCGTCGCGACGGGCCGTTTCGGCGCGCACATGGAGGTCTCGCTGGTCAACGACGGTCCGGTGACCCTCATCGTCGACGTCTGAGAGCCCGGCGGCGGCCTCTCCTCGGGTGGGCGAGTCGTACGGCAACCGATACCGTGGTTTACATGGGCCGAATCACAGCACGACGTCGCGTTACCCGCGTTCGTCGCGGCGCGCAGCCGACAACGCGCGTCGACGTGTTGGCCGTCGAAGAGCCGTTGGAGATGCGCGTCAACGGCGAACGGCTCGCGGTCACGATGCGGACCCCGGGACACGATGTCGAACTCGCGTCGGGATTCCTCGTCTCCGAGGGTGTGCTGGTCCGCGCGGAGGACCTCGCCACGGCCCGCTACTGTGCCGGCGCCGGGAGCGCAGCGAGCGGGCCGAGTCAGCCCGGCGCCGGGAGCGCCGCGAGCGGGCCTAATCTGCCCGGCGCCGGGAGCGATGGGTTGAATTCGTACAACGTGCTCGACGTCGCGCTCGCGCCGGGTGTCGCGTCGCCCGATCCGTCGCTCTCGCGCGACTTCACGATTTCGAGCGCGTGTGGGGTGTGCGGTAAGGACAGCATCGAATCCGTCATCACGCGTTCGCATTTCGACGTCTCCGACGACCCGCTGATCGTCGACGCCGATGCCGTACTCGATCTGCCCGGTCGGCTCCGCGAACACCAGAAGGTCTTCGCGAAGACCGGCGGCTTGCATGCGGCAGCACTGTTCGACGGTCGCACTGGCGAACTGCGGGTGGTCCGCGAGGACGTCGGGCGCCACAATGCCGTCGACAAGGTCATCGGGTGGGCCCTGGCGCACGATCTGCTGCCCCTGCGTGGCCAGATCCTTCAGGTGTCCGGGCGCGCGAGCTTCGAGTTGGTGCAGAAGGCGATCATGGCGGGCGTTCCGATGTTGTCGGCGGTCTCGGCGCCGTCGTCGCTGGCCGTCGACCTTGCAGAGCAGCACGGCCTGACCCTCGCCGGGTTCGTTCGAGGGGAGTCGATGGTTCTCTACAGCGGCGCCGATCGCGTCTCGTGTAACGACGCGAACCCCGATGAAGAATTCTCGATTGCGACCACTTCGATAGCGACTACACGGAAAGAGACGTCATGAAGAGCTTCTGGTGCGGTGCGGTCATCCCGGATTGCGACGCGACTTTCGAAGCCACGACCGAGGCCGAGATTGTGGAGCTTGTCGTCGAGCATGCCGCCGACGATCACGGGATCGACGACGTGCCCCCAGACACCGTCGCTCGCGTCCGTGAAGTGATCGTCGATCAGTGAGTTCCTCTGATCGGGTCCGCACGGAGCGCATGAGTGCGCGGATCGAGTCGGAACTCGAGCGTGAGGTGGATGCGCTGATTCATTCGGCGCAGGCTCCCAAGGTGGTATTTCAGCCCATCGCCCATCTACCTCAGTTGCGGGTCGTCGGCTACGAGGCGCTGAGCAGGTTCTCGGCGCAACGCCCGGTGGGCCCCGATCAGTGGTTCGCGGCGGCTGCGCGGGCAAGAGGCCGAACTCAGTGCACTCGTCCTCGAGAAGGTACTGTCGTCGAGAGCCACGCTGCCACGTCGGGCGTTCCTGTCGGTGAACATCTCCCCCGACGTGTTGCTTACCGATCGCATACAGAGATTGCTCGAGCACCGGCCGCTTGACCGCATGGTCTTCGAGCTGACCGAACACTCCATCGTCACCGACTACGACCAGGTCGCTGCAGCCATCGCGCGAGTGCGTGAACTCGGCGGGTTTGTTGCTGTGGACGACGCCGGCGCGGGATATGCCAGCATGCATCACATCCTGACGCTGCACCCCGATTTCGTGAAGCTCGACGGTTCGCTGGTTGCGGACCTGCACCGTGACCCGGCAAAGTCGGCGCTCGTCGAGATGTTCGGCGAGTTCACCAGCCGCATCGACGCCTGGTTGATCGCCGAGGGTATCGAGACCGCCGAAGACCTCCATCGGTTGCGCCAGCTCGGAGTGCCACTGGGACAGGGGTATCTGCTGGGAAGACCCGATGAGGCGATGAATGGAATCGATCCGCTACTCAAGAGTCGCACGCGCGATCTGTGCGAATCGAGAGAGACCGTGGCGCCCTTCATCGAAGCCGGCCGTACCGCACCCGCCGACTCCGACGATTCGGTGCTGCGCACAATGTTCGACGCCGAACCGGAGGTCGCGGCGATCGCACTTCTCGACCCCGGCACGCGTCCGATCAGTCTCGCGGCCCGCCATGGTCCGCGAGATATCGTGCGGCACAGCACCATGCGCGTGAATCGCGCTGCCGGTCGTCGAGAAGTGTTGCGACGCGCCATGACCCGACCGCTGCCCAGCCGGTTCGATCCACTCGTGTGCTGCGACGAGAACGGCAACTACTCAGGCATGGTGCCCATCGACGCACTGATCTCGTCGCTTGCGGCCCGCTGAGGCACGCGCACCGTCGAAGCGTCAAAGACGAACACCGGACTCCGCGTCGAACCAGTGCAATTCGCCTGCATCCGGGATCAGACCGAGCGACTCGCCGACTGTGAACTCGCGCCTGTGGTCGACACGGACGACGATCCGTCCGTCTCGAACGGCGACGTCGGCCGAGCAGTAGACGAATTGCTCTGACCCGAGTTCCTCGACCAGTTCGATCCGCGCCGTCAACGAACCCAGCGTCCCCGGACCGGTGACCTGCCACGACTCGGCCCGCAGCCCGACGACGAGTCGCTGTGGCGCCGAACGAGGAACGGCGATCTCGGCGTCGCCGAGATGCGCACGGCCCGCGTCGATCTCGACGTCGATCAGACACATCTGAGGCGAACCCATGAACCCGGCGACGAACGTGTTTGCCGGATGCGCGTAGATTTCGCGCGGACTACCGACCTGTTGCAGAATCCCCTTGCGCAGCACGGCAACACGATCGCCCATCGTCATGGCCTCGACCTGATCGTGCGTGACGTAGAGCGTCGTCGTACCCAATTCACGCTGGAGTGCAGCGATTTGCGCGCGAGTACTCACACGCAGTTTGGCGTCGAGATTCGACAGCGGCTCGTCCATGCAGAACACCTTGGGGCGCCGCACGATCGCTCGTCCCATTGCCACTCGCTGACGCTGACCGCCGGACAGTTTAGACGGTTTGCGTTCGAGGAGATCCTCGAGTTCGAGCATCGCGGCGACCTCGCTGACGCGGGTTGCCGTGCCGTCCTTGGACATTCCCGCGTTGCGTAGCGCGAATCCCATGTTCTGCGCGACCGTCATGTTGGGGTACAGCGCGTAGTTCTGAAACACCATCGCCACGTCACGGGATTTCGGTTCGAGACCGACAACGTCATGTCCATCGATGCTGATAGACCCCGCCTCCACCGACTCGAGGCCTGCGAGCATGCGCAGCGTCGTCGACTTGCCACACCCCGACGGCCCGACGAGCACCATGAACTCTCCGTCTGCCACCTCGAGGTCGAGATGGTCGACGGCCGGCGACGCCTCGGGACTGAACCGACGCGTCGCTCCGTCGAAGGTCACTACCGCCACGTCACACTCCCGCCGAGTCGATATTGGGCGAGTCGACAGTGGGTGCGTCGATGGTGGCCTTGTCCATATCGCCTGTGCTGCTGATCATTTCGGCAGCTTCGGCTTGATCTGGGTGTCGTAGATCTGTTGGATCTGCTTGTTCACGTCGGCCATGGTGTCGTTCACATCGGCGTTCTGCAGTCCGATCTTCTCGTACCCCGTACCGATGATCTTGTCGCCGCCGGGCACAAAGACGCGAGCGTAGTTCTGCGGCTTGGTCTTCGGCAACTGATCGATCGCCGTCTTGAAGTTGGGGTTCTTGTCGAGGAAGGCCACCATCGACGGGTCGCTCAGCGCCGACTTCCGGACCGGCATGTACCCGACGTTCTGCGAGAAGTACGCCGTGTTGTCGGTGTCGGTGATGAAGTTGATGAACTTCAGCGCGTTGATCTTTCGCGCGTCGGAGATCCGTGCCGGGATCGCCAGGCCGGCACCACCGGTCGGGCAACCGATCGTCCCGTCGGGAGCAGGCAGGAACGCTGTGCCGAAGTTGAACTTGGCATTCTTGGTGATTCCCGACAGGTCGCCGGTCGACGCCACTGTCGAAGCGATGATGCCGGCGCTGAAATCGCCTGCGATGTCGTTGGATATCTTCGCGTATCGCTTGGTGTTGATCGACTCGCTCAAGTAGTTGGCGGCTTCGATCGTCTTGGGATCGGTGAACTTCAGGTTCCACTCGTCGGAGTAGGCACCACCGAAGGTCCAGGTGGGACCTTGGAACGTCCACCCGAGGTAATCAACAGCATTGCCCCAGCCGTGCGCCTGCTTACCGCCACCGACGACACCCTGGATACGCGGACCCCACTCGTCGAACTCCTGCCAACTCTGCGGCCCGCGAGCCGGCAGTCCCGCCTGCTTCCAGACGTCGGCGTTGTAGTAGAACAGCGGCGTCGACCTCGCGTACGGCAGCGCCCACGTCTTGTTGTTCCACTTGTAGTCGCCCACAAGCGAATCGACGTAGTCGGAGGTGTTGACACCCGCCTGGCCGAAGAGGTCGTCGAGCGGAGCGATCGCACCGATGAGCGCGAAGTTGAACCACCACACGTCAGACAGGATGATGATGTCCGGTAACGATCCGCCCGAGAGTGCGGCGTTGAGCTTCTGCGCGGCTTCTTCGTAGTTCTTTCCGGCGTCGACCAATTGGACCTTGATGCCCGGGGTGGCCTTCTCGAAGCGCGAGATCAACTCCTTCTCGACGGCCGTCGACTTGCCCGGATGGTTCGACCAGAAGGTCAGGTTGTTTGCGTCACCCCCGCCGTCGGACCCCTCCGAACTCCCCGATCCCGCGCAGGCCGATACCGCCAGGCCCGCCGCCAACGTGACACCTGCCGCGAGAAAACCGCGGCGAGACAACTCGTGCATTCGTGTGCTCCTGTTCCCCACTGGTTATCGTTCTCTGCCTGTCGCGCAGGTGGTTTCGACACCTGCGCTGATCGAGCTCACCTCGCTGATCAAGCTCACCCCGCTGATCGAGCTCACCTCGCTGATCGAGCTTGTCGAGATCACCCCTTCACCGCCCCGGAGGTCAGGCCCTTGATCATGTGGCGCTGCAGGAGCAGGAAGACGACGAGCATCGGCAGCATCGCGAGCACCGTCGCGGCCATCACCGGGCCCCAGTTCGTCAGGCCGTCGTTGTTCTGCAACTGCGTCAGCCCGACGGGCAGCGTGGCGACGGTGTAGTCGTCGGCCATCAGGAACGGCCAGAGGTATTCGTTCCACTCGTTGACGAGCGTGATGAGCGCAAAGGCAACCATCGTCGGGATCGACAGAGGCAACACCACACGGGTCAGCAGCCGGAAGTGCCCGGCGCCGTCCATACGGGCGGCTTCGATGATCTCGTGCGGTATCGACAGAAAGTGGTTGCGCATCAGGAACGTTCCGAAGGCGACGCCCGCCAGCGGCAGGATGATGCCGAGGAACGTATTGCGCAGTCCGAGCTGTGCGACGAACGCATAGTTCGTGATCGACGTGATCTGGTTCGGCACCATCAGCGCGGCAATGATCACGATGAACACCACGTTCTTGAACGGAAACCGTAGGAACACAAGCCCATACGCGCTCAGCACGCCGAGCGCGAACTTCACGACGCCCAGGATCGACGTCACGATCAACGAGTTCCGCATGAAGTCCCAGAACGGAACCGACGTCGTCGCCTCGCGGTAGTTCTCCGGATGCCACACAGACGGCCACCACACGGCGGGCTGTACGTAGATCTCCGACCGATCCTTGAACGACGCCAACAGAATCCACACGAGCGGAAGCGCGACCAGCAGCACCACGACGACCATCGCGAGGTAACCGAACACCGTCGCAACGCGTTTGCGCCGTGCGTACGCCGCTGCGCGCTGCTCGACACCAACGGGACTCGTCGACGACGCGTTGTCCGATGTCGTGGACTCCGCCACGACGACGTCGCTCATGCCTGTGCCCGATCCATCACGCGTACCTGCACGACGGTCACAACGAGCAGCACGACGAACATGATCGTTGCGACCGTCGCACCGTAGCCGGCGCGGAAATTCCGGAACGTCTCCTCGTAGACCTGGTAGACCATCGTCGTGGTGCCGTTGCCGAGCGGGCCTCCACGGGTCATCACGTTGATGATGTCGAAGACCTGTAATGAGTTGAGCAGCACTGTGATCGAGAGGAAGAACGTCGTCGGACGCAGCTGCGGCAGCAGGACGCGACGGAAGTAGGTGAAGCGGCTGGCCCCGTCGATCGCCGCTGCCTCGTCGAGGTCGATTCGCTTCCCCTGCAACGCGGCGAGGTAGATCACGAACGCGTAGCCCAGGTTCTTCCACACATAGGTCACCGTGACCATGAACAGCGCCCAGTGTGGTTGCTGGTAGAAGTCCGGTGCCGACCCGAGGTGCAGGCGGTGCATCAGGTCGTTGATCAAGCCGAAGCTCGGATCGAACACGAACTGAAACGCGATTCCCACCGCGGCACCGGAGAGTACGAACGGCGCAAACACAATGGATCGCAACAGGTTTCGGCCACGCAGCTTCCGGTCGAGCAACAGCGCCAACGCGAGTCCCAGCGCCATACTGCCCGCCACCGCCACAACGGTGAAGATCACGGTGTTGACGACGATGGTCCAGGTGTCGGCGCGCGTGAACCATTCCGTGTAGTTCGAGACGCCGATGAAGTCGGCGCCGGGCGACGAGATGTTCCAGTCGTAGAACGACATTCGGATGTTCTCGATGAGCGGGCGATACGTGAAGACACCGAGCAGCACCAGATTGGGCGCTACAAGCGCGATGAACAGCGCGTAGCTACGCCACGACCGGGCGCGCGACGACGGAAGCACCCGCTCGTTGACTGACGACACCCGGGCAGTATTCAGCCCCGATCTTACGGATTGCGAACGAGATGATTGCCCGTCGACGTCCGGAAGGTGTCACGTGGACCACGTCTCATGAATGGAACATGAACGCGCCCGAACCCGGGCCTACTTGCGGTTGCCCACAGGCGCGGAAACCGAGCGTCTGGGCAACCGGAAAGAATGGGCGACGGAAGAACGGGCCAGCCGGAAGAGTCAGGCCGGGCGCTGCGTCAAGATGCGCGGGCCGTCGGCGGTGACGGCGACGGTGTGCTCCCAGTGGGCCGCGCAAGAGCCGTCGTCGGTGACGACGGTCCAGCCGTCGGGGAGCTCGGTGGTGTCGGTGGTGCCGAGCGTGAGCATGGGCTCAATCGCCAGCGTCGAGCCGATCACCAACAACGGACCGTGCCCGGGATCGCCCTCGTTCGGGAGGAACGGGTCGAGGTGCATTTCGCGCCCGATGCCGTGCCCGCCGTAACCGTCGACGATGCCGAAGCCGCGGCCAAAGGTCTTCTCCGCCTTGTGGGTTCCGGTCTCGATGGCATGCGAGATATCGGTGAGGCGCGCGCCGTCGACCATTGCCGCGATGCCCGCCTCCATCGACAGTCGTGTCGCGTCCGAGAGGTCCTGGTCGGCCTGCGAGAGTTCGCCGACCCCGAAGGTCCATGCGGAGTCGCCATGCCAGCCGTCGAGAATGGCGCCGCAGTCGATCGAGACGAGATCTCCCTCGGCGAGCACAACGGTCGACGACGGGATGCCATGCACCACAACGTCGTTGACGGAGCTGCAGATCGAGCCGGTGAACCCGTGATAACCCTTGAACGACGGGACCGCACCCGCGCCGCGGATCACCGACTCGGCCACCTCGTCGAGCTCGAGGGTGCTCACCCCGGCCTTAGCTGCGTCGCGAACCGCGACGAGCGCCTCCCCCACAACGGCTCCCGCCGCAGCCATGGCGTCGAGCTCGCCAGGGCTGCGGAACGGAACACGTTTGGTCTTACGGAGCCTCATCGCAGATCGATACCTAAGAGACCTTGACGCCGAGCGCGCTCAGCACACGCTGGTGCACTTCGTCGACCTCGCCGACGGCGTCGACGGTCTTGACCTGGTCACCGTAGTACTCGAGCAGCGGCGCGGTTTCTTTGTCGTACACCGCCATGCGGTTACGGATCACGTCTTCGGTGTCGTCGGCGCGACCACGCGCGAGCATCCGTTCGACGACGACGTCGGGGTCGACGACAAACGAGACGACAGCGTCGAGCTTCGTGTCGAGGTCGGCCAGGATCGAGTTGAGCGCCTCGGCCTGCTCGATCGAACGGGGGAAGCCGTCGAGGATGAAGCCCTTCGACGCGTCGGGCTCGTTGAGCCGTGCGCGGACCATGTCGACGGTGATCTCCGGTGGCACCAGGTCGCCTGCGTCGAGGTATTTCTTGGCCTCGATGCCGATGGCAGTGCCCTGAGAGATGTTGGCGCGGAACAGGTCACCGGTGGAGATGTGCGGAATGCCGAGCGTTTCCGACAGCAGTTCCGCCTGAGTCCCTTTACCAGCGCCGGGGGGGCCGAGAAAAACAAGTCTCACTTCAGGAATCCTTCGTACTTGCGTTGCATCAATTGACTGTTGATCTGCTTCACCGTGTCCAGACCCACGCCGACCATGATCAACACGGCGGTGCCCCCAAATGGCAGGTTCTGCACTCCCCCGCTGTTACCGATCTCGAGGAAGAGGTTGGGCAGTACAGCGATGATACCCAGATAGATCGAACCCGGGAGCGTGATGCGGCTCAGTACGTAGCCCAGGTAATCAGCCGTCGGCTGGCCGGGACGGATACCCGGGATGAACCCTCCGTACTTCTTCATGTCGTCGGCGCGCTCTTCGGGATTGAAGGTGACAGCGACGTAGAAGTACGTGAAGAAGATGATCATGGCGAAGTAGACCAGGATGTACACCCAGCTACTCGGGTCGGCGAGGTACCGCGAGACCCACGATTGCCAGCCCGACTCGGTGCCGTCGGAACTCTTGGTCAGCTGCACGATCAACTGCGGCAGATACAGCAGCGACGACGCGAAGATCACGGGGATGACGCCGGCCTGGTTGACCTTCAGCGGCAGATAGGTCGACGACCCGCCGTACATCTTCCGGCCGACCATCCGCTTGGCGTACTGCACCGGGATTCGACGCTGGCCCTGCTCGATGAAGACCACGCCCGCGATGATGATCAGCGCCGCGAGGCACACGAGACCGAAGACCAAGCCGCCACGGCTGGTGAGGATCGCGCGACCCTCGGCGGGGATGCGAGCGGCGATGCCCGCGAAGATCAGCAGCGACATTCCGTTGCCGATGCCGCGCTCGGTGATCAGCTCGCCGAACCACATGACGAGGCAGGCGCCTGCGGTCATGACGAGCACGATGATCGACAGACCGAAGATCGACTGATCGGTGAGAACGTTGCCGCACTCCTGCGGGAGCAGGGTGCCGCGGTCGGCGAGCGCGACGATGCCGGTCGACTGGAGCAGTGCCAGCGCCACCGTGAGGTAGCGGGTGTACTGCGTCATCTTGGCCTGACCGGACTGGCCCTCCTTGCGGAGTTGCTCGAACCGCGGGATGACCACGGTGAGCAGCTGCACGATGATGCTCGCGGTGATGTAGGGCATGATGCCGATCGCGAACACCGAGAGCTGCAGCAGCGCTCCACCGGAGAACAGGTTGATCAGCGAGTAGACCTGATTGCCGCCACCGCTGTTGATGCGGTCGATGCAGGCGTGCACGGTCTTGTAGTCGACGCCGGGCGACGGGACCGTCGCGCCCAGGCGATACAGCACAATGATGCCGATGACGAAGAGGATCTTCTTCCTCAGATCGGGCGTCCGAATGGCCGCGACGAGGGGGGAAAGCACTAACTCCTCCTAGGAACGACCACGCTCGGGTTGTTCGGGGGCCCAGGCGGACCCCACCCCACGTGCTCGGCAATCGACGTTGATCGGTGGTTGCGTTGTGCGGCAACGCCAGAAACTCTACCGGCTGCCACGACCGGCACTTCTCCGGGACCGCTCCACCTGAAGTTTTCGGCCGGCTCGCCCGACTCGACGCGCGTTGCGAGTGCACGCACACCGCCGAGTTCGACGAACCAGCCCGCTGGCACCACAGCGGACGGCAGAACAGTGCTGCCGTCCGCTGTGGTCAGAAACGAACTTTCTTACAGTTCGATGGTGCTGCCACCGGCAGCGGCGATCTTTTCCTTGGCCGACGCCGTGAACTTGTTCGCGGTCACGTTGACCGCGACGCTCAGCTCACCGTCGCCGAGGACCTTCACCAGCTGGTTCTTGCGAACCGCACCGGCAGCGACGAGCTCGTCGACGCCGATGGTGCCGCCCTGCGGGAACAGCTTGGCGATGTCGCCGACGTTGACGACCTGGTACTCGACCCGGTTGGGGTTGGTGAAGCCCTTGAGCTTCGGCAACCGCATGTGGATCGGCATCTGGCCGCCCTCGAAGGCTGCAGGCACGTTCTTGCGTGCCTTGGTGCCCTTGGTGCCGCGACCGGCGGTCTTACCCTTGGACCCCTCACCGCGACCCACACGGGTCTTCTCGGTCTTCGCGCCCGGAGCGGGGCGAAGGTGATGGAGTTTGATGGTCATTGCTCTTAAACCTCTTCGACTGTCACGAGGTGTGCAACCACGTTGATCAAACCGCGGTTGATCGGGGTGTCCTCGCGGGTGACGGTCTGGCGGATGCCCCTGAGTCCAAGGGTCCGCAGGCTGTCACGCTGGTTGCTCTTGGCACCGATGGTGCCCTTCACCTGGGTGATCTTCAGCTGTGCCATGTCTTACACTCCCTGGCCTGCGCGCGCCCGGAGCATACCGGCCGGCGCCACATCTTCGATCGGCAGACCGCGACGTGCGGCGACCTCTTCGGGACGCTGCAGCATCTTGAGTGCGGCCACGGTCGCGTGGACCACGTTGATCGCGTTGTCGGAGCCGAGGCTCTTGGCGAGCACGTCGTGCACGCCCGCGCACTCGAGCACGGCACGCACCGCGCCACCGGCGATGACACCGGTACCGGGGCTGGCCGGACGCAGCATCACGACACCGGCAGCAGCCTCACCCTGAACCGGGTGGGTCACGGTGCCTGCGATCAGCGGAACGCGGAAGAAGTTCTTACGAGCCTCTTCGACGCCCTTCTGGATCGCGGCCGGAACTTCCTTGGCCTTGCCGTAGCCGACACCGACCATGCCCTGGCCGTCGCCGACGACCACGAGAGCGGTGAAGGAGAACCGACGTCCACCCTTGACCACCTTGGACACACGGTTGATGGTGACGACGCGCTCGAGCTGGTTGCGCTCCTGGTCACGATCGCGTCCGCGGTCGTTACGACGATCGCGGCCACCGCGGCGGTCGTTGCCGCCCTGGTTGTTGTTGTCGTTACCGGCGGGTCCGTTTCCGCCGTCACGCTGACGTCCGGGCATCAGAGGTTCCCTCCGGTCATGTTGGTCTTGCTGTTGTTGCTGGTCATCATCAGAACTGCAGGCCTCCCTCACGGGCGGCGTCGGCGAGCGCGGCGATACGGCCGTGGTAGTTCTTGCCACCACGGTCGAAGACGACGGCCTCGACACCTGCGGCCTTGGCGCGAGCGGCGATCAGTTCGCCGACGCGACGGGCCTGTGCCGACTTGTCGCCACCGGATGCACGCACGTCAGCCTCGATGGTCGACGCTGCTGCGAGGGTGTTGCCCGCGAGGTCGTCGATCAGCTGCACGTGGATGTGACGGCTGCTGCGCTTGACGGCCAGACGCGGACGCTGCGGCGTTCCGCTGACCTTCTTGCGAAGGCGGAAGTGACGATTGCCGGTCGCGGTGCGACGTCGGGTCGACACGTCCTTGCCGATGGGCTTGCGGACAGTTTTGGTTGCTGTATCACTCATGGCTTACTTACCCGTCTTTCCGACCTTGCGACGGATCTGCTCACCCTCGTAGCGAATGCCCTTGCCCTTGTACGGGTCGGGACGACGCAGGCGGCGGATGTTCGCCGAGATCTGGCCGACTTGCTGCTTGTCGATACCCGACACCGAGAACTTGGTGGGCGACTCGACGGCAAAAGTGATGCCCTCGGGAGCCTCGATCGGCACGGGATGGCTGTAACCGAGCGCGAACTCGAGGTCGCGACCCTTGGCTGCGACGCGGTAGCCGACACCGAAGATTTCCATCTTCGTGGTGTAGCCCTTGGTGACGCCGTCGACCAGGTTGGCAACCAGCGAGCGGTTCAGACCGTGCAATGCACGGTTACGACGCTCGTCGTTGGGGCGGGTCACCACGATGGTGTTGTCTTCCTGCGCCACCTGAATGGGGCTGGTGACAACGTGGCTCAGCTCGCCCTTGGGTCCCTTCACGGTGACCGTCTGTCCGTCGATGGAGACGGTGACGCCCGCGGGGATCTCGATCGGATTCTTACCGATACGCGACATTGTGCTTACCTCCCCTTACCAGACGTAGGCGAGGACTTCGCCGCCCACGCCCTGGTTGGCTGCCTGGCGATCGGTGAGCAGACCGGACGACGTGGAGATGATGGCCACGCCGAGGCCGCCCAGGACCTTGGGCAGGTTGGTGGACTTTGCGTACACCCGCAGACCCGGCTTGGACACGCGGCGCAGTCCTGCGATGGAGCGCTCACGGCTGGGGCCGTACTTGAGGGCGACGACGAGGTTCTTTCCGACCTCCGCATCTTCGGTGCGGTAATCGGTGATGTAGCCCTCGCGCTTCAAGATCTCGGCGATGTTCACCTTGAGCTTCGACGACGGGAGGGTCACCTCGTCATGGAACGCCGAATTGGCGTTACGCAGACGTGTCAAGAAGTCTGCGATCGGGTCAGTCATGGTCATGGTTGACCGTCAACCTTTCTCGTAGCGGTTCCCATGCAGCGCCGATCATCAGGATTTCTCCTGTGACCTGCGGTGGGCCTTCCACGAAGTGGATAGTGAATAGGTTCTCGCCGCCGGTGCCCTAGGCATTTCGCCAGCACCGGAGACTATTCAGTTGTAGCCGTGACCCGAGTGCGGACACGCGAAGGTGCACAGGCAACCGTTCTAGTGTAGAGAATCGGCTGGCCAGACCCAAATCGATGCCCGCAGCGGTCCTGAGTCACCGCGTTCGATGCGGACGCACGACCATACCCAGCAGCGCCATCCCCGCCACGACGGCCGCACCCATCATCGCCCACCCGGCGCCGTCGGCTCCGCCAACCGACGCCAACACCGCGCCGAGTGCCGCGACACCAAAGGCCCCTCCGAGCTGACGCGACGCGCTGAACAAGCCGCCTGCCGTACCCGCGGATCCCGCGGGAGCACCCGCGACGATGAGCCCGGTCATCGGCACGATCACCAGCGGTAACGCCGTTCCGGCGACCAGCATCGTCACGATCAGCGCCCACAGTGGTCCGCCTACGAACATCACCACCGCGATCGCGACAGAACCCACCACAGCCGCGGACTGGCCCAGCAACGCCGGCAACTGCGGCCCACGCGCGGCGACCACGCGCCCCACAACCGGGCCGAGGACACATGGCCCGAACGTGTAGGCGATGAGGACGAGTCCCGCACCCAATGGCGACAGCCCGCGTGCGTTGATCAGATACAGACTCGCGACAAACAGCGTCGACGCCATCACCACCTGAATCGTGAAGCCGAACAACGTTCCTCGCAGGATCGACGGAATACGGAGCAGACGCACGGGAATCGCCGGGGCGGCGCTTCGTCGATCCGACCAGTAGAGCAGTCCGGCCGCGCACACCGTCGGGATCAGCGCCCACGCCGCGATCGAGGATCGCTCCCCCGTTTCGATGATGACGACGACCACGAGCGCGAAGAACACCACCGCGAGTAGCTGTCCGCGCATATCGAGTCGCGCACCACGGTCGCGTGCCCTCGAGTCAGCCGGAAAGTATCGACTCCAGGCCAGCGCGAGAATTCCCACCGGCACGTTGATCAAGAAGATCCACCGCCATCCGCCTGCGGCGATGAGGATTCCACCGACGGTCGGTCCTGCCGCGAAACCGCACCCGGTGACCAGTGCGTAGAGCCCGATGGCGCGATGCCGGTCGGCTGGTTCGGGATTCATCCTCCCGATCAGTGCCAGCGTCGTCCCCGGGATGAGTGCCGCGGCAGCGCCCTGGAATGCGCGCAGGATGATGAGGATCAGCAACGTCGGAGCGAGAGCGCACAACACCGACGTGAGCACGAACGCGAGAACGCCCACCCGGTACGTGCGCAGCGCGCCGTAGCGATCGGCGATCGCCCCGGAACTCAGCAACAGCGCACCGAAGGTGACCAGGTAGGCGCTGACGACCCACTGTTGTCCCGCAACACTGCCACCCAGTGACCTGGCGATGTCCGGCAGCGCGACGTTGAGGACCGTCGAGTCGACCAGCACCAACAGGTAGCCGAGTGAGACACCGACGTTGCTGAGGGTGCGACCGCGCATGACCTCGCCCGAGCGGCGTCGGGATCTGGAGGGTTCGCGAGTTGTCGTTGGCACGGCATCAGGATGCTGCCGACACCCGACGTCGATCGACCGGAATAGATGCAGTCGGTGTGCGGTTTTTCCGAACACCATCCGATGCGTCATGCCTCCCGGCCCCAAACGAGGAGTAGCAGTCATGGAGATTCGACACGTACGGACCTTTCTCGCGGTCGCCGAGCATCGCACCGTCCTCGGCACCGCGGCCGCCCTCGACCTGGCCCCGTCGTCGGTGTCGCAACAGATCAGGGTGCTCGAACGCGACCTCGGTGTGCAGCTCTATCACCGCTCGCCGAGCGGTATGCGCCTGACCGACGCCGGACTCGTACTGGCCGCCCAGGGCCCCGAGTTCCTCGACCGCTGGGCCAGACTCGGTCGTTCGGTCACCATTGCAGCCACGGCCACGCCCCTGCGTATCGCGAGCACCGAACACATGGTCGCCACGCAGATCCCCGGCATTCTGCGCGAGTTCGGCAACCGGGTCCCCGGTGGAACCGTCGCCGTGGACACCCTCATTGACCCGACGTGCGTCGTCGACGCGGTGGCGTCTGGGAGCGCCGACGTCGGACTCGTACTCGACATGCACGACGACGCGGCCGACCGTTGGCTCCTGCCCGCGACTCAGCGCACAGACGTCTCCTACGCCGACCTGGTCCCCGTCACCACGGCAATCGCGATGGCATCGGGCCATTCGCTTGCTCGACACGAGCGCCTCACCATCGCCGACCTTGTCGGCGAACACATCCTGAGCGGCCCACGACGATGCGCGACACACCTCGGCGTCGAGAACATGCTGCCCGAACCGATGGAACCCATGCCGAGCCTTGTTGTCGCCTTCAGTTGGGCTGCCAACGGCCTCGGGGTGGTGATGGCCCCGAAGTTCGCCGTTGGCGCCACGTCGGCTGCCGGCCAGCTCGTCGCGGTAGATCTCGACATCACGCCGCACACCTCCTGGATTCGGATGGTGTGGTCATCCGAGCGTCCGGTCGTCGGCGACTTCCGCGACCTGCTGTACGCGGCGAGCGTCGGAGTAAGCGGCGATACGACGCGCGAGGTCGGTCAACCGGGTGAGATCGCCGCGGCGTCGTGACCCACCTGCCGTCGACGGCTAGGCTGCTTCGGTGAATTGGGAACTGATCTCCTGCGGCCTGCGCGGTCACGAGACCTACCGCCCCGACGAGCCCGATCTCGCCGATCATCTGCACACCGAGACCAGCGCCGGCGACGCGTGGCGATGCCTGCGTTGCGGCGATTACGCCCTCGGCTCACCTCGCAACAGCGGGCCCGCCGACCATGCCCCGGAGGTTCCGCGTGGTCGGTTGCTGCGCGACCTGATCATCATGCGACTGCTCGCCGTCGAGCGCCTGATCCGCGGGATCTTTCTCGTCATCGCAGGCATATTCGTGATCGAACTGCGCAACAGTCAACAGACGCTGCACGAGAAGTTCGACGCCGAGATGCCGCTGCTCAAACCGATCGCCGACCAGATCGGTTGGAACATCGACGATTCCAAGGTCGTGCAGTGGATCGAGAAGGCGACCACCTTGTCGAGCGCGACCATCGTGCTCGTCGGCTGCGCGCTGCTCGCCTACGGAATCAGCCAGTTCGTCGAGGCGTACGGCCTGTGGTTCGCCAAACGCTGGGGCGAGTACTTCGCGGTGATCGTCACCAGCATCTTCATCCCGCTCGAGGTGTACGAACTCGTCGAGAAGGTGACCGTGTTCAAGGTGTTGCTGCTCGCCGTCAACGTCGCCGCGGTCGTCTGGCTCATCTGGAGCAAGCGGCTGTTCGGTGTCCGCGGCGGCGAAGCGGCCTACCACGCCGAACACAGCGCCGAGAGCCTCCTCACCGTCGAGCGGGCGGCCGGCTGATCGCCGCTGTCACGCACCGCACCGCCGCCGCACACCCGTCGGTCGCGGGAGCTATATTCACGTCCGATGACTCACGCCGACAGTGATACGCCACCGCCGGTCGGCCACGCGATCCGTCCCGGACGGGTCGTCCGCCTCGCGGACGTGTACGGCCCGGCAATCGACGACCTCGCTGACGCCGTAGCACCGGAACTGCCGGTGATCTTGGACTACCGCGGCCCCGATGAACGGAGCGCACGGCAGGTCGCCACCGAGATCCTCGAGGCGCTCGAATCGGCGCTGATCACATTGTTCCCGGCCTGGCTACCTGGCAGGTCATCCGGTGAGCGACTCGACGTCGACGACGCAGAGACGCTGGCCCGGCAGTTGTGCGCCGACGTCGGCCTGTCGACTGCCGTGGTGGTACCGCTCGCGCGGGCGGGCGCCGCGAACGAACGCACGACGCCATCCGCAATTCCTGAACAACGCGCGGCCGTGCTCGTCGCATTGCTACGCCACTTCTATGGTCGCCCCGAGGTGGTGCTCGCCGTGCGGGCAAGTAGCGCGCTGCCCGATGATGCGCAGCGCACCGCGGCGTCGGCATGTGCGTGGCTCGCGGAGCATGCCAACATGACCGTCTGGCTCACCGCCGACGCATTGCCCGTGGTGCGCCGAGTACCTGTGCTGCGCCTCGGGGTCGCCTCATCAACCGTTCCCGTCCCGACCGACCCGCTGCGACCGACTCTGATCGTCTCCCGGCCGACGGGCGCTCCAGCTCCGCACAGCGCGGCAGAGCAGGCACTCGAATATGTTCTGTCCCAACATGATTGGGCAGCCGGGCGTCGCTGGAATCGTTGCCCCACCGATCTCGCCGCATTGTCGGGAGTCGCGATAGTCGACGTCCTATGGCCGGATGCGCGAGTCATTGTCGAGGTCGACGGCCCCGACCATCGTCGAGCCGACAAGTACGCCCGTGACCGCCGCCGCGACAATATGCTGCAGCGGCACGGCTACGTGGTACTCCGCTACACCAACGAACAGGTTCTCGGCGACACGTCGTCAGTCGTCGCGGAGCTGCACGAAGTCCTCACCCATCACCATCCGACACCCAGCTCGCCTACTGCGCCTGGACCTGATCTGAAGGAGTCACAGTGGACCACCCGAAGCTGACACCGAGCCAAAGCGCGGTGCTCTTCGTCCTCATGGCGGAGTCCACGGAGTTGTCGACTCCTCGCCTACGCGAGCTGGGCCCCAACCTCGACAAGCCCGGACGACAGAAGTTGACCGAACACGGCCTGATCGAGTCGCGCAAAGGCGAGCGCAATGCGCTCTACCACTCGCTCACCGACCGCGGATGGGCTTGGTGTGCAGACGAATTGCGTGCAGGGCCTCCGGACCGCTCGTTGCCCCCGATCCGCGCGCTGTATGCCGTCCTCAACGCAATCGGGCGTCATCTCGACGCCGAAGACTTCCGACTGTACGAAGTCTTCGGCCGTCCGCGCCCCGTCGTCGAGGCCGCGCCGCCCGCGTCGTCGAAGGCCGCGAACATCGGCGCCCGCATCATTGCCACATACGAGTCGTTGGCTCATCAGCGCGGTGCGCTCGTCGACGTCGCGGCACTCCGTTCCGCGCTACCCGACGTCGGCCATTCCGAGTTCAACGCCGCGATCCTCGAATTGCAGGACCGCCCGGGTATCAGTCTGATCCCTCAGGACGACCGGGCCCGTCTCAGCGAGACCGACCGAGCTGCGGCCGTTGTGGTCGGCACACAACCGTGCCACCTGTTCGCAGTCGAGGAGGACTGATGGACAACGACATTCGCGAGGCACTCGAGTCGATCCGACTCGACTGGGCCGACACCCCCGACGACGTGTGGGGCACGTCAGGCACCTACCACGTCGCCGGCTTGCACGAGCAGGTCGCCGACGAGACGATGCGTAGCTTCGCCGACGCTCAGCGGTCGAAGTCAGCCAGCCCCATCGGCGTGGTGATCCGCGGCGTAGCGGGCTCGGGCAAGACGCACCTTCTCGGACAGATCCGTCAGCGCGTGCAGGAGCGGGGCGGCTACTTCTTCTTGGTGAGATTGCTCGACGGCAGCGACTTCTGGAAGTCGGTCACGGTCGCGGTGCTCGAGAGTCTCAATCGCCCCAGCCCGACACATCCAACCCAGCTCGCACAACTTCTCGACCACCTTGCCCGAGAAGCCGACGTGTCGGAGTCGACGCGTGCAGCAGTCGTCGGTGAGGCGACGCTCACCGCTTCTGCACTCGAAGAGTTCGTGGCGGGCGTGTATCGAAACCATCCCCATCGCCGACGGTCGCAGCACATCTTGCGGGCGCTGGTACTGACAGCGTCACAGGACTACGACGCCAGAGACCTCGGCGAGGCGTTTCTACACCTCGATGTCGACGACGCAGACGAGTTGGCCGAGTGGGGTATCCGCAACGCGACGCTCGGCTACCAAGAGATGGTCCAAAACATCTCCCGCATCGTCGCGTTCGATGCCGCGGCAGTACTGGGCGTCGACCAGATCGACACGCTCATCGAAGCGGGATGGTCGACCGCCGCGGACGAGAACTCAGTGGTCAATCAGGTGGCTCACGGTTTGATGGCGTTGCGCGAGAACATGAGTCGGACGGCAACTGTTGTCTCGAGCATCACGGCGGCCTGGGAACATCTGGAGAGCAGGGTGATGCGCTCCGCAGTCGAGCGCTTCCGAAAGCCACCGATGCTGCAGCGGCCGTCGTCGGACGACTTCGCGCGTGAGCTCCTCGCCAAACGTTTCGCACCCGGCTTCGCCGAGATCGACTTCACACCACCCCAAACACATTGGCCTGTCGACGACGTAGCGCTCGCCGATGCACAGCGATACACCCCGCGCGAACTCATGATGGCCGTCGACCGGCAGGTTGCGGCGATGCTGCGCAGCGGCACGTTCACGACGATCACAACGTTGAACGACACCGACACCCCGACGCGCCCAGCCACCGACAATGCTCGTGAGCAGTCGACCGACATCCCCTCCGTGAGCGATACGCATTCGGCGACAACAGATGTCGGCGCGATCGAGAAGCGGTATCGCGAGTTGATCGAGCAAGCCAACCCTGCCGCCGCCCTTGACCACGCCACAGAGGATGTCGTCGTCCCTGATTTGCTGCAGGCCGGACTCGGCGCGTGGATCGAAGCCCTACCCAGCGGGGCAGGCAATTGGTATCAGGACCCCAAGCCGGGGGCAAAAGCCTTGCTGCACGGGCGAATCAGTCATGTCATCGACCCCGCGACAGAGTCCGAAGAATCGTGGAGCTTCCGCGCGCTTGCCGCCACACACCCCCGCGCGGTCCAGTCCCGCCTCACCAACGCCAACATCGCCTCGGGACTTAGCCTCGGCGAGGTCGAGCGCACCCTGGTGGTGCTCAGGCGCCAGCCGTGGCCCACCGGACCCAAAACCGCACAGTTGGTCGACGAACTGCATCGCCGCGGCGGTCGGGTGATCGCCTGGACAGACGACGACATCCGACGACTCATGGCATTGGCGCAGTTGCGTTCCGAGCGACCAGCGCAGTTGCACGACTGGATCGTCGATCGTGCACCGGCAGCCGAGATCGGCTTCCTCGCAGAGATTCTCACACCCGGATTGACCAAGGCCCTCGCCACGGAGGTCGAGACGCCGAAGGTGGAGACGCCGCAGGGTGCATCATCGGGAGCCCACGCAGCCGAGACCGACGCCGCTTCCTGCGCGGTAGCGATCACGCCTGACGAGGCGAGTCCTGTTGCCACCGAGTTCCGTTCGTCCGGTGAACACCGCGCAGTCGACGTGCTGCCGATCGGTGTTCGATCAGTCGACGGCGAACCAGTTGAGGCTCCGCTGGAGTCGCTCCGCAAGCATGCCGCCATCTTCGCGGGTTCCGGCTCCGGAAAGACCGTACTCATTCGACGCATCGTCGAAGAGGCAGCTCTGCAGGGTGTTTCGTCGATAGTCCTGGACATCAACAACGACCTCGCACGACTCGGGATGCCCTGGCCTGAAGGCACGCGGGAATGGAGTCCAACCGACCGCGCCGCGGCCGACCGCTATTTCGCCGACACAGAGGTTGTTGTGTTCACCCCCGGGCGGCGCTCCGGTCGACCGTTGAGCTTTCGTCCGCTGCCCGAATTCGCCTCGCTGGAAACCGATTCCGACGAGTTTTTCGCGGCGGTCGACTCTGCCGTCGGCGCGCTCCTCCCCAAGGCGCGCCCCTCCGAACGCGGCGCGCGCGCATCACGCTACGAGGCGGTGTTGCGACAGGCGATGGTGTACTTCGGTCGTCGCGGCGGTGGAAGCCTGCCGTCCTTCGTCGCCTTGCTGTCCGAACTACCCGACGGGGTGTCGAATCTCGCAGACGCTCCGCGCCTCGCGATCGATTTGGCGGAGAATCTGAAGGCGTCGATGGCCAACGACCCGTTGCTGGACGAAGCCGCGACACCTGCCGACCCGGGTCTGCTGCTCACCCCATCGCCGGGCTATCGCGCCCGCGTGTCGGTCATCAACCTCGCGGGACTCGGAAGCGAGTCGCGCGTCGCGAACTTCGTCGGGCAACTGCAGATGTCGTTGTTCGCGTGGATCAAGAAGCACCCTGCCTCCGATCGCCCCCTTGGCGGCATCTTGGTGATGGACGAGGCGCAGAACTACGCACCGTCGCAGGGCGTCACGACGGCGACGCACAGCACGTTGGCGCTGGCTTCGCAGGCGCGCAAGTACGGATTGGGGTTGATCTTTGCGACTCAGGCCCCGAAGGGTATCCACGGCCGCGTCAGCGGCAACGCGTCGACTCAGCTCTTCGGAAGATTGAACCACCCGAACCAGATCGAAGCTGCCAAGGAGTTGGCAAACAGCAAGGGAAGTCCGATCCCCGACGTCGGCCGACTATCGACCGGAACGTTCTACACCGCGGTCGACGGCGGCCGTTTCGTCAAAGTCGACACCCGGCTGTGTCTGAGTTACCACCCGAAGAGTCCGCCCACCGAGGACGAGGTGATCGCCATCGCGCGCGCGTCCCTGGACTAGGGCCGCATGAGCATCTGCCGAGTCCGCGGTGGCGCGGCCTCCAATGCCACCCACCGCCGGGCGTGGCGTGCCATCGTGAGACATGGACACCACGCGACTTCCAGCCCTCGTCGACGAACTCATCGCCACGGCGCGCGACGCGCACAGTCGCCGCGCCGGGCACACGCTGCACGGCAACTCGGCGCGGCACCTTCGCCAAACCGTCATCGCATTGGCGGCCTCCACCGAACTCGGCGAGCACCAGAGCCCAGGCGAAGCGACGCTTCAGGTGCTCCGCGGCGACGTGACGCTCACCGCGGGCGACGACGAATGGCACGGCATGACCGGCGACCTCATCACCATTCCCGACGCCCGACACAATCTCCGCGCCAACGAGGACTCTGCGGTACTCCTCACCGTGCTGGCGAACTAGCCTCCGAACGTCGTGCCGAGAGCCATCGCCACCACCATCGCAGCATCCCGACGAAGACGATCACCCAGATCAGCAGCGCCAGCCACGCCTCCCAGGTACCCATGGTCTTGATCCACGAGACCTGCCAGGCGATCCCCAACTGTCTGCTGGCCACGCCCCACATGCCGATGGGGAACACGATCGACCACAACGCGGTGCGAAATCCCGAATGCGTACCCGGCCTACGCGCGTGCCAGATCATCAGTGCGACGAGCAGCGGTATCAACCAGGTCCCGAAGATCCAACCCATCAAACACAGCGTTCCGACGACGTCGTGCGAGACCAGCCGCTGCATGGCGCCCGCCCCGAGAACCTCTGCACCGGCGAGCACCGAAATCGCCCCTGCACCCATGAACACCCAGTAGGGGGCGACCTCGTCGTCCGCCGACAGGCCGATGATGATCAGTCGCGCGGCGACCAGCACCGCCATCACGACCAGTATCAGCACACCGGTCCCCCACCACAGTGCGGCAACGACCGCATACCAGTCGACACGCTCTTTGGCCGCGAGCGCCCCGAATGCGACGGCAATCGACTGGGTTCCGACGACCATCAGAAACCAGGTGCCGTTGACGTGTGTCCAGGGCAGCGGGGTCGTCGGCGCCGGGGGATGCTCCCGCGACTGTGCGGCGCTGAAAAACGCGGCGATCACCGCCGTGTAGCCGAGGATCACCCACGACACCAGTGCGACGACAGCAAATGTGACTGCGGCCCAGGTACTTCCCGCCGCTAACGATCGCGCCGCAAGCACCCCGCTCGCCGCGGTAAACGCCAACACGGTGAAACCGTCGGTCGCGATCTCATGCCGCACCTCGTTGACCACGCCCGCACCAGTGAACCAACCGGCAATGGTGAACACGGTCAACGCGACATATCCGACGACTGCCGCAAAAAAGAGAATCGCCGAAATGAGATCGGACAGAGCCGAGTATGTGCCACTACCGAGCGACGCCGCATTGTGGATTGCTGTCGACACAATGCCGGTCGCCATGACGAAAGTGAACTGCCCGAGGCTCGCATGCGGCACGCGTCGTCGAAGTCGGGTGGGCGAATCGGGCGATACCGCACGCGAAACGTTCACACTGACCGACCCTTTCACGTTGTGACACAAGGACCTACACATTGCGAATGTCTATACCCAATCGAAACACGCGCAGCACTCGGCGATAACGTCCGGCCGGGCGTCGACACCTCCGCCGAGCCGCGTCGGATCTGCGACGACGAAACCGCACACCCGCACCATTTCATCCGTATGGTGAATTCATGGCCCGATCTACTGCAGTTCAGGGCGACGCAGCCACAGCCCTGCTCAATATCGGCAAATTCTTTACCCGTTGGGACGAAACCTCTGACGGGAGAGTCGTTTTCCGTGAGGGCGGCCGGTCGGGCGACGTCTTCTACCGTGACCGGTGGAACCACGACAAGATCGTGCGATCGACCCACGGCGTCAACTGCACCGGATCGTGTTCATGGAAGGTGTACGTCAAAGACGGCATCATCACCTGGGAGACTCAGGAAACCGACTATCCGTCGGTCGGTCCCGACCGGCCGGAATACGAGCCCCGCGGCTGCCCACGTGGCGCGGCATTCTCCTGGTACACGTACTCGCCGACGCGGGTTCGATACCCGTACGCGCGCGGGGTGCTCGTCGAAATGTACCGGGCCGCCAAGGAAAAGACCGGCGATCCCGTGCTGGCGTGGGCCGACGTCGTCGGAGATCCGTTGCGCCGCAAGTCATATCAGCAGGCTCGAGGTAAGGGAGGCCTCGTCCGCGTGAGTTGGGACGAGGCCATCGAGATGGCTGCTGCCGCCCACGTGCACACCATCAAGACCTACGGCCCCGACCGATGCTCCGGTTTCTCACCGATCCCCGCGATGTCGATGGTGTCGCATTGCGTGGGGACTCGCTTCATCCAGTTGATCGGCGGGGTGATGACGTCGTTCTACGACTGGTACGCAGACCTGCCGTCGCGAGTCCACAGATCTTCGGCGATCAGACCGACGTCCCGGAATCCGGTGACTGGTGGGATGCGTCGTATCTGATGATGTGGGGCTCCAACGTCCCGGTCACCCGAACTCCAGACGCGCATTGGATGGCAGAGGTCCGCTATCGCGGCACCAAAGTCGTATCGGTCAGCCCCGACTACGCCGACAACACCAAATTCGCCGACGAATGGCTACCGGCACAAGCAGGTACCGACGCCGCGCTGGCCATGGCGATGGGGCACGTCATCCTCTCGGAGTACTTCGTCGCGAACACCACCGAGTTCTTCGACGAGTACGTGCGCTCCTACTCCGACCTTCCCTTTCTGGTGCACGTCGAGCAACACGAACACGGACTCGTCGCAGGCAAGTTCCTGACCGCAGATGAGTTGGCGGGAGCCGATGAAAACGACTCCGACGCCGTGTGGAAGACCGTGGTACTCGACGAGCAGACCGGAGCAGCCGCGGTTCCCAACGGCTCGCTGGGTTTTCGCCGCTCTGCCGCAGGCGAGGGCAGATGGAACCTCGACCTCGAGGGAATCACACCGGCGTTGACCCTTTTCGGTCGCGACGACGCGCAACTCGTCGAGATCGCCTTGCCAGCCTTCGACGCCCCGGATGGCAGCGGTTCGGTGCTACGCCGAGGTGTGCCGACAACCGTCATCAACGGCCACCAGGTCACCACGGTCTTCGACCTCATGCTCGCGCAATACGGGGTGCATCGTGACGGAATGCCCGGCGAATGGCCGTCCGGCTACGACGACGCGTCGACCCCCTACACGCCGGCCTGGCAGGCGGAGATCACCAGCGTGCCTGCGGAGGCAGCGATCCGGGTTGCGCGCGAATTCGCCACCAACGCAGTCGATTCGGGCGGACGATCGATGATCATCATGGGAGCCGGGATCTGCCAGTGGTTCCACGGCGACGCCACCTATCGGGCCATCCTCTCGCTGTTGATCCTGACCGGCTGCATGGGACGAAACGGCGGGGGCTGGGCGCATTACGTTGGGCAGGAGAAATGCCGCCCGATCACGGGATGGATGTCGTTGGCCAACGGACTCGACTGGAGCCGACCGCCTCGCACCATGACCGGCACGTCGTACTGGTACATGCACACCGACCAGTGGCGCAACGACGGCTATTCGGCTGCGTCACTTGCATCTCCGCTATCGCGCGGGACACTCGACCACGAACACACCGCCGACGCCATCGCGCAATCGGCACGGCTCGGCTGGATGCCGTTCTATCCGCAGTTCGACCGCAATCCTCTCGACGTCGCCGATGAGGCCCGCGACGCGGTCGACCGTGGCGATGCGGAATCCGCGTCGAGCTATGTGGCACAACATCTTTCCGACGGCTCACTGACACCTGCGATCAACGACGTCGACGCTCAGGTGAACTGGCCACGCACGCTGGTTCTGTGGCGATCGAACCTGATGGGGTCGTCGGCGAAGGGTAATGAGTACTTCCTGCGACATCTCCTCGGCACCCACAACAACGTGATGGGTGCCGAATCTCCGGATACCCCACGCCCCAACGATGTTCGGTGGCACGAGAATGCGCCGGAGGGCAAACTCGATCTCCTCCTGTCGGCAGATTTCCGGATGACGTCGACGACCCTTCTTTCCGACATCGTCCTACCCGCAGCAACGTGGTACGAGAAGAACGACCTGTCGTCGACCGACATGCATCCCTTCGTCCATGCCTTCTCTCCCGCCATCGACCCGCCGTGGGAGGCCAAGACCGATTTCGATCTCTTCCACCTGCTCGCAGTCGAACTGTCCGAGCAGGCGAAGACTCACCTCGGTGTGCGCCACGATCTCGTCGCCACTCCGATGCAACACGACACCCCCGGCGAGACCGCGCAACCCAAGGGCAGCGTCGACGACTGGGCGATGTCGGCATCCCCCGGTCGGCCGGGTGTCAACATGCCGTCGTTCACGGTGGTCGAACGCGACTACACCGCGATCGCCGAGAAACTTGCATCGGTAGGGCCGCTGGCCGACACACTCGGCTTCGCCAACAAGGGCGTCACCTTCGACATCGCAGAGCAGTCACGGCGCCTCGCGGATCGCAACGGGGTCATGCTCGGGGGTGCCGGCGACGGCAGGCCCGCAATCGACACGGATGCCAAGATGGCCGATGCGATCCTGATGTTCTCCGGTACCACCAACGGGGCTCTGGCCGTCAACGGCTTCGAGAAGCTCCAGAAGCGCGTCGGCACGACGCTCGTCGAACTGGCCGAGGGCAACGCCGACAAGCAGATCAGCTTCGCCGACACCCAGCAGGGCCCGGTCCCGGTGTTCACCTCGTCGGAATGGTCGGGATCTGAGAAAGGCGGCAGACGCTATGCCCCGTTCACGGTGAACATAGAGCGGCTCAAGCCGTTTCACACGCTGACCGGGCGTATGCACTTCTATCTCGACCACGACTGGATGATCGACCTCGGTGAGTCGCTACCCGTGTACCGCCCGCCCTTGGACATGCACCGATTGTTCGGTGAGCCCAGGCTCGGGCCGGACGGGGAGCAGCAAATCACCGTGCGATACCTGACGCCCCACTCGAAGTGGTCCATTCATTCGGAGTACCAGGACAACCTCTTGATGCTGTCACTGTCCCGTGGCGGTCCAACCGCGTGGCTGAGCCCGTCGGATGCCGCAGCCATCGACGTGCACGACAACGAGTGGATCGAATGCGTCAACGCCAACGGCGTCGTGGTGTGCAGGGCTATTGTCAGCCATCGGATGCCCGCCGGTGTGGTCTACGTTCATCACGCGCAGGAGCGCACGATCGACGTCCCGAAATCGGAGGCGACGGGTCGTCGCGGCGGAATGCACAACTCCGCCACCCGACTTCTGGTCAAACCCACTCACCTGATCGGCGGCTACGCCCAATTGTCCTACGCATTCAACTATTTCGGCCCCGCGGGAAATCAGCGTGACATGGTGTCGACGATACGCAAGCGCAGCCAGGAGGTGACGTACTGATGCGGGTCATGGCACAGGTCGGCATGGTGATGAACCTCGACAAATGCATCGGCTGCCACACCTGTTCTGTCACGTGCAAACAGGCGTGGACCAATCGGGCGGGCACCGAGTACGTCTGGTTCAACAACGTCGAAACGCGTCCGGGACAAGGCTATCCGCGACGCTACGAGGATCAGGAGAAGTGGCGCGGCGGCTGGCATCTGAACAACAAGGGAAAGCTGCGGCTGCGCACAGGCGGCCGGATGCAGAAGTTGTTGACGCTCTTCGCGAGTCCCGTTCAGCCCACCATCTACGACTACTACGAGCCCTGGACCTACGACTACCAGATGCTCATCGACGCCCCGCTTGGCGACGATTTCCCTGTTGCGCGGCCGAAATCGCTGCTCACCGGTGACGACACGAAGGTCACATGGTCGGCGAACTGGGACGACGACCTCGGTGGCGCACCGGAATTGGGCGCGCTCGATCCGATCGTCGAGAAGCTGCGTCGTGAATCAGAAGACGCCGTCAAGTTCAGCTTCGAGCAGACGTTCATGTTCTATCTGCCCCGCATCTGCGAGCACTGCCTGAATCCCTCATGCATGGCGTCGTGCCCGTCCGGGGCGATCTACAAGCGCAGCGAGGACGGTATCGTCCTCGTCGACCAGGACCGGTGTCGCGGGTGGCGCCAATGCATCACCGGCTGCCCGTACAAAAAGATCTACTTCAACCATCGAACGGGCAAGGCCGAGAAGTGCACGCTCTGCTACCCGCGTATCGAGGTCGGGCAGCCGACCGTCTGCTCCGAGACCTGCGTCGGCAGACTCCGATACCTCGGACTGTTTCTCTACGACGTCGACGCTGTCACCGAAGCCGCCTCCACACCAGACGACACCGACCTCTACGAAGCCCAGCTCAACCTGCTCCTCGACCCCAACGACCCCGACGTGATCGCCGGGGCGCGGGCTGAAGGCATTCCCGAGGACTGGCTCGATGCGGCACGTCGATCGCCAATTTATGCGCTGGCCAAGGAGTTCCGCGTCGCGCTGCCGCTGCATCCGGAGTACCGCACCATGCCAATGGTCTGGTACGTGCCGCCGTTGTCGCCGATCGTCGACCTACTCAGCGGCCAGGGCCACGACGCTGAGGACGCGGGCACCCTGTTCGGTGCGATCGACGCATTGCGAATCCCCGTCGAGTACCTCGCCGAACTGTTCAGTGCGGGCGACACCTCGGTAATAGACGGCGTCCTGCGCAAACTCGCGGCGATGCGCGCCTACATGCGCGACATCACACTCGGCCGCGAACCCGACCCCGACATCCCCGCCTCTGTCGGCATGTCCGAAGAGCAGGTCTACGAGATGTACCGCTTGATGGCGATCGCCAAATACGAAGAGCGGTATGTGATTCCGACGGCCCATCTCGAGCAGGCCGAACAGCTCGACGAGATGGCGTGCTCCCTCGACTACGAGGACGGGCCCGGCATGTACGAGTCCGGCCCCTTCGGTGAAGCGAGCGGAACCCCGACCCCGGTGTCGGTGGAGACCTTTCACGCGCTCAAGCAACGCCAGACGACCGACACCGCGACCAGCTCACATCGCCTCGCGAATCGCACGAATCTGCTGAACTGGGACGGTAACGGTTCGCCCGAAGGGCTGTTCCCCGACCGCCGCGCGTCCGACGACACCGGCGACTCGAAGGCGTCGTCGTGAGGTGGCCTCGCCGCACGACTGCGGCCGATCATCGCGTGACGTGGCAGGTCTCCTCATGGTGTCTGAGTTACCCCGACGATCAGTTCATCGACCGAAGCTCACTGCTGCGCAGAGCATTATGCGAACAGCCCGATCACCCATCCACTCGTGAGCTACTGACCTTCGTCGACCATATCGAGTCCACGCCGCTCCCCACCTTGGTCGACGACTACGTCGACACATTCGACCTGTCACGCAAGCACACGCTGTATCTCTCGTACTGGACCGATGGCGACACCCGACGGCGTGGAGCCGCACTCGGCGAGTTCAAAGCGCTCTATCGGAGCAGCGGCTTTGTCGTCGACCTCCACGGCGAGTTGCCCGACCACCTGCCGATCGTCCTGGAGTTCGCGGCGCGTGTCGACGCTGACGCGGGACAAGAGATGCTGGAGAAGTATCGCCCAGCGCTCGAGTTGATCCGATTCGCGTTGCGCGACCGTCGATCTCCGTACACCGCTGTGCTCACGGCGATCTGCTCGACGCTGCCCGGTGAATCGCCGGTAGACCGACAGGCTGCGCGCGCGATGACGCCGGCGCTCGGCGTCGAGGCCGTTGGCCTCGAGCCCTACGATTCGCGCCTACTGCCGCTGACTGCGACACCTGCGAGGGGTGAGCCGTGATGGACGTCTTCCTGTGGGGCGTACTGCCTTATCTCGTACTGCTCATACTCATCGGCGGCACGATCTGGCGCTACCGCTACGACAAGTTCGGGTGGACCACACGATCATCGGAGCTCTACGAGTCGCGGCTACTGCGGATTGCCTCGCCGATGTTCCACTACGGAATCCTCGTGGTCATCGTCGGACACGCGGTCGGTCTGGTCATCCCACAGTCCTGGACCGACGCACTCGGCGTCTCCGAGACGATGTACCACTGGGGCGCAGGCTTTTTCGGTCTCCTCGCCGCGGCAGCGACTCTGCTCGGCGTCGGCCTGCTCATCTATCGACGTCGCACCACCGGCCCGGTGTTCATGGCGACGACCCGCAACGACAAGCTGATGTATCTGGTCTTGGTATGCGCGCTGATCGCGGGAACCTACATCACAGTTGTCGGTGCAGTCGATCCCAGTGGACCCGGGGTCAACTATCGCCAGACTGTCTCGCCGTGGTTTCGGTCGATCTTCGTGCTGCAACCCGACATTCGCGCAATGGAGGCAGCACCGCTGCGCTTCCATGTGCACGTCCTGATCGGTCTGACCCTGTTCGCACTCGTCCCGTTCACCCGTCTCGTGCACATGTTCACCGCTCCGGTGCACTACCTGTTCCGGCCGTACATCGTGTACCGCAGTCGCGACCGACTGCCCACCCCAGGTGACCGCACGTCACGCCGAGGCTGGGAACCGGTGGGAGTCAGGGATCGTGACCGGTGAGCTACGCTCCACTCGCCTGCGCTATGACCGGCAACACCTGGCTGAGAGGTTCGCACGTGACCACATCGTCTCATCGACGTCGTTCCCGAACCCGCCTGCTGACGACGGCTGTCGCCGCGGTCGCCGCGTGTATCTCGCTTGCCGCGAACTCCGCAGGTATCGCGTCGGCCGCCCCGCAGCAACAGCTCGCCGACTACATCTCCGATGCCTCGCCCACCCCGGCCCGCGCCGAGACCTTCCTGCTCAACGGCGAGAGTCGCTGGCTCATCCCCACCGGCAACGGGCCGAAGCAGACTACGTTCCCCGCGGCTTTCGCGCACAGCCTGTCGAACCCCAACGTGGCGCCCGCCGGTGCGAATGACTGGTCGTGCAAACCCCAGGCCGGCCGCAATCCCGTCGTGCTGGTCCACGGAACGTGGGAGAACGCCTACAGCAACTGGTCGATGATCTCCCCCGCGCTCCGGCAGGCAGGCTTCTGCGTCTACGCACTCGACTACGGAATACAGCCGCCCTCTCAAGGCGGTGGCGTAGCAGCGGCATTCCCCGGCGTGTACGGCACCGGCGACATCGTGAAATCGGCAAACCAGATCAAGACCTTCGTCGACAAGGTCCTCGCGTCGACCGGCGCAGCCAAAGTCAGCATGGTCGGCCACTCGATGGGCGGCATCTCGACCCGCCAGTACCTGCGATTCGACGGCGGCGCGGCCAAGGTCGCCAATGTCGTGACTCTCGGTGCAACCAACAACGGCACAACACTCAATGGCATCGGCGCACTCGGACGTACCATCAACGATCTCGGTGTCGACATCCTGGGACCCCTCGCACTCGGCGTCGGGGTCTCGGGCACCCAGCAGATCTACAACTCGCCATTTCTGAAGACACTCAACAGCGGCGGTGTCTACGCCCTCGGCGACATCCGATACACGATCGTCGGCACCCGCTACGACGAGGTCACCACCCCCTACTCCAGCACGTTCTTCCCCACGGGCACCAAGAACACCCGCAACATCACGCTGCAGGACGGCTGCCCCCAGGACACGTCCGATCATTTCTCGATGAGCTATTCGCCCCGCGCGACGTCGATCGTCTTGCGTGCCCTCGGGGCCGACGTCCCACTCGTCTGCGCACCGAATGCGTGGCTCGTCGGCTAGCGAGACGAGGTCGCCCCAGACGAGGGTGCTGCTGTCGGCACCTGAGTAGTCGGCCGCGGTGACTGCTCCGCCTTCGGCCTCGGCTCGCTCATCGTCATCCCGAAGACGATCGCCGACACGACGATCGCGGCCCCGCCGATGACCACCGATCCAGCGACGGCACCGGCTGTCGCACCCGACATGAGCCCCGGCAAACATCCGACGATACCTGCGGTCAGCCCGATAAGACAGCCGAGAACACCACCGAGAATCGTGCCAACCGACGTTCCGATGGCCATTCCGAGTGACAATTCAGTCCCCATCCGAGTGATCGCCTTATCCAGTTTGTCGGCGCGCGCGTCCGCGTCCGACGTCGCCGACGTTGGCGGCGTCGATGTGACCACAACCGTCGTCTCGGCTGCGCGGTGCGGCGCGAGCGACGTCGCACGAGAAATCGACGACCGGTTGACGTGCAGTCGCGCCACGCTGCTGTGAAGTTCGACGCCGAGCTTGTAAATATCTTGCGCCACTTCATATTTCAGTGGCGCACTGGCGGCCACCTTGCCGTTCCGGTCGACGATCTGAATCTGATCACCTGCCACTCGCAGAGCACCGGAACCAACCGTCAGCACCACATCGTCGCCCTTCACCGCGGTGTGGAAATCTATCCGATTCGACGCCGGAGGCGGCGACGCGTCGCCCTGTGCCCCGCCACCGACGATCCCGGCAACGACAGAGACCACCGTCGCCAAAGCGACCGACAATAAGAACACGAACAGCTTTCCTGACCGCGCGGTCAGAAACTCCCCCGAGCTTCGTACGCCATGCTTTTTCATTTTATTCTCCCCCGAAAGCGCTACTTGGATTCTGTGGTCTGCGGCTTTCGGCAATGGATCGTACGCCAGAACTAATCAATTCGCGCTTTCGTGTTCGCCATCACGCGGTACCCACCAAAGGCGTTCCACTAATCCGCAGACGCTCGCAGATACGGCAAACGGCTTGCGACTTTCATCAATTATTAAATCCACATCGATGGCCGCTCACGTGCGTGAATGGGTAAATCGGACACACCGTTCATGATCTGCATCACATCTATGCGACAACATTCAATGCCATACCCATTCGACATCATTAATCGCAAACTTCGGCGAATGAAAGCGATTTAGCGCCGATGATCTGCGGAAACATGCACCTTCACCGAGCGCCCCGGGTCGCCCTACTGGGCGGTCAGTGAACACCTGTAATCAAGTTGAGCTTGAGGCTCGATAGACAACCATTGGTTGTGCAACTGGCACCAGCAGGCTAGAAAAGCATCACCACACCACGGAATCCCCGAGGTGACCAATCGATGCAGAGAGCAACAATGAAGAAACAGACCAAGGGCGCAGTTGCTGCGGGGGGCGCGGCAGTTCTTCTTCTCGGCGGGCTCGGCTCGCTCGCATACTGGAACGACAGCACGGCGATCGGCGGCTCGACCATCAGTTCGGGCCAGCTCTCGATGAACAAAGACACGGGAACATGGACCGACCAGAACGGTGCCATCAATCCGACGTCATTCAAGTTCGTTCCGGGTGACACTCTCACGTACACCACGACCGTGAATATCAACGCGACCGGTGACAACCTGAAGGCGAAACTCTACGCGGATACAACGGCATTCACGTCGTCCGGATCTCTTGCCTCAGAAACAACAAAGACCATCTCGGCCAAGAAGAGCGGCGACGCATCGGCGACCGATATCACCCAGAGTGGAACGTCGCTGGCCATCAGCCCGACGGGCGGGGCGTCGGCCTACACCGTGGTGGTCACGCTCAAACTTCCGTTCGCATCTGCGACCAACGCGAGCCAGACCGACACGCTCAACCTGAACAACATCAGCCTGCACCTCGATCAGGTACAAGCACCCAACCAGTCCTGAGACTCGCGGGTTCTGCCTTTGGCAAAATCCGCTTCCGCGGCGCGCGAACTGGGGAGGGATCGCGCTGCAGGACTGACCGGGCAGAACGCACAATTGCGTTCTGCCCGGTCAGTCCCCACCCACGACCAGTCAGTATCCGATATGTAAGCGGAGAGAACGATGTCCATCACCGATGAAACACATTCGTCACGTGTCGAATCACCTTCGACGCTCCGCCGCGACACCGACCAACCCGATTCGGACCAGGACGTCGACTCCGGCTCTGGTCCACTGGGCATGCTCAGACTGATCCTGAGCTGGCTCCTTCTGTTCGCCGCCGTCAGTCTGTTGGCGGCAGTCGTCGTCGTCCCGCGTCTCGCGGGGACCACTCCGTACACCATCATGACGTCGTCGATGCGGCCGCATATGCCACCGGGAACGCTCGTGGTGGCAAAGACCGTCGACCCCGCGACACTGCATACCGGAGACGTCATCACCTATCAGCTGCGCTCCGGTCAGCCCGACGTGGTGACCCACCGCATCGTCGGCGTCGGCCAGGACGGCCGGGGCGAGAGATTGTTCACGATGAAGGGCGACAACAACCCGACAACCGATCCCGCTCCCGCTCGCGCCGTGCAGATCAAGGGCAAGGTCTGGTACTCGGTGCCCTATATCGGGTACCTGAATCAGGTCATCACCGGTCGCCAGCACATCATCGCGGTCTTGACGAGGCTCAAGAAAGTTCCCCAGGTGTGCTCACTGAAATTCCCCACCCGTGGGCGGTTTCTACTGTAGCGACCT
>NZ_LZTC01000022.1:0-24007 GCF_001665905.1 Gordonia sp. 852002-50395_SCH5434458
GCCCCCCGCACCTCCCGCCGGGCCGCCGGTCAACCGCCGCGCCGCGCCGCGGCCCGCGCCCCAGCAGCGTCCACAACAGACCCAAGCGCCTCGCATGTACCGCAGCCGCAACGTGCGCTGGGTGGCCAGGCGACCACCCGAATCGTTTCCGCAGCGTCGACCCCAGGTGTATCGCGGTCCACGACTGATCCCTCGCTACACCTACCTGCCGCGCTGGGGACTGCGCGACGATCCCATCGACGAACATCGGCTCGACGCTCCCGCTGAGCGCGCGTCCGAGACGCTGCGAAGCGCGCTCGTGATCAGCGCAGGAGCCCTCGCCGCGTCGGCCGTGGTGCATCTCCTCCGCTACATCCTGCTGGTGATCAATCGGGGCACCCCGCTGCCGGCGTGGCTGATCGTCGTGAGCGGCGCCCTGGTCATCCTCGCTGGACTCGTCGCCCTGGTCGCCGTCATCAGTACCCTCGTCGCCACTGTGCGCTGGTTGATCGCGGTGCGCGAACACGCTTATCGACACCGCGGACGCCGCGATCCGCGCCCGCGGTGGCAGATCATCGTCCTGGCCGGTATCCCGGTGGTCAACGTGATCGGGGCTCCGCTGCTGCTGCATGAGGCAGCCAACGCGGCGGCCGACGACTGGCGCGAACGAGGCGTCGACGGCATGACGCGCGCGGCACTCGACCGACTCTGGGTCGCGTGGGCGCTCGTCAACGCACTGGCCATCTGGGCGGCAATCACCTGGGCGGTCTCGCTGGCCTCGGGCTCGATCCAGACCGGCGCCGACGCCCTCGCCTTGATCACCATCAGCGCAGCGGTGTCCGCAGCGTTCGCATTCTGGGCGTCGCGCCACCTGCCGAACGTCCTCGTCGCCGATGACCCCGTCGTCAAGAAGCGGTGGGTGGCGGTCGCGTGAGCACCGTCGAGAAGGTGTCGCGGTCGGGAAAACCCGCCGTCGTGGCGCATCGGGGCGCGTCGTCGCAGGCGCCGGAACACACCCTCGCCGCATACGAACTTGCGCTCGACCAGGGTGCCGACGGCCTCGAATGCGACGTCAGGCTCACCGCCGACCACGAACTCGTCTGCATCCACGACCGAACCGTCGACCGCACGTCGAATGGCTCCGGTGTGGTCAGCGAGATGACTCTCGCGGAGCTCCGTGAGCTCGACTTCGGCAGTTGGCACGACGCAGACGCGCCCGCTTCGGTGCTCACGCTGCGCGACCTGCTCACGCTGACTCTCGACTGGCGACGCCCCGTGCGGCTGTTCATCGAGACCAAGCACCCCGTCCGTTTCGGAAGTCTCGTCGAGCAGAAACTGCTCGAGGCGCTGCACGAATTCGGCGTTGCCACACCGCCGTCGGCCGATCACAGCCGCGCCGTGGTCATCTCGTTCTCGTCGGCGGGCGTGTGGCGGATTCGACGTCACGCGCCGATGTTGCCGACGATCCTGCTCGGCGACACGGCCCGGGTCCTTGGCGGTTCGGCGGCGACCGCGGTCGGTGCGACCGGAATCGGACCCTCGGTCGAGACGCTCCGCATGCACCCCGAGATCGTCGACAAGGCCGCGGCAGCCGGACGCGTCACGTACTGCTGGACGGTCGACGAGCAGGCCGACGTCCAACTCTGCGCAGACCTCGGTGTGCGTTGGGTTGCCACCAATCGACCGGCCAAGGTCCGTGACTGGCTGGTGACCGTCGACTGATCCCCAACGTGAGAGGGTGGACCCATGGCCAAGAAGAGCAAACGAGGATCCGGTCCGCGTCCCGGGAGTAACCGAGCCGAGCGCGTCGCCGCGCGAAAGGCCCGCGCTGCAGCGACACTCGAGCCCTCACCCCGTCCGTTCGCGGGCCTTGCGGCCGAGTGCGACCTGGTGGCACTGCGGTCGTTCGTCAGTTCCGCGACAGCGGTACTCGACCTCATCGAGCCGGGGCCCACGCTGCCCGAACCTACGTCGGTGATGCCCGACAACGCGCCCCGTCCCGCCCCCAAACCGGGCGAGCGCAACAAGGTGCTGCTGGCAACCATCCTGCCCGGTGCCGTCCCCGCCGTCGTGCGCGAATTCCGCACCGCGCCACAGGGCGTCGCGGCAACGCAAACCGATCCCGATCCGGATGACGTCAACTCTGCTCTCGCCCAGTCGATTTCATGGGCTGCGCACGCGAAGATCGGCGACGAGTACGCGGGTCCGGCGGCGGAGTACGACGGTACGCTCGCCGACGTTCTGAAAGCCGATGCGCCACTGGACATCATCGTCCACGACGACTTCTCGTGGTGGTTCCCCGACGGTGCCGAGGTGCCCGCCGAGATCGCTCCGATGGTCGAGCGCGCGAGCGACACCGTGCTGCCGACAGCGAGGCTGCACCCCAAGAGCGGCGTCGGCGCTCCGTGGTGGGTCGACGCAGGCGATCGCGCACACCTTCGGTGGGTACGACCAGAAGCCGAGGACGTACTGATGAACGCGCTGGCGCGGTTACACGCGGCCGGGCACCTCACGCTCGGTGAGGGCTCGCGGTTCGCCGGTTCGTTCCGCACGCATGGTCTCTTGGTGCCCGTCTTCGATCTCGACAACGAGATGCACCACGAAGAGTGGTATCCCGGCCTCGATCAATTCGACGCCTGGCTCGCCGAAGCGCTCACCGCCACAAGCGATCTGACCATCGACGAGCGCAGCTCACGAGATGGGCTGCGTACCCGCCAGGTGACGATTCGCTGACCGCTCAGTTTGCCTTCTGGTCGGCTTTGGTGAAGATGACGTACTGGGCAGAGGTCTGCTGGTACACGTCCTTGGGGTCGGTGCCGACCAGCTCGGCCACGTACCGGCCATAGCTGACCTCGCACCAATAGCCCGTGACATTCTGGGTGACCTCGGAGAGGCAGCGCGCCGCAGGAAGATTGGGGGGTGCGGGCACGGGCTTCATTCCGCGCGCACGGTTGGAATTCTCGAAGGTGTCCATGATCTTCTTCGCGCCCTCGGGGGTCTTCGCCCGGTAGACGGTTGCCCTGTCCATCGCGTTGGCGGTCGATCCGACCTCGTTCAGCAGGCGGAAGTCTGCCGGCGGATCCGACGAGAAGAACGACATCGATCGCGGCCCGTATACGGCTCGGACGTTACCCGGATTGGGCGTCTTGACCTTCGCGTCCTTGATCTCCTGGTCGGTGTAGGGCAACGCATAGATCAGGATGTGGTTCTGGTCCATGATCAGCTGCTTCTTGGGCTGATTGCGTGCCTCCCGTTCGGCCTTGGTCGGCGTGGCCGGGAACTGATCGATCAGTGCGGTCTGCAGGTCGACGGCCTTCTTGATGGCAGGCTGTAGCTGGTCCTTCTGCGCGTCTGTCGTCTGGTAGTAGGTGAAGAGCACGTAGGTGTTGTGCGCGGTGATGGAGACGAGGGCGGTGGTTCCGTTGGTGTTCCCGGGGACCGAGATCACCCGGCTCCCCGACATCCCGTCGACGCGAACCGTGGTGGCCTTGGGGCGCTTGAGATAGGCGTCGGCCATCTGATTCGCCGCGGCGGTGGCGTCGGCAGGGGTGATGTAGCGGGTCACGAAGTTGTTCAGTTCCCGCTTGGTGCCCGCCCGAATCGTCTCGTCAGGCGTAGAGGCCGAAACGACGTAGCCGTAGAGGATCGCGTCGTTGGCCTTCACATTTGCGACGTCGTCGCCGACGACCGCTCGGACATTGGTCGTGCTGTAGAGAACCTGCATCGGCAAACCCATGTTGGTCAGGTCGGCGTCGATCTCGAACGGCGCGACGATGTACTGCGCCATCCGCTGCGCGTCGTAGGTGACGACCTCGTCTCCGGTTGCCTCACCGAATGGTTTCCGAGGTTCGGTCGGGTACTTGCCGGTGTCGAGGGACTTGACGTCGACGACCGCGTTCGCTGCCGGGTCGGAGTCGTTGACAGCGTTGCCGTCGACGGTGCACCCCGCGAGTGCGGCGGCAACGGCGAACAGTGAAACTGTCTGCGCGACAACGTGTTTACGACGCATCGGTGCTCTCTTCATGTTGTTAGTTCGCATTCTGATCGGCCTTGGTGAGAATCACGTACTGAGCGGAGGCCTGCTGCTGTACGTCCTTGAGGTCTTCGCCGAAGACCTCGCCGACGTAGCGGCCTACCCGAACCTCGCACCAGTATTGGGTGAGATTGCGCGCGATCTCTTGAGCGCATCGCGCGCCGGGGAGGTTGGGTGGTGCCGGCTGCGACTTGCGCCCGCGGGTTTTGTTGCCTGTGGCGAGGGTGTCCATGATCTTCTTGGCGCCATCGGCGGTCTTGGCCCGGTACACGGTCGACCGCTCGACCGCGTTGGCCGTCGAGCCGGTTTCGTTCAAGAGCGCGAAGGTGCCGGGCGGATCGTCACTTCTGAACGACATCGCCCGAGGGCCGTAAACGGCTCGCACGTTGCCCATATTCGTGTCGGCGATATCGCCTTCTTCGAGTTCCTTGTCGCTGTAGGGCAGCGCATAGATCAGAACGCGGCTCTGGTCCATGAGGAGCTTCTGGGAAGGCCGCGTGTGTGCGGCCGCTTCCTCCTTGGTCGGCGCCGCCGGGAACTGATCGATCAGTGCACTCTGCAGATTGACCGCTTTGCTGATCGCGGGCTCGAGCATGTCCTTCTGAGCGTCGTCGACCGTGTATGAGGTGACGAGCACGTAGGTGTTGTGGGCGGTGAACGACGCCATCGAGGTGTTGCCCGGCTCGCCGCCGGGGGATGTCAGGACACGGCTTCCCGACAATCCGGCCGGGCGAACCGGCGTGGTCTTCGGTCGCTTGCCGTACACATCTGCCATCTGGTTCGCGGCCGCGGTGGCGTCGGCCGCGGTCAGGTATCGCGCCACCATATTGTTCAGTGAGCGCTTGGTCCCGGTGCGCAACATGCTGTCAGGAGTCGACGCCGAGGCGACATAGCCGTAGAAGACGTTCTCGTTGGCGGGAACTCCGCCGACGTCCTCGCCGACAACAGCCTTGACGTTGCTCGACCGACTGAAGAGCATCTGTGTCGGCAAGCCCATCTGAGTGAGATCCCGGTCGATTTCGAAGGGCGCGACGATGAACTGCGCCATCCGCTGCCCCTCGTATTGGAGGACATTCTCGACGGTCGGCTTGCCGAACGGCTTGCGTGGCTCGGTGGGGTACTTACCGGTGTCGAGCGACTTGACGTCGATTGCTGCGCTCGCGGCAGGGTCGGAGTCGTTCACGGCATGCCCGTCGACAGAACAGGCGCTGAGCAAGATCAGCGCAGCAAGTGCGCTGGTCATCGCCGCACGCGTTCCAGGGCGCATGCCAGCCATCACGTTGTTCACCCCCTCCGGTGCTGCGCAATCGGTCGGTTCCGGCCACTGACCGAATTGTTCACTTCGCTCAGCAGGCTAGTACACGACGCCCCGATGACCGCTGCCCGTGTCATTCACGTCATCTAGATGGCACAGTGCCAACGGCAGGACGTTAGACTCACGCCCTGTCGGGCCGCGGATGGGGTTTCGGTCGGAAGCGGTGTACCGGCAACGCGGCGCCGCGGCGAATCCGTCGGGGCATGAATGACGTCCGGGCATCAGCGACGTCGAGGCATAAACGATCGGGTACGGGGCGAGAGAATGGCTGCACAGGCGCAGGGTGCGACGGAGCGGAAATCCGCTGCCGGCGACGCGTCGGCCATTGTCGATGCCGCTTCGACGGTGCTCCGCGCCTACAAGATGGACACCCTTGCCGACGTTGCCGCCGCCAAACTCGCCCGCGACCGGCAAGCCCGCACGGTTGTGGTCGTCGGAGAGGTGCAGCGGGGCAAGAGTTCGCTGGTCAACGCCCTCGTCGGGCAACGGGATCTGTGCCCCGTCGGTGTCGAGGTGACCTCGTCGACCGCGGTGTCGGTCACCGTCGACTCCGCCCTCGACGTCGACGAGACGGCCGAGCTGTTCTTTCCGTCCGGGACGTCGCGGACCACGCCCGTCGACGAACTCGCGCAGTGGGTGACCACCGACGGTGCACATGTCCGCGATCCACAGGCCGAGGAGCTTCCGACGTCGGCCGCGGTCGCGGTGCGGACTGCACGCGTCTCCGACATGACGATGGTCGACACCCCGGGGGTTGGCGGGCTCGACGTCGGGTTGGCCAAACTGGCTACGCAGTCGGCCCAGCAGGCGTGTGTGCTGGTTCTGGTGTGCGACGCGTCGTCGCCGTTGACTGCCCCGGAGATGGAGTTCGTCCGCGAGGCGTCGTCGACAGTCGATTCGGTCATCGTGGTGGTGACGAAAACCGACAAGAATCTTCGACGCTGGCGAGAGATCGTCGGTGAGAACGAGCGCCTGCTGACCCGCGAGATCGGACGTCCATTCCCGGTTTTCGGGGTGTCGAGCCTTCTCGCGTCGCTCTCGACCGAACTCGCCGACCCCGCAGAGCAGGAGCGGCTGGAGCACGAGAGCGGCATCGCGACGTTGCGTTCCGAACTCACCCGACGACTCGACGCCGCGGCCGAGCTCCCGGAGGCCGACGCGGTGCGCACCTGCCTCGAAGGTCTGAAGGTGTTGCGCTCCAAGATCTCTCGTGAACTCGACGCCGTGCAGGCCGGCGCGAAGGCGCTGCCCGACCTCACTGCTGAGCGGGACAGGCTCACCGAATTGCAGGAGCAGGCACGCGAGTGGGAGCAGTACCTCGCCCGTGACCTCACGTTGCTGCGGCAGCAGGCGGTCGATGGTCTCGAACGACGCCTCGACGACGTGCGCGACAAGTGGACGCTGTACGTCAACAAGCACGGCATGCAGGTGCTGCGCCGCAGCGAACAGAAGTTCACCGCCGACATGCACGCCGACCTCCAGTTGGCGATGGCGCAGACTCTCGCCGAGTTCCTGCAGCGACTTCACGACACCGTGGTCGCGCCACGATTCACCGACGACCCCACCGTGTGGGAAGAGTTGCGCTCGCAGATCGTCGAATCCATGCAGGACAAGCGAATCGAGACACATCAGGTCGCGAGCAAGCGGCACGGTCTGCTCGATCCGACGCTGCTGACGATGGGTGTCGTCGGATCATCGACGCTCGGCGGAATACTCGGACTGAGCGCTCTGATGGGTGTCGGCGTCGTGGTCGGCACGGTGTGGGTCGGCGTGAATCTGGGTTTCCGCGCGATCCGAGCAGGCAAAGCGAACCTGCTGACCTGGCTGCGGGAGACCATCGGAGCGACGAAGGCAGCAACCGGTCGCCTCCTCGAGAGTGCCGTCGCGCAGGCGCGGCCCGAGATCGTCATCCGCTATCGAAACTATCTGCGTGAGAACATCGAGACCCTGCAGAACACGATCAACGAGGTTCAGAAGGCGGCGCAGTCCGACTCCGCGTCGCGCGACAAGACCGTCACTCGTCTGACGTCGAACCTCGAGGTTGTCGACAAGCGGATCGCCTCGGCCGAGAAGTACCTGGCTCAGGTGAAACGATGACCACGTCCTCCGGCAACGATCCGGTGCACGCCGCTCTCGATCGCGGTCTGCGACAACTCGCCGGTCTCGGTGGCGACCTCGTCGAGCACGCCAACTCGATCGGCACCATCCTGTGGTCGCCGCCCCGCGTGGTCATCGTCGGACGGCTGAAGGCCGGTAAGTCGACGCTGGTCAACGCGCTGATCGGGGCGCCGGTCGCCGAAACCGCTGCGCTCGAGGCCACCAACGTCGTCACCGTCTACTCCGATGGCAGCCCGTCGCGTGCCGAGATCGTCGGAATCGACGGCCGACGCCATCGCGTCGCCGTCGCGGCTCATCAGCCGGTCGACCTACCGCTGCCGTCGTCGGAGATCCAGTTTGTCGAGCGGTGGATGCCGTCGGCGTCGTTGCGCCAGCTCACGCTGATCGACACGCCCGGATTGTCGACGCTGACAACCGAAAACGACTCGGCGACGAGGCGCGCCGTGATCGACGGGTTCGAGCAGACGCGCACGGCGTCCATCGACGCCGACGCCGCGGTCTTTCTGTTCGACGCCGCGCCGCGCACCGACGAGATCGAGTTCCTCTCCCAGCTCCCATTCACTCCGCTCAACATGCTCGGAGTGTTGTCGCGAGCCGATTCGTTCGGCGAGGGCGCACTCGGACGACGCGACCCGATTCCGTACGCCGCCGACCACGCGCGCGTTCTGGCCAAGCAGTTGTCGGAGACGGTCAGCGACGTCGTGGCGATTTCCGGACTCATGGCCCAAACCAGCCACACCGGCATGCTGACCGAGGATCTAGCGGCGGCGTTGGCGCGGCTCGCGCCGTTGTCCAGGCTCGACGTGGTGCGCACATTCGACAACGACGACGTCCGCAGTGAACTGTCGCCGCAGGTACGCGCGCGCTTGCTCGGCCTACTCGGGGAATACGGCGTGCTCAACGGTCGCCAGATCGCCGCGCGCGGAGCGTCGGAGCTCAATGCCTGGCTGATGTCGCTGTCGGGTATCGGTCAGTTGCGTGGCGAATTGACCACGTCGATAGCCCGGTATGCCGTTCTGCATCGGGCACACCGTATTCTTGCCCGACTCGATCAGTTGGCTTTCACCCATCCGGCGCGCGATCACATTCGGACGCTCACGATGGAACTTCGCAACAAGCCGGAGTTGCATCTGGTCACCGTCCTCGAGGACTACCAGCGCATGCTCCGTACCGACCCCAACGCGGCGGTCACCGAGGAACTGCACACCATCCTCCGTGCAACTTCAGCGGCCGGGCGCGTCGGGCTACCCCCATCCGCACCGTCGCATGCCGTCGCCGCAGAGGCACAGCGTCGTCTGGCGATCGCGCACCAGCGTTCACTCGCCACGAGCTCAGCGGCAGAGGATGCCGCCATCGTCACCCTGATCCGCAGCTACACCCCGTTGACCACACCGACCGCCACCAGATGAGCAACCGCTCACCGAGCAACACACAGGACACCCACACGCATATGTCACCGACCTGGATTCTCGCCATCGACTTCGGTACGTCGAATTCCGCTGCCGCGCATTCGGGTGCGACAAGCGGAAGTATCGAGACGCTGTCGCTCTCGCATACGAGCAATCTGATGCCGTCGAGCGTGTATGTCGCGTCCCCCGAACGGATTTCCGTCGGTGAGCCCGCGCGCAACCTCGCGCAGCAGAATCCGGTCGGTTTCGTCGCCTCTCCCAAGCGACTGATCACGGGTGCCCCCACGACGGTGATCGCCGGCTACACGATGCCGTCGGCGCTGCCGGTGGCCGCGGTGATGTCGGCGATCATCTCCCGCGGCAAAGCAGCGCACGCGGGGCAATTGCCGGCGCAGGTCGTCCTGACCCATCCCGAGGCGTGGGCGCCACAGCAGGTCGGCGTACTCGCCGAGGCGGCGATGCGTGCGGGCATCGACGGCTCGCGCATCACGACCATCTCCGAACCACGCGCTGCCGCAGCGCATTACAGCCGATCACACGCCATGCAGCCCGGAGCGCGGATCGCCGTCTTCGACTTCGGCGGCGGCACCCTCGACATCGCGGTACTCACAGTGACCGGGCCGAACGCGTTCCAGGTGATCGCTGCGCGCGGTGACAACGGCCTTGGTGGCAAGAACATCGATGCGCTGATCCAGCGATGGGTGGAGCAACGGCTCGCCGACCGCGACCCTGAACTGGTCGAGTGGCTGCGTCGACGTGCGCCGGTCGACGTCATGCAGAGCCTGCAGGAGTCCATCCGCAGCGCCAAAGAGCTGCTGTCCGAAGCGCCCTCGGCGACCATCACGATCAACAACACACCGCAGGGTCGGCAAACCCTACAGATCACCCGCGACGAATTCGACGAACTGATCGCGCCGGCAGCCGAGCAGGCGTTGCGTCTGACCAGGGCAACGCTGCTCGACGCCGGGATCACGCATCCGGAACAGTTGACAGCCCTGTACCTGACGGGCGGGTCGTCGAGGATTCCGCTCATCCAGCAGCGGCTCGGTGAAATCGGTCCCGTCGCCACGCTCGACGACCCGAAAACCGTTGTTGCACAGGGCGCTTTGGTGACAGCGGTCGGCGATCGTGCTGCCGACACCCGTGAGCGTCCGGCCGCCCCGGCCGCAGCCGACCTGATGGCGCCGACCGCGCAGCAGGCTGCAGACGGCCGATATCCCGCCGGTGCATCGCAGGCGCCCGCCGGGCAGCGCGCTGCGGCGACGCCGTCGCCGACACCGCCGTCGTCGGGCGGACGAAAGTGGGGTCGGGTCGCGCTCGTCGGTGTCGCGGTCGTCGCGGTGGCCGGCATCGTGGTCGGTGGTATTGCGCTCGCGAATCGTGGTGGCGGAGATGACAATCCGAACCAAGCGGCGCAAAGCTCGACGGCCGCCACGCAGACGGCGGCGAATGGTAGTGCGATCGTCACAGATGAGAAGCAGCTCTACAGCCTCCTGCCCTCGGCGTTGCAGGACGGCGTCGAAGATTGCCGCAAGAGCGACTTCACCACCAATGGCGCGCTCTCCATGATGTGCAACATCAAGGAGGACGGACCGTTGGGGTCGTTCTTCGAGAAGAAGTCCTACGGGGGAATCGACGGGTTCGTCAGCTTTTCGTCTGACTCCACGGGAGCGCAGAGCTCGATCACCTCGCTCCGCAACGGAACCCAGAGCGACGGGAAGGGCACGCTGGTCGAGGATTCCGCTCGCGTGTCGGCAGCGGAGATCAAGCCGGACGGCGGCACCAAGTCGTACATCGCGACCTACGCGAACACGTCGACCAACCTCCAGGTGACCACGTTCGGACTCGAATCGGTCGCCGACGGCAAGACGTATCTGAGTCGCGCCGGATTGATTTCCTGATCCGCGGAACATTCCACGCATCCGGTCGCATCCAATCCCTGAAAGCGTCCAAACCCTGCACGCATCAGTAAGCCCGCTCGAGATGACGGGCTCGAGAGAAAGAAGTCGGACATGAGCGAGACCCGAGATCCCGGCAACATCGCCGACAACATCGAGGTCGAAGGCAACTTGACCGTCGTCTCCGTCGAAGACGCCGACAAGGACGGGACTCCCGAGAAGGTCGAGATGCAAGACGACGCCGGAAACAAGATCGTCGCAACCTTCGAGGACAACGGCGACATCAGCTACACGCGGAACGGCGAGCCCGCGGGAACGCTATCCGCCAACGGGGAGTACTCGAACGCTGACAATTCGAGCACTGAGGCTCCGAGCGAGGATTCGAGCACCGAGCCTCCGAGCACGGAGGCCCCGACTGCCGAGGATTCGAGCACCGAGGCCCCGAGCGCCGAGGATTCGAGCACTGAGGATTCCAGCACTGAGCCCACTGAGGCCACTGCCTCGACGTCCGAGCAGGACGCAAAGCCGAGTATCAGTCCGGACGAGCCCTACGACGAGAAGTCCGCCCCGGACGCCCAGGCAAGCCCTGCCGACGCCCAGTCCGAGAACTCATCGCCCTCGGACCCGGCACCGGCCGAGGACGCGGAGGCGCCGGCCGAGGACGCCGCGCCGGCCGAGGATGCCGCGCCGGCTGATGACGCTGCACCGACTGATGACGCTGCTGCACCGGCCGAGGATGCTGCTGCACCGGCCGAGGACGCTGCACCGGCTGAGGATGCTGCACCGGCTGAGGATGCTGCACCGGCTGAGGATGCTGCACCGGCCGAGGATGCTGCACCGGCTGAGGACGCTGCTGCACCGAGCGAGCCTGCTGCACCGGCTGAGGATGCGGAGGCACCGGCCGATGATGCTGCTGCACCGACAGAGTCCGCTGCCCCGACTGACGCTGCAGCCCCGACTGACGCTGCTGCACCGACCGAAGCTGAGGCACCGGCCGAGGATGCCGCACCGACCGACGCTGCCGCGCCGACCGAAGCCGAGGCGCCGACGAAGGATGCTGCGCCGCAGGAGTCCGAGAAGTCCGCGGTGGAGTCGCAGACCGGGCTGCACGCTGATTCGACTGTTGACGTCGATGGCGACGGCAACGTCGACGTCGTGCACCTCAGCGACGACGACGGCAATCAGGTGAACGCCTACCTCGACAGCGAGGGCAACGTCACTCTCCTCGAGGGAGATACCGATGGCGACGGCAAGATGGACACGGTTGCGTATGCGGGCGAGAACGGCACAACCGTCTTCGAATCGGATACCGATGGCGACGGGGTCGCGGACCTTCGCACGATCACCGACGAGCACGGCCAGGTCCGCGAGGTCGATACGTTCGACGAGCAGGGCAAAGTCGACAGCGCGACCATTGACGTCGACGGGGATGGCACCGCCGACGTGAAGCTCATCGACAGTGATCACGACGGCAAGTTCGACACCACCGTTCTCGACGTCGACAACGACGGCGTTGCCGACACCGTGCTCACCGACGCCGATGGTGACGGCAACGCCGACACCGTGAGCTACGTCTACGGTGGCCCCGACGGCGCGTCCGATCCGTCGGCACACGACGACTCGCACGAGACGTACGGCACCGATTCGGATACCTACGACGACCACGGTGCGCACGACGATCACCACGGAGACGTTTCCGTCTGATCGGCAGGTCGTCTGGTCGAGGCGGAGTTCGACCTGTCGTCCAGTCGCCGGACACCACACATTCGGGCCGCACCGGGCGGCAGCCCCATCGCAGATCGCGGGGCTGCCGCCCGGTGTCGGTCGCGGCGCCTGAGCGTCGTTCACCCATCGAGAAGGCGGACCTTCCATGACAACCACTGTTCCCATGCCCGGAAGCGTGAGTGTCGAATCGTGTGTGTACGCGCTCGGTGACACGACGCGGTTGACAGTGGGAGCGGCGCTCGACAACGACATCGTCGTCGATCACCGGGATGTACGCGAACACCACCTCGCGATCGAATGGCGTGATGACACATGGCATCTCGTGAGTGTCGACGGGGCGACGCTGGTCGTGTCGGGTGCATTGGTCGTCGACTTTCCGATCACCTCGACGACGTCGGTGCACCTCGGACCGCCGGCATCGGCGCCGATTCTCGTCGTCGCGCTCGCGACCGAAGAGGTCGAGCACGGTTCACCCTCCGACAACCCGTCGGTGACGCTCATCGGACGTGGCCCGACCAACGATCTCGCCGTCGACGACGTGCTCGTGTCTCGACGACATGCTCGCCTGGTCGTCGGACCCGGCGAACGGCATCTCGAGGATCTCGGCAGTGTCAACGGCACTTTCGTCAACGGACACAGGATATTTGGGCGAGCCGCGGTCACCGACGGCGACCTGGTCACCGTCGGCAACACCGACCTCATCGTTCGAGGCGGCGATCTCCTCGCAGCGGGGATCAGTGCAGTCGGGTCCAACACTGCCTGGGGAGGGTTGCAGGTCGAGGGCATCGGGCTCGTCGTCGACCGCACCAAAGAACTCCTCCACGACGTCGATCTGGTCGCCGGGCCGGGAACGCTGACAGCACTCGTCGGCCCATCCGGTGCAGGCAAGTCGACCCTGTCGAAGATTGTCGCCGGCCTGACCGCTCCCACGTCGGGGCGGGTGTTGTTCGACGGTCACGACGTCCACGCGGAGTACGAGTCGCTGCGCACGCGCATCGGCATGGTGCCCCAGCACGACGTGCTGCACCGCAAACTGACTCTGCGGCAGGCACTTCGGTTCGCAGCCGAGCTTCGGCTCCCGGAGGACCTGCCCGAATCCGAGCGCGACCGCGTGATCGCGGGGGTGCTCGATGAGCTCCAACTGTCCGAGCACCTCGACACCCGAGTCGACGCGCTATCCGGCGGTCAACGCAAACGAGCCTCGGTGGCGATGGAATTGCTCACCGGCCCTTCACTTCTCATCCTCGATGAGCCGACGTCCGGCCTCGATCCGGCACTCGACAGGCAGGTCATGACGACGCTGCGTCGACTCGCCGACGCGGGGCGCACGGTCATCGTTGTCACGCATTCGCTGACGCACCTCGCCATGTGCGATCAGGTGCTGTTGCTCGCACCCGGCGGCAAGACGGCCTTCCGCGGCCGCCCCGACGAGGTGGCTCCCGCGATGGGAAACAGCGATTGGGCCGAGATATTCTCCTACGTGGCAAGCCATCCCGACGATGCCTATCGCAGGCATCTCGCGCGAACCAACGGGCACGCCTCGCATCGGCACCAATCGACGCCGAGCACACGGGTTGTGCGGACGTCTCCCCAGACCAGTGCTCAGCGCCAGGCGAGCACCATTGCCCGCCGCCAGCTGCGACTGATTCTCGCCGATCCCGGATACCTTGCCTTTCTCGTGGTGATGCCGCTCGTCTTGGGGCTGCTGACGTTGGTGATCCCCGGCAGTGCCGGTTTCGGCGTCAACACGGCTCAGAACACCGCGGGAGAATCGCTTCAGGTTCTCGTCATCATGGTGATCGGAGCCTGTTTCATGGGCACGGCGCTGACGGTCCGCGACCTCGTCGGTGAACGCGACATCTTCGAACGCGAACGCGCAGTAGGACTTCGCCCCGGCTCGTACCTGACCGCCAAGGTCGGGGTCTACTTCGGCGTGGCGATCGCGCAGTCGACGACGATGGTGGTGATCTGCTATCTGGGCAAGGGACTGCCGTCCGGAGGTGTCGTGGGGGCGGCGCCTGTCGAGTTGCTCGGTGCGGTCGCGGCCATCGCATGCGTGAGTACGGTTGTCGGACTTGCTATCTCGGCCACCGTGAAGTCCAACGAACAAACAATGCCGCCCCTGGTCATCCTCGTCATCTCACAATTGGTGTTCTGCGGCGGGCTCTTTCGACTCAGCGCACCGGGACTGTCGCAGCTCGCGTGGCTCTTCCCGTCGTACTGGGGGTACGCCGCGTCGGCGATGGCGGTGGACCTGCCATCGATCGCGCCGCTGGCCCCACAGACGCGCGGGGCGCACCTCTGGGAGCCCGCATTCGGCAACGCGCTTCTGACCGCAAGTGCGCTCACGCTACTCGGCGTACTCCTGATCGCGTACACGGCGTCCAAGCTCCAGTTGAAACGATGAACACCAGAGTGACCCATGTCACAGAGATTCTTCGACGCCGCGCGGCACATTCGGAGGGTCTCGGCGCATCCAATCTCTGACGGTGCGAGAAGCGCACCGAACGAGCCGAGGAGATCCGATGTACCCCAACCAGAACCAGCCGATGCCCGCTTACCGTGCCGCTGCCCAGGTCGGACTCGATGACCGCACCACCGTGATGAGGCCGTCGGGTCGTGACATGAATGCCTCCGGTGTGCAGCGTCCGCCGGTGCAGGAGAGCCCTTCGACGGCGTGCCCGTCGTCGAACATGGGTTGGGCCGCCGCGGCGCTGATCTTCTTCTGGCCGCTGGCCTTCGCGGCCTTCGGGCACGCGGGCAGGGTCTCGACGCTGTGGATCTCGGGCGACCGCGTCGGTGCGCAGCACGCGTCCGACCAGGCAAAGAAGCTCGGAAAGTACGCCCTGATCATGTTCGGGGTGGGGTTCGTACTCACGATCGTGCTCTACGTCGTGGTGATCGCATCGGCGGTGTCATCGATGTCGGCGTACCAAGGCTGACACACACCTGGCAGCATCTAACCGAGAAAGCCGGCGCGCAGTGGAACCGACAGCCGCCTGCTACGAACGAAGGAGATACGGATGAGCGCTGATGACGACTCCATCCTGACTGCGCTGGGCATCTCGCCCGACGACGTGCAGGCCCCTCCGCCCGGGGTGTTCGAGCACGCGCTGTCCGCTGCATTCGAGTCGGATGCTCCCGCAGACGACAGCACCGTCCCCGACATGGACGACGAGCCCAACGTGCCCGCTGACGACGACGTCGTCGTCGAAGACGGCGTGTATCACGAAAACGGTCAAGACGGTGACGACCAACATCAGGGCGGCCACGACGACGGTGGTGCTGTGTCGGCAGACCCCGCGGTCCTGCATGGCGACGACGATCCGACGTTGCAGCACGACGATTCAACCGGGCACGACGTCGACCTCGCCGAGGGCGATTACGGCGATCACGACGGTGGTAGTGGACATCACGACGGGGGCGACTACCACCTGTGAGCGCCGCATGAGCACAATGCTCGATGAGCTGAATTTCGAAGACCGCACACGTCTTCGCACCGGTGGCATATCTGTCACCGGTGCGGAGGCGTTTGATTGATCGGGAGCATCTGTGGACGAAGCGGTACTCGTGATGCAGGCACGCGACGGCGACCAACGCGCCTTCGCGGATCTGGTCAATGGCCATCGCAACCAGATCTGGGCCGTCTGCCTACAGATCTGCGGCAATCAGCACGACGCCGAGGACGCGCTCCAGGCAACGTTGCTCGCCGCGTGGCGCAACCTCGACAAGTTCCGCGGCGAGGCGAGATTCTCCACCTGGATGCACCGGATCGCCGCCAACAATGCGCTCGCACTGATCCGCAAGCGCAAGGCGAACACCACCCTCACCGACTTCAGCGACCCCGAGGCGCCGGTGACCCTCGACGCCGACGATTCGGCACCCCGATTCGATGAGCAGATAGCGCTGCGCGATCAATTACGCGAAGCACTGCAACAACTCTCGGACGACATCCGCGAAGCGGTTGTGCTGCGTGAGTTCGGCGACTTCAGCTACGCCGACATCGCCGAGCATCAGGGCGTCGGCGTGCAGACGGTGAAATCGAGACTCAACCGCGGGCGCACACAGCTCGCACAATATCTTCGCGCGCACACGACGGTCGAGTCATAGCGCGCGTACGGATTTCGTCACGGCTGCCAGGTTTGTGCCGACCGCGGATCGACGTTGTCACGACGGCGGTGATCGCCGACAAGGGCGAAATCCTCAGCGACAGTTGCGGCCAATTCGACGAACGCGCGCCGCGTCGACTTGGCGAGGAGATCGAGGTCGACTTCTGCTCCCTCGGAGAGGTGTTCGTCGAACGGGATCACCTGTACGGCACGGGTCCGTGCCAGGAAGTGTTGCGCCAGTTGGGTGAGATCGATGCTGGCGCTGCCACGTCGGGGTCCGCTCAGGACGACAACAGCCCGTGACACCAGGTGGCCGTAGCCATGCGCTTCGAGCCAGTCGAGGGTCGCGCTGGCACTGCGTGCGCCGTCGAGGGCGGCCGTCGACACGATGATCAACGAGTGCGCGAGATCGAGGACACCGTCCATCGCCGAATGCGACAGTCCCGTACCGCAGTCGGTGAGGATGATGTTGTAGAAGCGCTCGAGAACCTGGATCACCGTGCGGTAGTCCTGCTCGTCGAAAGTCTCTGCCGTAGCCGGATCACGTTCGGAGGCAAGGACTTCGAGTCGACTGACAGACTGTGAGGTGTGTCGTCGGACATCTGAGTAGCGGTGGATCTGATCGTCGAGGAGGACGTCCTGCACCGTCGACGAGGTCTGCTGGGGAACCCGCTGCGACAACGTCCCGAGGTCGGGGTTGGCGTCGACGGCGATCACGCGATCGCCGCGCAGACTGGCGAAGGTCGAGCCGAGACCCACTGTGGTGGTTGTCTTTCCGACGCCACCCTTCAGTGACAGCACCGCGATGCGGAAGTCGCCGTGGACCGGCGCATTGAGCTGCCTGACCAGTTCGTCGTGGTACACGGTCGCTCGCGACTCACTGGGGCTGATGGTGCCTCCGGAGATGCGGTGCACCGTGCGACGCCAGCCCGACCGTGGTGGTCGACGCGCCTTTCGGAGGAGCATTCCGGAGTCGAGGCCGGGTGCGTTGTACTCCTGCGGCGCAACGGGTGCACCGAACTGTGGCGGCGCCCCGAATCCTGCGGGGGCACCGAATCCTTTGGGCGCACTGAATCCTGTGGGCGCACTGAACTGTTGGGGTGCGCCACCTTGCGGCGGGACTTGCTGGGGTGGGACTTGTTGCGGTGGGCCTTGCTGGGGTGCCCCGAAAGGGGGTCCGGCGTGCGGTGGCAGTGATTGAGGCGGCACTCCGTGGTTTGGTGCGGCGTGCGGTGGCACGGTGCCGCGAGGCGGCGGCGCGAAGTGGGGCGCGTCGGGGTGTTGCGGTGCCGCTACGGGGTCGCCGGCCCACTCATTCTCGGCGGCAGGAACCCAGCTCGGCAGTGGCGCCGGCGGTCCAGCTTCCGACTGTGGCGCTGCAGATTGTGCAGCTTCGGAGTGGGCACCTTGAGACTGTGGGTGCTCTTGCGGGGCGACATCCGGCCGGGCAGTGCCGCTTTCAGCAGAAGCATGGCCTTCAGGCGATGCAGCGACCCCAGAGGGCCCAGCGACCTCAGACGACCCAGTGGCCTCAGAAGATCCACGAACCTCCGGAGCGGCGGTGGTTTCCCGAGGAGCGGCGGGTGCGCGCAGCGAATCGCCGCCGGCTGGGGCAGGCGGGCCCGCCAGCCACGGCGGAACGTGTGGTGCTCGGTGGTTGTCGGCCGTCACGGTACATCCTCGCAATGTCGAAGTTCGGCCATGACGTTACAACGGGGCGGGTGGCGGTGCGGAATCGCAAGTCTGAAATCGCGGTAGTCGTCATTCACCCGATTGCGCCGCCCTGATCGGACAGCAGATCCTTCGGTATCTGCTTGCCAGACCGGATTGCGTCGAAGAACTGTTTGGTGTTGTCTCCCACGGCAAGTGAGTCGCCGTCGTCGGTCAGCTCAGACCCACCGGTCGGTGTGGTCGTGGTGATCGGGTCGTCGCTCAGCCACCACCCGAGCATGCCGAGGTTCCACAGATGTGTGCTGTTGTCGACGGTCAAGCCGTCGACCGCACCGCTGATGAACGGGAACAGACGGAACGGGTTGAGAAGCACGCCGGGGCTGGTGGCCTTCGACATCAGGGCCGACAAGAACTTTCGTTGATTGACCACGCGCTCGAGGTCGGCGTTGGGGAATGCTCGGGTGCGGACCAGGCCGAGTGCCTGTTGACCGTTGAGATCGTGACAACCCTTCGTCAGGTTGAGTCCTGCCTTGGGGTCGCGGAGCGATTGGTCGATGCAGATGTTCACACCGCCGACAGCGTCGACGAGGGTGTCGAAACCGCCGAAGCCGATCTCGGCGTAGTGGTCGATGCGGATGCCGGTGAGTTGCTCGATGGTTTTGGCCAGCAGTTGCGGACCGCCGAAGTTGTACGCCGCGTTGATCTTGTAGCTGCCCTGACCGGGGATCGCGACGTAGAGGTCGCGCGGGATGCTGATCAGCGTGGCCTTACCGCTGGGGGGCTTGTACGCGAGCATGATGGTGTCGGTCCGCGACCCGTCGCTGTCTCCGGTCGCGAGATCGTCCTTCTGCTGTTGGGTCAAGCCCTCGCGGGAGTCGCTGCCGACGATCAGCCAGGTGGTGCCGGGGGTGTCGGAGGGACGCCCGGCGTAACCGGGCAGAGCGTCGACGCGGTGCAGTTTGCTGTCGTAGTAGAAGAACAGTCCCAGCGACCCGAGGACGATCACGAGCAGGATGATCAGGATGATCCTGCCGATGCGTCTGGGTCGGCCGAGCTGTGGTCGACGAAAGCGTGGCTTTCCACGTCGAGGTGGCGACGCAGGGGGTGCGGTCTGACCCCGATCCGGGCGTCGAGGGGGAGCAGACGACCCGCCGCGCGACCGGCGGTCGTCGGGAGACACCGGCTCGGGCTTCTGCGTCGGCGCGTACGCGCGAGCGGCCCCGGCACCCGCGGCTGCACCCGCTGCCGCGTGCGAGGGTGTTGCGTCGGCGGGTTTGGCGTGGTCAGCGCCGCGTGGAGCGGGCTGTCGTGAGGGTGCGGGAGGCGCGGGGCGTCGAGGACCCGGCTGCGGGGGTTGGGCATGGTCGGGTGCTGCCGACCATGCCAGCGGAGGTTGGTACTCCGCGACACGACGACCTCGATCGTTTCCGCCTGCACCCGGCACCTGTCGGGTGGGGTCGTAGGCGTTTTTGGGCGCGGCGTTCGGGGGTGCGGCGTTCGGTGGTGCGGCGCGTCGAGGGGCGTGGTGCTGCGGGTCGGCCTGACGAACCGGATGCGGCACGGGATTGCGCGGTCGGCGGTCAGCGGGTGGCTGAGGTGCTGGATTTCGGCGCTGACCTGCGGGAGCGCGGTCTCTTCCAGGTGGCGTGGGCGCCGGATTCCGCGGCTGCTGCTCGTGCGGCGACGGACCACCGCGGCGCCGCATGTAGCGCGGATCTGGCTCATTCATCAGATCAAATGTACGCGGGCGCTCAGGCCTCAAGCGTCATTCACGCAGCGCACGGGCCGATGGCGTCGAGTGCTCACCCGACCCAACCGAGGTGATCGTGGAGCAGTGCGTAGCCGATGAACGCGACGACGTCGATGACCGCGTGCGCTATGACCAGCGGCCACACCCGGTTGGTGAGCTGGTAGTAGCGCCCGAAGACGAGACCCATCACGACGTTCCCGACGCCCGCGCCCACACCCTGGTACAGGTGATAACCCCCACGCAGGAGAGCGCTCGCGGCCAACGACATGTTCTCCGACGCTCCGAGCTGTCGTAGGCGGGTGATGAAGTAGGCGACGACGATGATCTCCTCCGCGGCCGCGTTGCCGATTGCGATGGCAATCAGCACCGGCCAGCGCCACCACGGACCGTCGACTTCGCTGGGGACGAGATGAGCGTTCATGCCGAGAGCTCGCGCTGCGGCGACGAGTGCCAACCCGGGCAGTCCGATCGCGGCAGCGAGGACAAGTCCCGGTGGAACGTCGCGGCCGCTCAGGCGGGCGAGTCCCACGCCGCGCAGGCGCAGGCCGGATCGCCACAGGAGATAGACGCCCAGGCCGGCGATCGCGAACAGTCGGAGCACGCTCATGAGTTGTCGCAGGAAATCGATCAGTCCGACGGACGAGCGGCTCGGATTGAGCGCGACCGTAGCGTTGCCGACTCCGCTGGTCAGCTGCAGCTCGATCAGCGAGAGGATGGCCGAGATCGCAGAGAAACCGAAGGTCAACACACCGACGATGACGAGTTCGACGATCAGCGCCCGTCGCTCGCGGGGGTCGTCGACCACGTCAACGACTCGCTGCGGGGCCGGTCGGACGATCGCTGCGATCCCACGCGTCACGTCGACCATGGCCGACAGCCTACGGCGCCGGCTGGGGCGAGGCGGCGCGGGAGCAGAGGCCAGCGCGGTCGGGCTGAGCACCGCGGTGGGTGTGGGCCGTCGTGCAGAAACTAGGGGAAGGATTCTTTCCTCGACTTGTGTGCCTTTGCTCGCGTTGTTTCTCGAGGAAGGGAACGGGACCCGGGGAAGAGTCGCGCCGACGCGCTGGAACCCGGGGAAGAGTCGCGCGGCCGGTCCGGAACCAGGGGAAGAGTCGGGCGCGCGGTCGGGCAGCCCTCCCGACCGCGCGCCCTGGCAGTCCAGTCGATGTCAGACGAGGGGTCTTCCGATTCGACTGGGCGGGGGTGGTCTTCGATTAATCCGGCAGGCTGTTCATAAACGGACAGCCAGCCAGGTTGCGTAGCGCCCGCGATAGCTCGGTGACGTCGTTCACCGGATGGGGGAAGGGAAGTCGGACGTCGGAGTCGCCTGCCGAACCCTCGACGCGGAAGCGCAGTCCGAAGCGGTCGAGTCCGAGTGGGCGCACCCGGCCCTGTCGGAGGTGGCGCGGAAGTCGACGTGCGAGTTGTCCGACGATGTCGGCGTGCGCGGCGTCGAGGTGGCTGATCCAGTCGTTCTCGTACTCCCAGAACGGGTCCGGCTCTGCGCGAGCGAGTTCGTGCGCGGGAACCGACGCGGCGCCGGCACCGCTCGCGACGACGGCGGTCTCGATCTGCAGCCGCATCATCGACCGTCCGTGGCCGATGTCGAGGAGTCCTTCGTCGGGGTGTTCCGTGGCGATCTCGACGGCGAGGTCGCGTTCGAGATTGGCCGGGATGTGATGCAGCCGTCCATTGAGCCAGATCAGGGAGCGAACCCGTTCGCGCAGGTCGATGGGTGCGCAGTCGGTGACCTCGACCATCGCGGGTAGGCCGTCGGGACTCTCGGCGGCCGCACGCATCGCCGGTCCCGCAGTGGGGACCAGGACGAATGCCTGTGTGTCGAAGAGGTGGACCAGGTCGACCTGGGTCGGGGTGGCGAGGTCGGCTTCGTGGCTGTGCAGTGCACTCTGCGAAGGCTCGACGGGCGATTCGACGGCCAGCATCGCGCTTCCCGCCCTTCGACATGCGGTGGCGATGACCTCGGCGTCCGTCGGTCTGTCGGTGACGGCTCGTGTCATGCGGTGCTCACTCCCGGTCGGCTGATGTGCTGTCCAGCTCATAGTAGGTAACCCTAACCTAAAGTCGTTTCGGGTGATCCGTCAATGGTTGTGATCGCGCGGAATCTGACGAGCGCGCGGCCGACGGGCTTCTCTGCGCTCGGCGTCGGACGACCGTTTCTTCGTGGCCGACGGATTGTCTGCGCAGGTCAGGGAGATGTTCACCTTGTGTCGACTAAGCTCGGGTCGTGTCAGTGTTCGCGTACTTCGGTCCGGCAGGGACCTTCACCGAGATGGCGTTGGACAAGATCCTCGCGACCGAAACGGGTGCCGCAGGGGTCCCGCGCCGCGACGATCACGACGAGGTGACCAAGGTTGCGGCGGCCAGTCCGGCCGCTGCGATCGCGTTGGTCCGCTCCGGCGACGCCGACTTCGCGTGCGTGCCCATCGAGAGTTCACTCGAGGGATCGGTACCGGCGACGATGGACGCGCTCGTCCCCGACGGCTCCAAGCGCGTGCAGGTCGTCGCCGAAACCGTGCTCGACGTCGCATTCGCCATCGCCGCCCCAACGGCCATCGATGCGTCGCAGGTGAGGCGGATCGCCGCATACCCCGTTGCATCGGCACAGGTTCGATCCTCCGTCGAAAAGCTGTATCCGGGAGCTGAATTCGTCGTGGCGTCGTCGAATGCCGGTGCGGCACAAGATGTCGCGGCCGGTAAGGCCGACGCCGCGGTGACCACGCGTCTGGCAGCGGAACTGTCGGAGCTGACCGTGATCGCCGACGAAGTTTCGGATGCTGTCGACGCCACGACGCGATTCCTTCTCGTCGGCAGACCGGTGTCGCCTCCGCCGCCGACCGGCGCCGACCGCACCGCCGTGATCCTCGAACTGCCGAACGAGCCCGGTAGCCTCATGTCGGCGATGAATCAATTCGCTTCGCGCGGAATCGATCTCACCAGAATCGAATCTCGACCGCGGCGCGACCCGGAAACCGGCGAATCCAATCCCGGGCAGTACCGATTCTTCCTCGACGCCGTCGGGCATATCGACGACGACGCGGTTGCCGAAGCGCTCCAAGCGCTCTACCGCGAAGCCGAACACATTGTGTATCTGGGGTCGTGGACGGCGCGCGGGGTGATCGGCTCGCCGCCACCGGACCATCGGCCGGGCAAGGAGTGGGTCTCGGCGATGCGTCGAGGACTGGGAGATGGCGACGACGTCAAGGATGGTGATGACTGATGGCCCGTCTGTATCTGGTCCGCCACGGCGAGACGACGTCGAATGTGATGCGTCGACTCGACACCGCACTACCGGGCGCCTCGCTCACCGATTTCGGTGTGCGACAAGCGGTTCGGTACGGCTTGGAGAATCCGATCACGCGCACCGATGACGCCGACGCCCCGGTGCTCCTGAGTTCGCAGGCGACCCGCGCCCAGCAGACCGCGGAGGTCATCGCGTCGGTCTGGGGCGCCGATGCCGATATCGTGCCGGGGGTGCACGAGGTGCAGGCCGGCGAGCTCGAAGACCGCACCGACGACGAGGCTCACGGTGTCTTCCGCGAAATCATCGACCGCTGGTACTCCGGCGACCCCGACGCCCCGATCCCCGGCGGCGAATCGCTCACGATGGTGTTCGAGCGGTATCTGCCGGCCGTCACCGATCTCGCGCAGCGCTATCTCAGCGGACCCGACGCCCGCGACGTCTACCTTGTCAGCCACGGCGCGGCGATCAGGCTCGTCGCCGCGCACCTCGCGGGTATCGACGGAAGGTTCGCGGCCGCAACACATTTGCCCAACACCGGCTCCGTCGAATTGGAGTACACCGACGGCCTGTGGGTCCCGCACCGCTGGGGCGCCACCCGCGCCCCGTTCGAACTCGTCGACGAGCCACTCGTCGCCGACCCGATGGGGTAGGGGGCCGGGGGCGCGGGCCGGGACGTCGCGCACACCCCTGTCTCTTATACACATCTGACGCTGCCGACGATCGCATAAGTGTATTTTT
>NZ_LZTC01000023.1:0-127000 GCF_001665905.1 Gordonia sp. 852002-50395_SCH5434458
GCCGGGGCCGCAGAATTCGCCATAGCCAATTCTCTCAAACCACGAACCATAAACTAATTAACGACACGCGACACTAGTGGGCTCTTAATCAGTGGGTTCGGGGTTCGAGTCCCTGATGGCGCACAACAACTACCGCGATCGCCCCGGTTCCGTCCGGGGCGATCGCTTTTTGCGCCGGACACTGGTCTCTGTCGTTCGGTCGTACGGCATGGCGGGCTAATGGTCATGTCGGGCGACTCGGGCATTCGTCGTATCTCGTACACTGGTGGCGCGCCATCGCGCACAGTCATTTGATCCACATCTGCGGCTCCACACAACGGAGGCCCGCGGATCGTTAGAACATCGGGCAGGAGTCACATGGTGAGCGGTCGTATCCAGCGACGCGGGTTGATGATCGTTGGAATGGTGGTTGCCGTGGCCGCGCTGCTGAGCTCGTGCTCGCAGACGGCGAAATACTCCGAGAATGTGCAGAGCTCAGCACTTTTCGGCGATCTCCTCATGCCGGGCGTCGAGATCACCGAGTGGGCCGACAGGCCACTGATCGATCAGGCGGTCGGCATTCAGCCCGGTGCGCCGATCACGGTTCAGGCCAGCGAGGGCGCACTGACCAATGTGCGGATCGACAAGGCCGACGGCACGCCGTTGCGTGGAAGCCTCAGCGAGGACGCGACGCGATGGACGAGTGCCGAGCCTCTCGGCTACGCGCGCAACTACACAGTGCAGGCCGACGCAAAGGGTATCGGCGGCACCAGCACCAAGCGCGTCTCGTTCACCACGCGAGCACCTGCCAATCTGACACAGGCGTACCTGACCCCGTCGAACGGCGAGACCGTCGGTGTCGGGCAACCGGTCGCCGTGAAGTTCGACGAACCCATTGCTGATCGCAAGGCCGCCCAGCGCGCGATCACCATCACCACCACGCCTCAGGTCGAGGGCGCCTTCTACTGGATCAGCGATACCGAGGTTCGCTGGCGGCCCAAGGACTACTGGAAGCCGGGAACCAAGGTCTCCGTTGCGGTGAACACCTACGGCATCGATTTGGGTGATGGCGTCTTCGGGCAGGAGAATCTCAAGTCGAACTTCACCGTCGGTCGTTCGATGGTGGTGACCGCCGATGACCGCACCAAGCAGGTGGTGTTCAATCGCGACGGCAAGGACATCCGCACGATGCCGACATCGATGGGCAAGCCGGGTACCGAGACCGACAACGGTGTGTACCTCGTGTCCGACAAGCACGACAACATGATCATGGACTCCTCGACCTACGGCGTCCCCGTCGGTTCCGCAGACGGCTACCGCACCCCGGTCGACTACGCGACCCGTATGTCCTACAGCGGAATCTTCTTCCACTCCGCACCGTGGTCGGTGTGGGCGCAGGGCAACACCAACACGAGCCACGGGTGCCTCAATCTCAGTCCCGACAACGCGCTGTGGGTCATGCAGAACACGTTGCGAGGCGACCCGGTGATCGTCAAGAACACCGCGGGCGGGACGCTCTCGGGCACCGACGGACTCGGCGACTGGAATGTCCCCTGGGCGGTCTGGTCGAAGGGCAACGCCTAGCACCTACCGTGACACCAGTCACTGTTACGATCGGCGGTGACATTGTTTGCCGACGATCGAGGTGTACAGCATGGCCGAGCGTTCCCCGTGGGAAACCGACGACCTGACAGCGGTGCGCGATCTCGCTCGCAGTTTCTGCGAGAAGGAGATCAAGCCGAATATCGAGAAGTTCATCGAGCAGCACCACGTCGACCGTGAGCTGTGGAACAAAGCAGGTGAACTCGGCCTGCTGTGCATGTCGATTCCCGAGGAGTACGGCGGAGGCGGCGGAACGTTCGCCCACGAAGCGGTGCTGATCGAAGAGCAGGCGCGCATCGCGGACTCATCGTGGGGTGCGAGTCTGCACAACGGGATCATCGCCCACTACCTCCTCGCCTACGGGTCGGAGGAGCAGAAGCGCACCTGGCTCCCGAAGATGGCGTCGGGCGAGGTCGTCGGCGCCATCGCGATGACCGAGCCGGGTACCGGATCCGATCTCCAGGCCGTGAAGACCAAGGCGATCCGCGAGGGTGATGAGTACGTCATCGACGGCTCCAAGACCTTCATCACCAACGGCGGCCAGGCCGACCTCATCATCGTCGTCGCCAAGACCGACGTGAGCGAGGGCGCCAAGGGAATCTCGCTGGTACTCGTCGAGGCTGATCGTCCCGGGTTCAGGCGTGGTCGCGTGCTCGACAAAGTCGGGCAGCGCGGGCAGGACACCTCGGAGCTCTTCTTCGACAGTGTGCGGGTACCGACGTCGAACCTGCTCGGCACCGACGAGGGGCAGGGCTTCATCCAGCTCATGCAGCAGCTTCCGCAGGAGCGTCTGATCATCGCCGTCGCGTCGACGGCAGGGATGGAGGTCGCGCTCGAGCACACACTCGCCTACACCAAGGACCGCACAGCGTTCGGCCGACCCATCTTCGGATTCCAGAACACCAAGTTCAAGCTCGCAGAGGTCGCCACCGAGGCGCGGATCGCCCGTGTGTTCACTGACGACTGCATCATCAAGCATCTCGACGGCAAGCTCGACATCCCGACAGTCGCGATGGCCAAGTGGTGGACCAGTGAGCGGGCGATGGCGGTGGCCGACGAGTGTCTGCAACTCTTTGGTGGCTACGGGTACATGAACGAGTACCCGATCGCGCGGATGTGGGCCGATCAGCGTGTGCAGAAGATCTACGCGGGCACCAACGAGATCATGAAGGAGATCATCTCGCGCAGCCTCTGAGGCCGAGTGGTCGGCGGTTCAGTCGGCGAACGCTGCGAGCATCGCCAACTTCTCGTGGTCGGACGAGCCCGGGACAGCGGTGTAGACCAGGAGTGCCTGAGCGCTGCTCGGATCGAACAGCGTCTGGCACTGCACCTCGATGACACCGAGCGAAACGTGGACGATCCGCTTGTCGATATCGGTCAGCGTGACGCCCACATCGTGGCGGTGCCACAACTCCGCGAACTCGGCGCTCTCGGCTAGTAGGGCGTCGGCGACTTCAGCTGCACGCGAATCAGGTCCGAGCCGGGTGACGGCCTCCCGCAGCCTGGCCGTGTGCGCCCGTGCGTGTAGGGCGTGATCCTCGGGGAGAAACCGCCCACGGGTATCGGCGTCGGTGAACCACCGATACGCGATCGAGCGGCTGAGCCCGGTGAAGGCACTGTCGTCCCCGACGAGTGCGACGGCCAGCGGGGTTTGTACGAGAGTCTCACCGGCACTGTTGACGACCATCGCCGGAGTGTCGGTGAGGCGGTCGATGATGCGCAGCATGCCGGGGGAGACGTGATCGTCGCGGCTGAGTCGGTCGGGCGCGTTGTGTCCTGCCAAGCGGAACAGGTGGTCGCGTTCATCGAGGGACAGGTGCAGTGCCCGCGCGATGGCTGTGACCATCTGGTCCGATGGATGCGGGCCGCGTTGCTGTTCGAGTCGTGTGTAGTAGTCGACCGACATTCCGGCGAGCGCCGCGACCTCCTCACGTCGAAGCCCGCGGGCTCTGCGGCGTTGTCCGACGCCGAGACCGACGTCTGCGGGTTGCAACGACTCGCGGCGCCGACGGAGGAACTCGGCGAGGCCCGCCCGATCGACGGTGCTCACCGGGCACGCTCAAAGGGCCGTGGATGTTCGGTCATCTCTCCAGGGTGACCGATCAGCCGGAGGTGAACCAGGGATCGTCGGTCCCCGGATATCGGGTGCCTTGTCGGAGTCGCGACAGGGGAGTGAACTCGGTGACACGACCGAGGAACGGCACACGGCCGGACCACACGGCAACGAGGAGACGACATGAAGACAAGCGGTAACACCATTTTCATCGCGGGCGCGACGTCGGGTATCGGACTCGGTCTCGCTCTGAGGCTGCAGGAGGCGGGCAACACGGTCATCGTCGGCGGGCGGCGTAGCGAACTCCTCGACCAGATCGTCGCCGAGCACCCCGGGATCGAAGCGGTCCGCATCGACACGACCGACACCGACGACGTCAACCGCGCGGCCGCGGACGTGAACCGACGCTTCCCCGACCTGAACGTGGTTGTCGCGATGTCGGGGATCATGCGCGCCGAGGACCTTACGACCCCCGACTTCCTGGAGACGGCGGCCGTCGAGGTCGACACCAACATCCTGGGGCCGCTACGTCTGGTCGCGGCCTTCACCGACGCACTCACCGGTAAGGACGGAGCCACGTTCATCACGGTGTCGTCGGGTCTCGCGTTCACCCCGATGGTCGGTGCCCCTACCTACAGCGCCACGAAGGCTGCCATCCACTCGCTCTCGGAGAGCCTTCGAATTCAATTGGCGAACAAGGGGATCGACGTCCTCGAGTTGGTCCCGCCGGCAGTGCAGACCGACCTCATGCCCGGACAGGCCGAAGCCGACTGGGCCATGCCACTCGACGACTTCCTCACCGAGGTGATGGCACTGTTGCCGACCGCTGACCGCGAAATTCTGGTCGAGCGGGTCAAGCCGCTGCGGTTCTCCGAGGTGTCGGGAGAACACGACCAACTGGTGACGATGCTGGCCCACCTTGGTTGACCAGAGTCGTCCCTGAGTTGGTGGGGGTCACTTGCGGTCTTTGATGATCTTCTTGACTTCGTCGGCGTCGACGTTCTTGGCGATGAGCTTGCCGCTCTTGGACTTTCGTACCGAGTACGTGTCCTTCTTCTTGCCCGGCGCAACGTGGAGCCCCGACTTCTTCGCGGCCTTGTTCAGATCTTCCAGCACGGGTGCAGATCGTAGAGCATGAAAGTGAACTCCACGCTACGACGACGCGCTCACCGAACGCACAAGGCCCTGCCCACTGATCCGTGGGCAGGGCCTTGACCTGCGGGGTGAGCGACGGGACTCGAACCCGCGACAGCCAGGATCACAACCTGGTGCTCTACCAACTGAACTACGCTCACCATCGGCATCGGAAACCCAGGAAGAACACTGGGTCCCAGAGCCAAGGTCATACTCTAGCGGTTCGGACGCTCCGAACTCCAATCGGTTGACTGACCTGCGTGTTCAGGCAGGCCCGAGATCCTTGACGATCGTCGTGAGGGTGTCGACGTCGGGGCCTGGCTGGGGAACGAAGGCCGCAGCCCGGTAGTAGCGGAGCTCACGGATCGACTCGCGGATGTCGGCAAGGGCGCGGTGCGCGAGGCCCTTTTCGGGCTGATTGAAGTAGACGCGCGGGTACCAGCGTCGAGTGAGTTCTTTGATCGAGCTGACGTCGACCATGCGGTAGTGCAGGTAGGCGTCGAGTTCGGGCATGTCCCGGGCGATGAAGCCCCGGTCGGTGGCGATCGAGTTGCCTGCGAGGGGGACTGCGCCCGACGTTGTCACGTGCGCGCGGATGTAGTCGAGGACCATCGCCTCGGCTTCCGGGACGGTGATCGCCGACCGTCGAACCTCGTCGGTCAGTCCCGAGTCGGCGTGCATTTTGGTCACGACGTCGGGCATCGCGTCGAGATCGGCGTCGTCGGCGTGGATGACCACGTCGACGCCGTCGCCCAGAATGTTGAGGTCACTGTCGGTGACCAGGGCGGCGATCTCGATCAGTTTGTCCTTCTCGAGATCGAGGCCGGTCATTTCGCAATCGATCCACACCAGTTTGTCCTGCACGCATCAACCTTAGCGGGCGACGATCCGCGGCTATTGTTTGCTGTAGTGCACCGACCCGCCAGAGCTGTGACCACTGTCGTGCTCGGGCAATCCAACCGCCGGAAGGACATGTTCGTGACCGATCCCACCCAGGCCGCCCAGACGATCGCACAGGGCTACCAGTTCGCTTCGACAGCGCTTGAACTCGGCACGGTATCTGTCGACGGCCAGGTCGACTCGACGGCCAAGGTTCGTATCCCGCTGGCGATGATGAACCGTCACGGGCTGGTGTCCGGAGCGACGGGCACGGGTAAGACCAAGACCTTGCAACTCATCGCAGAACAGTTGTCGGCCAATGGCGTTCCGGTCGTGATGGCCGACATCAAGGGCGACCTGTCGGGGCTGAGCCGGCAGGGGGTGTCCAACGACAGAATCACCGCACGCGCGGCGCAGACCGGCGACGACTGGTCGCCGACGGCGTATCCGGTCGAGTTCGTGTCGCTCGGATCGCAGGGGATCGGGGTGCCGGTGCGTGCGACGATCACTGCGTTCGGGCCGATTCTGCTCAGTAAGGTGTTGGGGCTCAACGACACCCAGGAATCGACGCTCGGACTGATCTTCCATTGGGCAGACAAGAACGGCCTGGCCCTGCTCGACCTCAAAGACATCCGGTCGGTGATCGCCTACCTGACCAGCGATGAGGGTAAGCCAGAACTCAAGGCGATCGGTGGGGTTTCGACGCAGACCGCCGGAGTCATCCTGCGCGCACTGACGAATCTCGAAGCGGCAGGCGGCGATACGTTCTTCGGTGAGCCGGAACTCAATCCGCAGGATCTGCTGCGGCTCGCTCCGGACGGCCGCGGCATCATCACTCTCTTCGAGTTGGGCGATCAAGCCGCCAATCCGGTCCTGTTCTCCACGTTCCTCATGTGGATACTGGCGGAACTGTTCGAGTCCCTCCCCGAGGTCGGCGACGTCGACAAACCCAAGCTGGTCTTCATCTTCGACGAGTCGCATCTGCTGTTCAACGACGCGTCGAAAGCCTTTATCGCGCAGGTGGTGCAGACGGTCAAGTTGATCCGGTCCAAGGGCGTCGGCGTGTTCTTCTGTTCGCAGTTGCCGACCGACATTCCCAACGATGTGCTGTCCCAATTGGGCGCCCGAGTCCAGCACGCGCTGCGCGTATTCACCCCCGACGATCAGAAGGCGCTCAGCAAGACAGTCAAGACCTACCCGGTATCGGACGTCTACAAGCTCGATCAGGCGCTGACGTCACTCGGGACCGGCGAGGCGATCGTGACCGTGCTGTCGGAGAAAGGTGCGCCGACGCCGGTCGCGTGGACGGTCATTCGAGCGCCCCGGTCGTCGATGGAAGCTGTTGCGGCAGCAGATATCACGGCCGCAGCGAAAGCGAGTCCGCTCTACCACACCTACGGCACGGCCATCGACAACAAGTCGGCCTACGAAATGCTCGCCGCGAAGATGCTCTCGCCCGGTGAGTCGCCCGACGCTCCGGCACCGACGCCGCCCGCGCAGGCGCCTGCGCCGACCCCGGCACCTGTACCTGCTCCTGTGCCCGAAGAGCCCGGCATGATCACCGAAATCCTGACGAGCGAGCCGATGCAGAGATTCTTGCGCAACGCTGCCGGCCAGGCGGGCCGCGAGTTCAGTCGAGCGATCTTCGGTACCGGGCGTCGTCGGCGTTGAGGACGACGCCCGGCACCGTTGAGTGCTACAGGTCTAGTTGGACCGTCACCGCATTGCCCGGGCCGGATGCGATGGGATTGAGCAGCGGTGTGAGCGCGCCGCAGCCTGCCAGCGGTGGGATCGTCAGGTCGCCCTTGAGGGTGAGGGGTGCGAAGAAATCGGTGCCCTCGTCCTCGGAGAAGGGGATCTGGCCGGTCAGCACCAGTTCAGCGGGGGTGCTTGTCGTACACGGAGCACCGACGAGATTGAACTCCTTGATCCCAAGCGGTTCGATCCGCTGGATCTGAATGTTGAGCTTCTGAGTGACCTTGACGTCCATCGGTCCCTGGCCCGTCGGCGTGGCGTTTCCGGTCGCTGGTCCGTCGGGAATCATCTTGATTTGCAGCGTTGCTACACGTAGGTCGGCCAGTCTCCACGCGGCACGTGTCTGCGCCGACTGGATCGTGGATTCCAGTGCGAACGGTGGCATCGACTCGGCCTTCGTCCGCTCTGTGGTTGTGAAGACCACGTCGACGCCGAGATTCTTGAGGTGAGTGGTCACCGTGGTGTGCTTGTGGTTGATGTAGAGCGAAGGGGCCGCCTCCGCGTGTACGGAAGTGGCGAAAACGGCTGCGGCAGTTGCGGATAGCGTTGCGGCCGTGATGACTGTCCGACGTAGACGGGTGAAGCGACGCATGAGACCTCCTGAGAACGAGCCAGCACCTACCTGTGAGTAAGTTCTCAGAAACTAGCACTGTGTGATTTGGCTAACTATCAGATTCTCGATTTGTCCCGGTGAAGGGCAGAGCCGGTCATCGCGAGCCGGGTCACACCATTGGCGACACGGGCCAATCGTCGGGGTACCGATCGGCAACCTCATCGGCGTCGCGGAAGAGTCGTTTGCGAGCCTTGGCGGTCAAGCGATCGCCGAACACCATGCCGCGCGTGTGGTCGGTCTCGTGCTGTAGACAGCGGCCGAGTATCCCGCCCGCTGTCACGGTGACCGGTTGGCCGAATTGGTCGACGCCTCGACACGTCGCGACCTTCGGACGGGCGAGATCCTCATGGGCACCCGGCAGCGAAAGACATCCCTCGCCCAGCGTCGCGAGTTCCCTGTCGCGGCCCTCGGGGAGTTCGAGCTCGGGATTGCAGATCACGCCCGTACGTCGCCTGCCTGTCTCGTCGCCGCAGTCGTACACGAATACCGCGAGGTCGACGCCGATCTGGGCCGCGGCAAGACCCGCACCCGGTGCCGCGGTATTGGTGGCGAACATGTCGGCGATCAGATGCTGCAGCTGGTCGTCGAAGTCGGTCACCGGACGGGCAGGCGTATGCAGGACAGGGTCGCCCCACCGCACGATCGGGCGCGGCGTACCGATGCGGAGCAATTCTTCGAGTGGCATCGGGTTCCTAGGACTCTGGCCCGAGTCGCTTGTAGAACGTGCCGACGATGGGAGCGACGAGCGCCCGCGGACTGTAGCCGCCCGCGACCGACATTGCCTTCGACAGCGTTCCGGGCACAACGCGCATCTTGTTGTGCTCCAACGCATCCAGGCTCATCTTGGCTACCTCCGCGCTGTCGTGCCACAGAAAGCCGGGCACCATCTTGTCGACGATCGACGCGTCCTCGGGGTCCGGTGTCTGAGTACGGACAGGTCCTGGCGCGAGCAGGGTGACGTGGACACCCGAACCGCCGACCTCGCCACGCAGCGACTCGCTGAAAGTGTTCACGAAGGCTTTCGACGCCGCGTAGGTGGCGTTGTTGGGGATCGGCATGTTGCCAGCTGCCGAACCGACCATGAGGATGCCGCCCGAGCCGCGAGCAACCATCTGGGGGAGCACCGCGAGGGTCAGGTCATGCACGGCGTTGACGTTGAGCCGGACCTGGGCGCGCTCGTAGTCGGCATCGAGCTCGGCGACCGGACCGAACGTGGCGATGCCCGCGTTGTTGCAGAGCACCGAGACCTCACGCTGGGCGAGTTCTGCGGAGAGGATCTCGACGGCAGTCGGATCCGACAGGTCGCTCGGTCGTACCTCGACCTGCACGTCGTGTTGCGTGCGCAGCTCGACTGCGAGCTCTTCGAGGATGTCCCCGCGACGCGCCACGACGATCAGTGAGTGCCCGCGACTGGCGAGTTCGCGGGCGAGTTCCATTCCGATTCCGGAGGACGCGCCGGTGACGACGGCGCGTGCGGACACGACGGGAGACGCAATGGGCATGGCGGTCATGGTAGCGCCGCCGGCGTGGCTCGATCGCGAACCGGTCGCGTGGCTGTGCGCTGGTCAGCTCGCCGAGAGCCGGAACACCCTGATCTCGCGATCGGTGCGATCGCGGTAGACCGAGTACACGTCGGTGACGTCGCTCTCGAAGAGGCGGTAGATCCGCTCGCGCTCGGGGCCGTCGAGAAGCGTCGCGACGGCGTCGACCTCGACGCCTGCCGTGTTGACCGTGCAGGCGGGGTTGGCGAGGAGATTGGCCGTCCAGGCGGGATGGCGTTCCTGGCCGAAATTGGACCCGACGACGAAGATGTCGTCGCCCTCGCGGGCGTAGAGCAGCGGCGATGTCCGCGACAGCCCGGACTTTGCGCCGGTGGTCGTCAACAGCAGCGTGGGAGCCCCGATCGGCCCCAGTACGGTGAACCGCCCCTTCGAGGCATGCAGGACACGCCGGTCGACACCGGCCGATCGACGCACCACCCACGAGCCGACGCTCGTCTTCGCGAGAGCGGTCATCGGGCCGCGCAGTGGACTCGACGTCGAGCCCCAACGCCGCTCGGCAAACGGAGACGCCATGCCACTCCTTCGATCGACGGACGTGCGACCCACACAGCTTCTCAGTTTTGCGGCTGCACGTACGTCGAATCGGTCTGGGTGTCGATCGATTGGTAGCGGTTTACTCGATACCCGCTGCGACCTCAGTGCCCTGACGGATCGCGCGCTTGGCGTCGAGCTCGGCGGCCAGGTCGGCGCCACCGATGACGTGCGTTCGGATGCCCGCCACGGTCAGCGGGTCGACGAGGTCGCGGACGGACTCCTGTCCCGCGCAGATGACCACGTTGTCGACCTCGAGGAGGCGCGTCTCACGGACCGAGCCGTCGTCATCGTGAAAACTCAGGTGAAGTCCGGCGTCGTCGATCTTGTCGTAGGTTGCACCCGAGATCTGTTCTACGCCTTTCATTTTCACACTCGCCCGATGTACCCACCCGGTGGTCTTGCCGAGTGTCTTGCCCTGCTTGCCGCGCTTGCGTTGCACCAGGAAGACCTCGCGGGTTACCGGAAGCGGTCGGGGCGTGGTGAGGAAGCCGGGAACGTCGAGGTCTTCGCTGACTCCCCATTCCTGTTCCCATTCCTTGAGGTTGAGGGAGGGTGAGTCGTCGACGGTGAGGAATTCGGTGATGTCGAAACCGATGCCGCCCGCGCCGATCACCGCGACACGCTTGCCGATCTCGCGGTGGCCGAGCACTGCCTCGGCGTACGACATGACCATCGGGTGATCGACACCGGGGATGTCGGGTATGCGTGGGGTGACGCCGGTGGCGACGATCACCTCGTCGAAGCCCTCGGCGATGATGTGCTCGGCGTCGACGCGCTGTTCGAGATGGACGCGGACGTTGTTGAGCTCGAGCTGCCGGGTGTAGTAGCGCAGCGTCTCGGCGAACTCCTCTTTACCGGGAATCCTTGCGGCGATGGAGAATTGGCCGCCGATCGTCGGACCGGCCTCGAAGAGCTCGACCCGGTGGCCGCGTTGTGCGGCGGTGACCGCGGCCGACAGTCCGGCCGGTCCGGCGCCGATCACGGCGACCTTGCGTGCCCGACGCGTCGCGCCGAGGGTCAGCGTGGTTTCCCGTCCGGCACGCGGATTGAGCAGGCACGACACCTTCTTCCCGACGAACGCGTGGTCGAGGCATGCCTGGTTGCAGCCGATGCAGGTGTTGATCTCGTCGGCGCGACCGGTCATGGCCTTCACCGGGAATTCGGGATCGGACAGGAGCGGGCGAGCCATCGACACCGCGTCGACGCGGCCGCGGTCGAGGATCTCCTCCGCCACCTCCGGGGTGTTGATGCGGTTGCTCGCGATGAGCGGGATCGAGACCTCGTCGCGCAGTCGTTCGGTGAACTTGACGAACGCCGCGCGTGGCACCGAGGTGACGATGGTCGGCACGCCGGCTTCGTGCCATCCGATGTCGGTGTTGATGGCGTCGACGCCGAGCGCCTCGGCCTTGCGCGCCATGAGGGCGATCTCGTCCCAGGTCTGTCCGCCCTTGACGAAGTCGGCGATCGACTGCCGAAGGATGACCGGGAAGTCGCGGGGGACGCGGCGTCGGATCTCGGTGATCACCTCCACCAGAAAGCGCTGCCGGTTCTCGGTGGAGCCGCCCCACTTGTCGGTGCGGTCGTTGGTGTGCGGGCACAGGAACTGGTTGACCAGGTAGCCCTCGCCGCCCATGATCTCGACGGCGTCATAGCCGGCCTGACGCGCCAGCTTCGCGGCTTGCCCGTACGAGCGGATCACGTGCCGGATGACCGACTCGGGCATCGGCAGGTTCTTGAAGGGGTGGATGGGCGAATTCTCGCTTCCCGGAGCAACTTTCAGTGGCGTGTAGCCGTAGCGGCCCGCCTGGAGGAGTTGCATGGCAATCTTGCCGCCCGCGTCGTGCACCGCGCGGGTGACGCGCTGATGCCGCTTGGCGTCGAGCACGTTGGTCATCTTGCCCGCGAAAGGCAGGAGCTGGCCGGTGCGACTGACCGCGAAGCCGCCCGTGATGATCAGGCCGGCACCGCCGCGTGCGCGCTCGGCGTAGTAGGCGCCCAGCTTGTCGGTGTCCCACACGCGGTCTTCGAGGCCGGTGTGCATCGACCCCATGACGATGCGATTGCGCAACGTCATCCCGCCGACGGTGAGGGGCTCGAACAGACGCGGATAATACGGATTCGGTTGGCTCGAGCTGGTATTCGCGGATGGGGCTGACATCTGCGTTCTCCTGGGTCGTCGGGGATGGGGTGGGTTGGTGGTCAGGACTCGTTGCCGACGGATGGCGTCGACGCGGTGGATGTTCGACGCTGCTCGGCGTCGAGCGCGGTGATGACTTCGTCGCACCAACCGACAAAGCCTTCTTCGATGCGTACGCCGCCGCGGAGTACCAGGTACTGATGGAGGCGGCGGCCGGTCAGTGCCTGCGGGTCGGGGTAGTCGTCCTTCTCGAACGACTGGTAAAGGTGCAGTCGCGCAAGGTGTTCGGCGCGGTGCCTGCGGAGTTCGTCGATGACGTCGGTGAGGTCGGCGTGCTCTGCTGCTCGGATCTTGAGTCCGAGGTCGTCGCGGAGTTGTTGCATGGGCGTCGGCGACGAAACCCACTCGCGCAGTGCCTGACGGCCCGCGTCGGAGAGTGTGTAGACCTTCTTGTCCGGTCTGCCCTCCTGGGCGACGGGTTCGAAGCTCACCATGCCCTCGGCGTGGAGCTTGCCCAGTGTGCGATAGATCTGCTGGTGCGTCGCCGACCAGAAGTAGCCGATCGACCGGTCGAATTGCCTGCCGATCTCGTAGCCGGTGCCCGGGCGTTCGGAGAGCGACACCATGATCGCGTGTTCGAGTGCCACGACTCGACCGTACCAATGCACCTACGCACTATGCAATAGTGTGCATAGGGTTCTTGTTGCATAACCGGCCGAGTGTATTTCCCGCGTACATACAGGTCGGATGCGTGTGCACTATCGCGTCACGCCGGAGCGTTCTCCGGTTCCATCCACCGGCTCAGGTCGTAGAGATGCCCGTCGCGGAGTTCGATGATGCGGTCGGCGATCGCGGTGACCCGAGTGTCGTGCGTGATGAGCAGCGTGGTGCGCCCGTCGGCAAGCCGCCGGAGGGGGTCGAGGATTCGGCTCGTGGTCGCGGCGTCGAGACCCGACGTCGGTTCGTCGAGGATGAGCGCCGGAGTGTTCCGGAGCATCGCACGGGCGATCGCGATACGTTGCCGTTGACCACCGGAGAGCGTGAGGCCGCCGTCGTCGAGCCGGGCGTCGTAGCCGTCGGGCAATCTGCGGATGAACTCGTCGGCGTCGGCGGCCACCGCGGCGGCGATGATTTCTTCGCGAGTCGCGGCCGGCCGGCCGTAGGCGATGTTGTCGGAGATGCTGGCGCCCTTGATGATCGGCTGCTGGGGAAGCAACGTGATGTGATCGCGAATCCAGCGGCCGGTCAGGTCGTCGTAATCGACGTCGCCGATGGTCAGGTTCCCGGAGTCGGGATGTTCGAATCGGCACAGCAGCGACGCCAGCGTCGACTTTCCGACGCCGCTCGGTCCGATCAGTGCGGTGATGGTCCCCGGCGCGAGGTCGAGGTCAACGGCGTCGAGGACCGTCTGGTGCTCGCGCGCCAGGGTGACGTCGCGCAGCGCGATGCCGACCGGCGTCGTCGGGCGTAGTGGTGATCGAACGGTCGCGGGGATGTCAGCGAGTTCGACGCGTTCGACGGGTGCGACGTCGAGGACCTCGGCAACACGCTCGGCGCTGATCACCGCGGACGCGATGGCGATCCGGATGTCGGCCAGCTCCTGCATCTTGGGATAGAGCATCCCGAGATAGCCGGTGAGGGCCAGCAGCCCGCCGACGCTGAGCTGGCCCTGGCGTACCTGCCAGACGCCCACGATCGCGATGGCCAACGTGACGACGACCTGCCCGAAGCTCAAGATGCCGCCCAGTCCGGCCTCGACGCGGGTCTGCGCAAGGCGGGCGCTCATCCAGGTGACCCCGTGCCGGTGGAGTCGAGCGTGTTCGCGCCCCTGCTGGTTGTAGGCGACGGCCGTCTCGTGGCCGAGGAGTGCGGTTTCGACGGAGTCGGCGATGTCGCTGTTGGCGCCTCGTTCGTCGCGGGTGACGCGTTCCTGCCGACGGGCGAAGAATGCGGACAGACCCCACAGCGCCGGGACTGCGGCCAGCGCGACGAGCGCGACCTGCCAGCTCATGATGAGTGCGGCGACGACCAAGCCGATGGTGTGGGCCAGCGCGATCACGAACTGCATCACGCCTGTCCCGATCAGGTACTCGACCGCTTCGAGGTCGCCGGTGTGCCGGGTGACGAGATTGCCCAGGCCCAGCCGTCGATGCTGGACGGGGTGAAGGCGCTGGACGTGGTCGAAGAGTTGATCACGCAGCCGTAACACGACGCGTTCGGAGATGCCCACGGACACGACCTGACCGAAATAGTCTCCGCCGCAGGAGATTGCCGTGATGAGGAGCCAGAGGAGCGCAAGGCGTGCAAACGTGGTGACGCTGTTCGAGTCGAGCGCGCCGTCGATGACATCTGCGAGCACGAAGACGGCAACCACCTCGCATGCCGCAGCGATGCCGAGCAGGGTTCCCGCGAGGGCGAATCGTCTGGCCTCGCCTCGTACTGCGGGAGAGAAGCGTCGAAAAGCTTGTCGCGCGTTCATCGGACGTCCTTCTGTGTCGGTAGGCATGAGAACAGGAGCCGACTCGGGCGTCGATGGCGCTCATGGCGGCGTCGGACGTCCGTGTCGGCTCCCATGGGCCGGAAGGTCAGTAGACCCAGCGCCAGTCCCAGCGGTGCGCGCGTGCATTCCAGAAGCGCTGGCGACGACGGCGACGCGGCGGCTGCGGGGCAGGGGCCTGGCGCGGGCCGTTGTTGTTCTGCTGCGGAGGGGTGTTGATAGGCATGGGATCTCCTTCGTGACTACCTGCCGGCGGCGTTGCCGACGAGGAGAACACTATGGAGCTTCGCTGACCGCGCCCTGCGGCGACGCTGGGAGGCGGCTGTCAACGCAAAAGTGCTGTCCGACAGTGGGTTACCGATCGGCTCGGGGCCCGGGTATGCGCGGTCGCCAGTCTCGGTATGTCGGTAACCCGGCGTCGCGCTCTGCGATCCCGCAGACTGATTCTCGTGCGTAACGACGAAACTCGTGATGGCGACGGCGACAACGGTGGAGGGAGCGAGCGCGGGGGCTCCGGCGCCACCACGACGTCGCGACGACTGGCCGACAACATGGGATGGACACGCGTCGACGTCGACGACGTTGTCGGACCGGGGGAGCGGCTGTCGTGGCCCAAGACGGTGAGTATCGGCCTGCAGCATGTCGTCGCCATGTTCGGCTCGACGTTCCTCGTACCCGTGCTCACCGGATTCCCGCCTGCCACAACGCTGCTCTTCTCCGGGATCGGTACCGCACTGTTCCTCATCATCACCGGTAACCGGCTGCCGAGCTATCTCGGTTCGAGCTTCGCGATCATCGCGCCGGTGCTCGCGGCGACGGCGTCGAACGGGCAATCGTCTGCGCTCGGCGGAATCGTCGTTGTGGGTGCATTGCTCGCGTTGATCGGCGTCATCGTGCACTTCGCGGGCGTCCGATGGATCGACCTCGTGATGCCCCCGATCGTCACCGGAACGATCGTGGCGTTGATCGGCCTGAACCTTGCGCCATCGGCAAAGGCGAACTTCGAGAAGCAGCCGGTGACCGCGACGATCGTGCTGGTGTTGCTGGTCTTATCGATCGCGTTCCTGCGCGGACTGCTCGGACGACTGGCCATCGTATTGAGTGTGGTGATCGGCTATGTGGTGGCGTTGATCCGCAACGAGGTCGACACGAGCGCCATCCACGCTGCGAGTTGGATCGGCCTGCCCGATTTCCAGACCCCGACCTTCCACCTCTCGGTGATCCCGACGTTCTTACCCGTGGTACTCGTGCTGGTGGTCGAGAACATCGGACACGTGAAATCCGTGGCGATGATGACCGGAGCGAACTTCGACGACCGGATGGGCAGAGCGTTGTTCGCCGACGGACTGTCGACGATAATCGCGGGTTCGGGCGGAGGGTCGGCGACCACGACATATGCCGAGAACATCGGTGTCATGGCCGCGACCAAGGTGTATTCGACGGCGGCGTACTGGGTCGCTGCTGCTGCGGCGATCATCCTGGGGCTGTGCCCGAAGATCGGTGCCGTGATCGCGTCGGTTCCCTCCGGGGTCCTCGGAGGCATCACCACGGCGCTCTATGGCCTCGTCGCGATCATCGGTGTGCACATCTGGGTGACCAACCGCGTCGACTTCTCCCGCCCGATCAACCAGTTCACCGCCGCTATTCCACTGATCATCGCCATCGCGGACTTCAGTTGGACCATCGGCGACGTGAGCTTCGGCGGCATCGCGATCGGTGCGGTCTGCGCGCTGCTCATCTATCACACGATCCACCTCATCGGTGGGTGGCGCGGAACTGCGGGAGCGCGCGGCGCTTAGCTGAGAGGTGTTGTTCTCCAGGATGATTCACACGCCGAACGGCGCGGCGTAGTGCATGACTCCGGTCGGAAGCGGCTTGGTCTCGTCGAGTGTCAGGGCCATGACGGCATCGTCAGGGGCGTCGAATGGAACGGTGATCCCGTGTGTCGATGCGCGTTCGAACCCGAATCGCGGGTAGTAGTCTTCGTGCCCGAGCACGACGACGTGTGGTTCACCCATCTGCCTTGCGGCCTCGAGAAGTGCACGGTTGACGGCGCTGCCCGCACCGCGGTTCTGGAATTGCGGCAGCACCGACACCGGCCCCAATCCCAGGACCGGAGAGTCGTCGACGTAGCCTCGGGTCGCGACGCCATGCCCCACGACACGTCCCGTCTCGTCGGTGACGACGATCGACAGTCCGTCAATCCAGGCGGGGTCACGCCGTAAGCCGTCGAGGATCTCGGCTTCCTCCGCGGACGGAAACGCGGCGAGGGTGACCTCTCGAACGGTCGGTACGTCGGCCGGGGTCTCGCTACGGGTGTGCCACTGGGTGCCGGGGGTGTGCTCAGACATCAGTTGATGACGCTATCAGCGATGGGTGGCGGGCAACTGGACTCGGCAGGATCGGCCGGTCGAGCAGATCGCCAGATCTCGCGAGAGAATCGACGCCCTCCGCGCCTTGGCGATAGGTAACAAAGTGACTGACAAGGCACGGTAAAAGCCTGGCGCGAATCCGCCCGCCCTACGTGGCCTCGACGCGGAATTGCGCTCATTCGACGTGTTTTCCACACACTGATGTCGCGAATTTAGCAATGAGCGCAAGTCGTCGATTTACATGGTCCACAGTGGTTACGGATTCACGCTCATCTGGTCGCAAACCATGGCATTGAACGTGACGAGTCGAGGCCCGTACCGACGAGCTGATCGTCGAAATATGTTCGGCGATAGGGACATTCGGCCCTTTTCTGGACTTGCCTACGACCTCATCTGGTTGGATGCGGACGTGAGGAGACTCATCGCCAGACTCTGCCACGGACACTCATCGGTCGTCGATATCTGGGACCAAGGTCCTGACAACAGCACAATTCGGGACGCATTGCCACCGAATGGTGACAAGACGTGCCTGATACGGCACAGAATCCAGCATACCCAGCTTAAAGTAAAGGATATGGCCCACGCTTGTTTGTAGGTCAGGCAGTCTCTTCCTATTGAAAGTGGTGGTTTCACAATGTGCACCCGAGTGATTTGGCCAGATGCCGCGGGAGCAGTTCTCGTCGGACGCAACATGGATTTTCACAAAGATCTGATGACCAACCTCTGGACTCAGCCCAAGGGTATTTCTCGAGACGACGGCGTGGAGGGCAAGCTGACGTGGACGTCGAAGTACGGCAGTGTCATCGCCGCGGCCTACGACATCATTTCCGTCGACGGTCTCAACGAGGCGGGGTTGGCGGGCCACATCCTGTGGCTGGCCGAATCGACCTATGGGACCCGTGATGAATCACGGCCGGCGCTGAGTCAGGCGGTGTGGCTGCAGTACTTCCTCGACAACTTCGCCACCGTGGACGAGGCCGTTGAATGGATCAACAGCACCGATGTGCAGGTCATCCAGATGCCCGACCCCACCGGCGGCAAACCGCCCGCGATTCACCTCGCACTCGACGACAAGACCGGCGACTCCGTGATCATCGAGTACCTCGACGGTCACGCCAAGGTGTATCACGATCGGTCCTACCACGTGATGACCAATTCACCCACCTACGATCAGCAACTCGAACTGCTGAAGAGGTGGGAGGGCCTCGGGGGCGACGCGCCACTCCCCGGCGACACCCTCGCCGAGCACCGCTTTGCGCGTGCCGCGTACTACGCGAGCCGTCTGCCGAAGCCGGCGAGTCAACTCGAGGCCATCGCGGGCATGTTCAGCGTGATCCGCAATGCCGCGCAGCCCTTCCGTATCCCCGATCCCGGCAAACCCGATGCCTCACAAACGATTTGGCAGACAGTCAGCGATCTCACCAACGGGCGATTCGTGTACGACTCCACCACTCGGCCGAACATCGTGTGGGTTGATATCGCTGATCTGGACCTTTCCGAAGGCGCTCCGCAACTCAAGCTGGATCTGCTCAGCAAGCTCTCTCTCGAGGGCGGGATCGCAGGCAACGTGAACGAGCATTTCGAAGACAAGGGTCCGATGACGTTCCTGTCCTTCGCGCTTCTCAAGCAGTTGGAGGACGCCGAGAAGGGGCAGAAGGCAACGGCATAACCCACTGGAATCGATCACGCCGATGGGCACTCGTCCATCGGCGTGATCGATTTCGGTGTCGCAGGCCAGCGCTTCTCGATGCCAACAGTGGTGCCATGACAAGCTCGTCGGATGAGTCCGACAAATGGTGCAGGCAATCTGCCTCCGATTCAGATCGAATGGACCGCGCGGCAAGGCGACGCCCGACGCGCCACATTGTCGTCGCTCGCAGCGCCTCGCCTCTGGGCGCGCACTGTCGGTATAGCCGCGGTCTTCGCGACGATCTTTGCCGCGGTGTGTATTGCGACGGGCAGCGGGTGGTCCTTGGGACTGCTGATCGGTGTGAGCGTGTTCCTCGTGTGCTCGGTTGCATGGATCGGCGCCGCGCTGATCGCTGGCCACGTCCAGAACCGCAAGATCCTCGCCCCGGGCGCCACATGGGGAGCGGGCGCCGACGATGAGTTCCTGCGCGTCGACACGCCGGCGTCGACGGTGTTGTTGCGGCGCGACAGCATTCGATCGGTGACGCCAGTCGGCGGGCAACTCGTGCTGGTGAAGGCGTCGCCGGAGAGCATCAGATTGCTGCCCGCACCGCTGTTCGCGCAACCGGTGTGGACGCTCGAATCTTGCTGATGACCGTGCCCGACGGCGTGATGAGCGGTCTTCGGTGCGCCCGCGTGAATCTCTCTCAAACCACTCGAGTGGGCGCACACCGGCCGGAGGCCGGCAAGGATGTGACTGGTGCCCCCGGCAGGACTCGAACCTGCGACCTAGGGATTAGAAGGCCCTTGCTCTATCCACCTGAGCTACGGAGGCGAAACCGACACGCAGAGTGTACGGCAGCGAGCCGGGTGCCCTGACTTCGGCCGTATTCGGTGACGTTGGCCGTATCCACAGGCGGAGTCCTGTCCACAGCTTGGTCTCGCGCTCGGTGTCGGGAGCTTGTTCTCCGGAATGCTCACAGTCAGCCATCTCAGCCCGAGTTCGGAAACTCGGTGCCTGCAGCGGATGGCACCTCACGGCAGGAGCGGAGCAAATGTACGAAACGTATTCGACGATCGTGGGCCGAGTGATCTCCGACCCCAGGCGCAACCGCATGGCGAACGGCGACGAGGTGATCTCGTTCCGCATGGCCAGCAACACGCGTCGACGAGACCGCGCAACAGGCGAGTGGATCGACGGGAACAGCTTGTTCCTGACCGTCTCGTGCTGGCGGCGGCTGGTCGCGGGCGTGGCGTCCGCGGTCGAGAAGGGGCGGCCGGTCATCGTGCACGGGGCAATTCACACGAACAGCTACACGACCAGCGGCGGCGAATCGCGCACGGAGCTGGAGATGATCGCCGACTCGGTCGGCCTCGACCTCGCACGCTGCGTCGTCGAGTACCGCGGTCGCGGCGATGTCGCGGCTCCTCAGTCTGCGGATACGCAAGCGTCGGGCGTCGCCGCACCCGACGATGCGGCTGGCGCTGCGGCGTGACCGAGTGGTCGCCACGGTGAATGCGGGAGGGGTGTGTTCATCGGGGCGGGACTCGTCATGAGGCGATAACGTCTGCGGCGCAACGGAATCCGAGGTGCGACGTCGCCGAGTCGTCGGATTGTGGAGAGCGGGCGGCGGGTCGGTAGCGTCGGCAGTACTGCGGTGAGCACAGGTGCGAGCCGCCCTTCGTGACACGCGTGACCTGTGGAGATGTGGTGGGCGTCAAGAGGTCCGGCCGACCGTCGGGGGAGACCGTCGCAAGATCGGGCGGGACGTGGCGCGGAGTGAAGACGTCCGACGTGCGCTCCCAGACGTTGCCGATCATGTCGAGGAGTCCGAAGCCGTTCGGTGGATAGCTCCCCACCCTCGACGTTCCGCTCCAGCCGTCGCTCGCGTACGGGAAGTTGCCGATCCACGTGTTGGCGAGAATCTCACCCTCGGGGTGCAACTCGTCGCCCCACGCGTACTCGTGTCCGACGACGCCGCCACGTGCGGCGTACTCCCACTCGGCTTCGGTGGGGAGTCGACGGCCCGCCCACGCGGCGTAGGCGACGGCGTCGGCGTACGCGATCTGGGTGACGGGGTGGTCGTCGTGCCCGACGATGTCGGTCGCGGGTCCGAGCGGGTGACGCCACGACGCTCCCGGCTGCCATCGCCACCACGCTCGCCAGTCGGTGAGGTCGACGGGGCCGGCCGTCGGTGTGAAGACAAGGGCACCCGGAACGAGCATCGCTGGGTCGGAGCCGGGGAAATCGACGGGGTCGATGTCGCTCTCGGCAACGGTCACGTACCCGGTGTCGCTGACGAACGCCGCGTACTGCGCATTGGTCACCGGATGCCGTTCGATCGCGAAAGCGCCGACGCGACGCTCATGTGCGGGACGTTCCTCGGGGTAGAAGCGATCCGAACCCATACAGAAGACGCCGCCGGTGAGCTCGACAAGCTCGGTCAGCGGCGCAGAGGCGGTCACCCTCTCGATGGTGCCAGTGATCGTGTTCGCACGTCTGCGGCGATCGCGGCGCCGTGTTCGCGGGCGGGCGGGTCCGACTCGATCACGGCCATGTGGGAGAGTGTCGCGCCACGTCGATAGAGTGGTACGCGACGTTGCGCCGAGAGCCTGCCGTGTCGCCGGAGGGCGATACCCCGCATGCACTCTCCGGTATCGGAGCTCGAGCGCAGATGACCACAAAACCGCAGGTGAGGACATTACGTGGCTGGCGAGTTTATTTACACGATGAAGAAGGTGCGCAAGGCGCACGGTGACAAGGTCATTCTCGACGACGTCACCATGTCCTTCTACCCGGGCGCCAAGATCGGCGTCGTCGGTCCCAACGGTGCCGGTAAGTCGTCGATCCTCAAGATCATGGCGGGAATCGACCAGCCGTCGAACGGCGAGGCATTCCTCGACCCGGAGGCCACCGTCGGCATTCTGTTGCAGGAGCCGCCCCTCAACGAGGAGAAGACGGTCAAGCAGAACGTCGAGGAGGGGATGGGCGAGATCAAGCAGAAGCTCGACCGCTTCAACGAGATCGCCGAACTGCTCGCCACCGACTACTCCGACGAACTCATGGAGGAGATGGGCAAGCTCCAGGAAGACCTCGACAACGCCGACGCCTGGGACCTCGACTCGCAGATCGACCAGGCCATGGACGCACTGCGCTGCCCGCCCGGCGATTCCCCTGTCACCCACCTCTCGGGTGGTGAGCGCCGTCGCGTCGCGTTGTGCAAGCTGCTGCTGTCCAAGCCCGACCTGCTGCTGCTCGATGAGCCGACCAACCACCTCGACGCCGAGAGCGTGCTGTGGCTCGAGCAGTTCCTGGCGTCGTACCCCGGCGCAGTCCTCGCGGTGACGCACGATCGCTACTTCCTCGACCATGTGGCCGAATGGATCTGTGAGGTCGACCGCGGCAAGCTGCACCCGTACGAGGGCAACTACTCCACCTACCTGGAGAAGAAGGCCGAGCGTCTCGAGGTCCAGGGCAAGAAGGACCAGAAGCTGCAGAAGCGGCTCAAGGAAGAGCTCGCTTGGGTCCGTTCGGGCGCCAAGGCCCGTCAGACGAAGAACAAGGCCCGCCTCTCGCGGTACGAGGAGATGGCAGCGGAGGCCGAGAAGACGCGCAAGCTCGACTTCGAGGAGATCCAGATCCCGACGCCGCCGCGTCTGGGTGACGTGGTGGTCGAGGTCGCCAACCTCGACAAGGGCTTCGACGGTCGCGTGCTGATCAAGGATCTGTCGTTCACGTTGCCGCGCAACGGAATCGTCGGTGTCATCGGACCCAACGGTGTGGGTAAGACGACGCTGTTCAAGACCATCGTCGGACTCGAGGAGCCCGACTCCGGCTCGGTGAAGGTCGGCGATACGGTCAAGCTCAGCTACGTCGACCAGAACCGCGCCAACATCGACCCGAAGAAGAACGTGTGGGAGGTCGTCTCCGACGGCAACGACTACATCGAGGTCGGCCAGAACGAGATGCCCTCGCGTGCGTACGTCAGCGCCTTCGGCTTCAAGGGTCCCGATCAGCAGAAGCGGGCAGAGGTGCTCTCCGGTGGTGAGCGCAACCGCCTCAACCTGGCGTTGACGCTCAAAGAGGGCGGCAACCTGATCCTGCTCGACGAGCCGACCAACGACCTCGACGTCGAAACCCTCGGCTCGCTCGAGAACGCCCTGGAGTCGTTCCCGGGATGTGCCGTGGTGATCAGCCACGACCGGTGGTTCCTCGACCGGACCTGTACCCACATTCTGGCGTGGGAGGGCAATGTCGAAGAGGGACAATGGTTCTGGTTCGAAGGCAACTTCGAGGCGTATGAGGCGAACAAGGTCGACCGGCTCGGACCCGACGCCGCGCGTCCGCACCGGGTTACTCACCGGAAACTCACTCGCGACTGAATCGCGTCACTACCATCGCGGTAGGGCTCGAATCGGAGATCATCTCCCAATCTCCTTGAAGTGAAGGTGAGTGCGTTGTCTCAAGAGAGTGCTCTGTTGCCTGCGGCGGTCAGCTGCTATCTCAACGCGAGCAACCCTCCGGGCGACGCGCACCACCCGACGACGGGTTCGGGCGGTGGTCTCACCGACGCGACCGACCTCGACGCGATCGACGATGCCGATCTGAACCGCGTTCGTCGACACGTCGGGTTGGCGTCGACGCGATCAGCGGGGCAGTGCCTGGTCGACGTGAGCTCGGGACCGTCGGGAACCGAGATCGTCGTCGTCAACGACGACATGCCACTGCTGGTCGAAGCGGTGCTGACCGTCGTCGAGGCGCACGGACTGACCGTCAGCCGCATCGACCATCCGGTGATGGCGGTGGCGCGCGACGAGGCAGGCACGCTCAGCGACATCGGCGCCGGACCAGACCGCTCAACGGAGTCGTGGATCTACGTGGTCGCGATGTCGGCGAAGGGTGAGGTCGACACCGAGGCCTTGCGTACCGAACTCGTCGACGTCATCGCCCGTGTGGCCGACGTGGACCGCGACGCGGTGGATATGCGCGGCCGCCTGTCGACCTGCGGTGCCGACTGCGCCGTCGCCCCGACCACCGCGCAATCGGGCATAGCCGCCGTCGACCGGTACGAGTATTCACGCCTTCTCGACTGGTTCGCGGGCAACCACTTCGTGCCACTCGGCTACCGCAGGGTGGGCATCGACGGCGCGGTCTCCGACGGCCGGGGTCTGTGGCGGGGCGACTCACTCCTCGACCTCACCCAGGCGCGCGACTTCGGGGTGCTCACGCAGCCGCCGCTATTGCCGCGTGTCTCGCGGGTCTATCTCGAAACCGGCGTGCAGCGGTCGAACTATCCGATCCTGATCCAGATTCCCGAGTTCGACGCCGCCGGAACGCATGTGGGAGAACACCGATTCCTCGGCACCTTCACCTCGTCCGGCCTGCACCAGACGATCCTCGACGTCCCCGTGCTGCGCGGCAAAGTGCACGAGGTGATCCGCCGCGCCGGCGTCGACGAGGATTCGTTTGCCGGTCAGTCGATGATCGAACTGCTGCAGAACTACCCGCTGGTGGAGATGTTCGCGTCGTCGGATGCCGAGTTGAGCCGTCGGATCGGCGAGATGTTCGACGCCGTCGCCACCCGAACCCTGCGCGCGTTCGTCCGCGTGAACCCGCAGGGCAGTACCGCCACCGCGCTCATCTATCTACCTCGCGACAGGTACAACACGCAGAACCGCCTGGCGCTGCAGAACGTCGTCTCAGAACAATTGCATGGCACTGCGCTCGAGTACTCGGCACGTGTCAGCGAGATGCCCCTCGCGCAACTACAGGTGATGGTCCGCGTCGACGAATCCGACGCCGCGCGACGCGGCACCTTCGACATCGGGACGCCCGAACAGAGCGCCATCCAACACGAACTGGCACAGTCAATCCGGACGTGGGACGAGCGGTTCCGCGAAGCGGCGGGCGGACTCGACGCGGCGTCGGCCAGGCTTCCCGTCGGCGGCGTCGACGCCCTGTTTCGGTTGCTTCCTGCGCTGCCCGAGGATTACAAGGACCAGCGCGAGCCGTCGGACGCACTCGCCGACCTCATCCGTGTCGCCGATCTCGACGCCGGCGACATCGCCGTGGCGCTGGCGCAGACCGGCAGCGAGCCCGGGGCGCTGTGGAAGTTCACGCTGTATTTGTGCGGCGGCGCAGCCACCTTGACCGACGTGCTGCCGGTGCTCCACAGCCTCGGCCTCGACGTCGTCGACGAGCATCCGTACCGCCTCGTGCGGCCTGACGGGCAGGTCTGCCACGTCTACGAATTCAGTGTCGCGTTGGCCGACGGGATGTCGGTGGATCTCGACTCCGCCGACGACCTCGACGGGCGGTTCACCGATGCCTTCGTGCAGATCTGGCGGCAACGCGCAGAGGTCGACGCCTACAACGAGCTGATCATCAGGTGCGGCCTCGACTGGCGTTCCGCGGCGATGCTTCGTGCGTACGGTCGGTACCTGCGCCAGTGCGGCTTCTCGTACAGCAACACCCTGGTTGCGCACACCCTCGGCGAGTACCGCGATGTCACGCGGGGACTGGTCGAGCTGTTCGAGGCGTCGTTCGACCCCGACCACGCCGACGAACAGCAGCGCGACCGTGCGGCAGCTGCGCTCAGCGACGACATCGGCAAGGTCCTCGGACTCGAAGCCGACCGCATCGTCTCGGCGTTCTCGGCCGTCATCGGGGCGACGTCGCGCACCAACTTCTACGTCCGCGACGACGACGCCGACCGACCGGTGATGTCGTTCAAGTTGCGGCCCAGGGAGATTCCGCAAACGCCCGAGCCGCGGCCACTGCACGAGATCTTCGTGTACTCGCCGCGCGTCGAAGGGGTGCACCTGCGTTTCGGTGCCGTTGCCCGCGGCGGACTGCGCTGGTCGGATCGACGCGAGGATTTCCGCACCGAGATCCTGGGTCTGGTCAAGGCGCAGGCCGTCAAGAACGCGGTGATCGTGCCCGTCGGCGCCAAGGGCGGATTCGTCGTCAAGCGGCCGCCCGCACCGACCGGTGACGCCGCCGCGGACCGTGACGCCACGCGCGCCGAAGGTATTGCGCAGTATCGAGATTTCATCTCCGGCCTGCTCGACGTCACAGACAACCTCGACCAGCACACCGGTGCGGTCATCCCCGCGAGGTCGGTGGTGCGTCGAGACGGTGACGACACGTATCTCGTCGTCGCTGCGGACAAGGGCACGGCGTCGTTCTCCGATATCGCCAATGATGTTGCAGCGCAGTATGATTTCTGGCTCGGGGATGCTTTTGCCTCGGGTGGTTCGGCGGGCTACGACCACAAGGCGATGGGCATCACCGCGCGAGGCGCATGGGAATCGGTCAAGCGTCACTTCCGTGAGATGGGCGTCGATACCCAGTCGCAGGACTTCACCGTCGCCGGTATCGGCGACATGAGCGGCGACGTGTTCGGCAACGGCATGCTGTTGTCGCAGCACATCCGTCTCGTCGCGGCGTTCGACCACCGGCACGTGTTCGTCGATCCGAATCCGGACGCCTCGTCGTCGTATACCGAACGCGCACGGCTCTTCTCGTTGCCGCGCTCGTCGTGGGCCGATTACGACACCTCGCTCATCAGCGAGGGTGGCGGGGTCTGGTCGCGAGAGACCAAGTCGATTCCGATCAGTGAACAGATGCGCACGGCACTCGGGCTCGACGTTGGTGTCGACGCGTTGTCGCCTCCGGAACTGATTCACGCGATCCTGCTGGCGCCAGTGGACCTGCTGTGGAACGGCGGCATCGGCACCTACATCAAGTCGTCATCCGAATCCGACGCGCAGGTGGGGGACAAGGCCAACGATGCGATCCGTGTCGACGGAGATCAGTTGCGCGCCAAGGTCGTCGGCGAAGGCGGCAACCTCGGCGTGACCGAACGCGGTCGGATCGAGTTCGACCTCGCTGGCGGGCGCATCAACACCGATGCGATGGACAACTCGGCGGGCGTCGATTGTTCCGACCACGAGGTCAACATCAAGATCCTGCTCGACTCCGCGGTCTCAACCGGCCAACTCGTGGCTGCCGACCGTGATCCGCTGCTGGAGTCGATGACCGACGAGGTCGCCGATCTGGTGTTGGCCGACAACGTGTCGCAGAACTCCGAGCTCGGTTTCTGTCGCGCGTACTCGCTCGAGCGCGTCGATGTGCATGCCCGCCTGCTCCACGAGATCGCCTCGCGCGGCGTCGATTTGGCTCTTGAGGCGCTGCCGACACCGCAGCAGTTGATCAAGCGGCTGCATTCGGATGTGCACCGCGGGCTCACCTCGCCCGAACTCGCGACGCTGATGTCGCACGTGAAGTTGATCGCCAAGGACGACCTCCTGGGGGGTGACCTGCCCGAGAACGATGTGTTCGAGGGTCTGCTCGCCGAGTACTTCCCGCTTCCGCTGCGCGAACGTTTCGCAGACGGCATCCGTGCGCACCGACTGCATCGCGAGATCGTCACCACCGTCCTCGTCAACGAAGTCGTCGACAGGGCGGGCATCACGCACCTGTTCCGGCTCGGAGAATCGACGGGCTCGACGACCGAGGAGGCCGTGCGGGCGTACGTGGTTGCCGACCGGGTCTTCGGACTCTCGGATCTCTTCGCGCGCATCCTGCATGCCGACGCTCCGGTGGAAGCCATCGACGAGATGATGCTCTACGAGCGGCGACTGCTGTTCCGGGCGTCGAGATGGCTGCTGGCGTTTCGCCCGCAACCGCTCGCGATGGCGGCGGAGATCACCCGCTACGCCGAGCAGGTGGCTGAACTGACCGCACTGATCGACAGTTGGTTCGGCGCGCAGTCGGCCGCCGACGTCGAGCGGCGCGTCGAGCACTACCGCGAGCTCGGTGTCGAGACCGACCTCGCCCACGACGTCGCGATCAGTCTTCATCGGTTCTGCCTACTCGACATCGTCGACGCCGCCGAGATCGCCGACCGCGATCCCGTCGAGGTCGGCGAGCTGTACTTCGCGATCATGGAGCATTTCGGACTCGAGGAACTGCTCACCGCGGTCTCGACGCTCGAGTACGGTGACCGCTGGCATGCGTTGGCGCGCTTGGCTCTTCGCGACGACATGCACGGCGCGCTGCGTGCCCTCACGCTCACGATCCTGCAGAGCAGCGAACCCGACGAGAGCGCGGCCGAGAAGATCTCCGAGTGGGAGTCGTCGCACTCGTCGCGGCTGTCTCGGGTGCGCTCGATGCTCGCCGATATCGAGCAGGGTCCAGAACTCGACCTCGCGACGCTGTCGGTTGCGGCGCGGCAGTTGCGCAGCCTCATCAGGTGACGAACCTCGTCAGTTGACGACGATCGGCCCTCTCACGGGGAGGTGTCGCGAACGAAAGGACAGTCGTGCTCTACGAGGACGAGGGAGTCAGGACCGACGCCGGTTACGTGGTCAAGGTTCCCGTCCGCTGGTCGGACATGGATGTGTTCGCGCACATCAACCACGCGCGCATGGTGACACTCATCGAAGAGGCTCGGATTCCCTGGCTCTTCTACGACGGGCGACCCACAGCCGACCTGCGTCGCGGCTGTGTCGTCGCGGACCTGCACGTCAAGTATCGCCAACAGGTGCGCCACGACGAGGGGCCGATCGTCGTGACCATGTTCGTCGAGAAGGTGCGCGCCGTCGACTTCGTCGTCGGATACGAGGTGCGTCCAGACGCCGCGTCGCCGACCGACAAACCCGCCGTCACCGCGACCACCCAACTCGTCGCATTCGACGTCGACGCACAGCGGCTGCGGCGACTGACCCCGGACGAGCGTGAGTACCTGGAGAGTTTTCGCCGCACCTCGGACGACAGCGCGTGACCGCGTTACCCGAGCGGTTCGTCGTCGCTGCCGGCCCCGACGACCGCAGGGACGCACTGGCCTTCCTGACGCGCGCCATGCGACTCGACGAGGCCGCGGTGATCAGAGTGGTGCAACGGTCTGACGGGCTACTCGCGTTCTGGGCACATACCGGGTTCGACGTCCTGGTCACCCGGTCGATCTTCGGCAGTGCTGCGCCGTCGGACATCGTCGTCGACGCGGACACACTGCGGGGCCGGTTGAGCGACGGTACGGCGGGTGTGCCGGTGGAGCCGGGGATGTCACTCGACTCCGCGTGGCGTGGTGCGCTACCGCTGCGCAGCGGCTACCGGCATCTCGACGACGTCCCAGCGCGGACCGTTGTCGAGTTGACGCGCGAGGGAGCACGCCTCGCACGCGAAGAGGGCAGCAACTTCGGGCCTGCGACGGGCCTGCTTGATCAAGGCGTACTCGACGTCTCGTCGGCCGACGGGGCACTGAATGCCACGGTCTCGCTGCGCTCGTTGTTCGCGCTCACCGCAATGGGTTTCGTGCGCGACGCCGACGGCCACGAGGTCACCGAGACATCACCGATCGACGCCATCGGCGCCACCGAACCTGTGCGCGTGCGCATTTCGGCAGCGTGGATTCGGATCGACGCGCGCTACGGTTCGGTGTACCAGCGCAGGCACCGCGACCTCGATGTCACGGTTGTCTGAGCTGTTCTCAGACGAGCCATGCGGCGGCGTTGGGTGCCAGCATGCCGTCGACGAGGGGTGCGCTCGTGAGGATGAGTTCTCCCGGCGGTAGCCCGACCGGTTCGCTGGTGGTGTTCAGCGCGCACACCAGGTGTCCCTCGGAGCGTCGGAATGCCAGGCACCCCGTCGGGGCGCCGTACCACTCGATGTCATCGCCTGCGAATTCTTCACGCTCATAACGCAATTCGATGGCCGTGCGGTACAGCGACAGCGTCGAGTTCATGTCCTCGAGCTCGGCTTCGACGGTGAACTCCGCCCACGACTCTGGAATCGGAAGCCACGTCTGCGGATTCGTCGAGAAACCGAACGGCGGCTCGGAGCCCTCCCACGGCAGCGGTACCCGTGATGCGTCCCGCCCGCGTTCGGTGTGTTCGGAGCGTTCCCAGACCGGGTCCTGCAGCGCGTCGTCGGGCAGGTCGGCGTTGGGGAGGCCGAGTTCTGCGCCGTTGTAGATGAATATCGAACCGGGAAGCGCGAACTCGACGAGCGCCATCGCCCGTGCCCGCGCAGTGCCCAGCTCGATGTCGGCATGGGGCGCCGGCTCGGCTTCCGGTGTCTCGGCTTCGGGTGTCTCGGCTTCTGGTGTCTCGCTGTCAGAAGTGTCGCTGTCCGGTGTTTCGCCGTCGGCAGTCTCGCTGTCGGGGATCGCACCGGCCAGACCGTAGCGGGTCACCTCTCGGTCGACGTCGTGATTCGACAGCGTCCAGGTCGGTGTTCCGCCGACGCTGTGCACGGCGTCGAGGGAGTTCTCGATCGCATCTCGGATGGCGGCTGCGTCGAAAGGTGCCTTGGCGAGTCTGAAGTTGAAACCCAGATGCAGTTCGTCCGGGCGCAGGTACTCCGCGAATCGCTCGTTGTCGTCGACCCAGATCTCGCCGACGTTCGCAGCGCCGGGGTAGTCGTCGATGACCGCGCGGATCTTTCGGTGGATGTCGTGGACCGCGTAGTTGTTGAACCTCGGGTCGTCGTCTCGGTTGACCAGGAGTCCCGCGGCCTCGACGTCCATGTCGGGAAGGTCGGCGGGTTTGGCCATGCCGTGTGCGACGTCGATGCGGAAGCCGTCGACCCCGCGGTCGAGCCAGAAGCGCAGTGTCTTCTCGAGGTCGTCGAAGACCTCGGGGTTCTCCCAGTTCAAGTCGGGCTGCTCGCGCGCGAAGATGTGGAGGTACCACTGCCCGGGCGTGCCGTCGGGCTCGGTGACACGGTCCCACGCGGGTCCGCCGAAGATGCTGACCCAGTTGTTCGGCGGCTCGTCGCCGTTCTCGCCCCGCCCGTCACGGAAGATGTACCGCGCACGTTCGGGACTGCCCGGTCCGGCCGCCAGTGCGTCGATGAACCATTGGTGCTGGTCGCTGGTGTGGTTGGGGACGAGGTCCATGGTCACGCGGATCTCGCGGTCGTGCGCCTCGACGATCAGTTCGTCGAACGTCGCCAGATCGCCGAAGAGCGGATCGATATCGCGCGGGTCCGAGACGTCGTAACCGTGGTCGGCCATGGGGGAGCGCATGATCGGGCTCAACCACAGCGCGTCGATGCCGAGCAGTTCGAGGTAGCCGAGCTTGTCGATGACACCGGCGAGGTCGCCGACGCCGTCGCCGTCGAGATCGGAGAACGACCGCGGATAGATCTGGTAGAAGATCGCCGAACGCCACCAGGTGTCGTCGGCAGGGTCGAGCTGGGTCGCTACCGCTGCGACTCCTTCTGCCTCAAGGACCCTGTCGGTCTCAATGACGCCGTCAGCCTCGATGACGTCCTGGTCGTCGGCGCCGAGTGCGTCGTCGTTGAGGTCGTCGGGTGTCTCGTCGCTCACCGCGACAATTCTGCCCTACCTGTGTTTTCCCGTAGAAGACCAGGTGACATCGGCGCGTCGTGTCCGATCTGTCGGATTGACGCTGACCAGATCAGAAGGGTGAATTGACCATCGACTGTGCGGCCATCTCCATGTAGTCGACGAGCGCCTGGCGGTGGGGCGGGTCGAGGGTGTCGTCGTCGATCGATGCGATGGCGGTGTGCATGCAGCGCAGCCAGGCGTCGCGCTCGATCGGGCCGATGGTGAACGGCTGATGGCGCATGCGCAGTCGGGGGTGGCCTCGTTCCTCGGAGTAGGTTCGCGGGCCTCCCCAGTACTGCTCGAGGAACATGCGGAGTCGACGCTCGGCAGGTCCGAGGTCTTCTTCGGGGTACATCGGCCGGAGGATCTCGTCGGCGGCGACCTCTCGATAGAAGACGCTGGTCAGCTTCTCGAAGGTCTCGTGGCCACCGACCTCGTCGTAGAACGAACGATGGACCTGGGTGTTCGCCGGCTGGCCGCCGGCAGGGATGTTGCCGCTCACCCGACCTATTGTCCCCACCGTGCGCTGTGGTCTCAACATTGCCGCGAGAAGGCGCCCGCGACAGCGCTCCGGACGCGTCTACGACAGACCGTAGGGGTCGGTGCCCGAACGGCTGTGGTGTGGGCTAAATTGATCACACGACCTGTGCGGCGTGAACGTGTCATCGCGCGCTCACCGGCCGTGCGGCAAGAGGGTTTACCGATCGGAAGGGTCTCATGGACAACTGGATCGCCTATATCGGAGTGCCTGTCACGGTCCTGGTGGTTATCTTCGCCCTGGCGTGCGTGGTCTCGATGGCATTCTCGAATGGCGTCAAGTATCCCAAGCAGCAGGAATACACGCTCGACCAGAAGTGGGACCGCGGACCGCTGCTCTTCTCCGCAACGGAGATCGAATCGATTGCGTTGCCGCGTCACGCGGAACCGAATGATGTGGATGGAGGCTCGGCCAGTGCCAAGTGGTGAGATTTCGCAGACGACAGGTTCCGAAGCATCGCATGAGGTCGTCGCGGCCTCCGCGCTGCCCGTCGGCACGGTCATCACGAACAGCGGGCGCGTCTCGTCCACCCGCTTTCCCGGTCAGACCGCGACGACCCCTCCCTTCTCCCGCGACGAACTGATCGCACTCGACGACGCGATCCACGCCGCGACCGAAAAGGCGCTGGTCCGCTTCTCCGTCTACATCGGAGAACTCGGAACCGATCCGGTCGCCGATGCGCGCAACGTGCTGCTCAAGGCAGCTCCCGAGCCCGCATACGGCACACTGCTCGCGGTGTCGCCCAACACGCATGACGTCGTGGTGGTGTCGGGCAGCGAGGTTGCCGACCGCATCAATGATCGCGTCGCCGATCTTGGCGTGACCGCCGCCATCGGCAGCTTCCGTCAGAACGAGCTCATCGACGGACTCGTCTCCGCGCTGCACGTGATGGCGACGGCAGCAGCACCCATCTGAAGCTGCGACACCGAAGAACTTCGGCAGCTGGACAAGACCAAAGAGAATGGCCCGGGAGCAACCACCGGGCCATTCTCTTGTGTTGTCGCTGCTGTGTCGGTGCCTACTGTGCGACCAGGTCTCTGGTGACCGGTGCCTTCTCTGTCGACACCTTCTCAGCCGGCGCGGCGGTGGTCGAGTCTTCATTCTTCGCATCGGGTCGTGTGGGGGAGCTTCCCAGATGGTCGTCGACCATGTCGTTCTCGTCGAACGGTGCGCGGCCGGAGAGGACGTCGTCGACCCGATTCTTGTCGATGGTCCCCGTCCACGATCCGACGAGGATTGTCGCGACCGCGTTGCCCGAGAAGTTGGTGACGGCGCGAGCCTCGGACATGAAGCGGTCGATGCCCACGATCAGTCCGACTCCGTTCAGCATGGCCGGCTGGTGGGCCTGCAGGCCGCCGGCCAGAGTTGCCAGCCCGGCGCCGCTGACGCCTGCGGCGCCCTTCGACGCGATGATCATGAAGACCAGCAGGCTGATCTGCGCTCCGATCGACAGCGGTGCACCCATTGCATCTGCGATGAAGATCGACGCCATCGTCAGGTAGATCGCTGTGCCGTCGAGGTTGAACGAGTAGCCGGTCGGAACGACGACGCCGACCGTTGACTTCTCGACGCCGAGGTGTTCCATCTTGGCGATCAGGCGGGGTAGCGCCGACTCGGAGGACGAGGTGGCGAAGATCAGCAGGTACTCGCGGGCCAGGTAGCGGACGAGTCGGAAGATGGACACGCCTGCGACCGACCGCAGGATCACGCCGAGGACGCCGAACACGAACACCAGGCACGTCAGGTAGAAGGCGATCATCAGGATCAACAGCTGCCCGACCGCGGCCCAGCCGGTCTGCCCGACGACGTTGGCGATCGCGCCGAACGCGCCGATCGGGGCGAGCCACAGGATCATGCTGAGGATCTTGAACACGAGCTTCTGGATGTAGGCGACGGCGGCGAGGATCGGCTCCCCGCTCGAACCCATGGCCTGCAGGGCGAAGCCGACGAGAAGCGCGACGAACAGCGCCTGCAAGACGTTGCCCGAGGTGAGCGCAGAGAGGAGCGAATCGGGGATGATCCCCTCGACGAACGCCATCAGTCCGCCGGATTCGTGGGCCTTCTCGGCCAATGCCGAACCCTTGTCCGCGGTCGCCGTGATGTTGAGGCCGTCGCCGGGCTTGATCAGATTTCCGACGACGAGTCCTATCGCGAGTGCGATGGTCGACATCACGAGGAAGTAGACGAAGGCGAGTCCGCCGACCTTGCCGACGGTCGCGGCCTTTCGGACCGAACCGATGCCCAGCACGATGGTGCAGAAGATGACCGGCGCGATCATCATTTTGATGAGGCTGACGAACATGGTGCCGAGTACCCCGAGGTCTTTGCCGACACCGGGAGCGATGAGGCCGACCGCCACACCTCCGACAACGGCAATGATGACCGCCACGTACAGCCAATGCGTCTTGTCACGCTTCTTGGGCGGCGTTGTCGCGATCTCGTCGGTCGCCAACGCGCCGTCTGGGTGTCGTCGTCTCAGATTCATCGTGCTGTCCTTCCTGTGATGCAGGTCGACGTCTTCGAAGCGCACCCGCTGTGGAAGATTGTTGGTCAGAACCGTGATGTGGGTCACCATTGAGTTCATTTCGTTCAGGCGATCACCGTGGTGAACTCGATGGCGATTGACGTAGGGGGCGGTCGCCATAGGGGCGGTCGCGGAAGGGATGGTGCGGACATGCTGCGGTGGCGTCCCCGGACACTCGCCGGTCAGGCTGTGGCGTTGCAGCTGGCCGTCGTCGTGGTGATCGTGGTGGCTGCGGCGGCACTCGCCCTGCTCGATGCCCGGCTCGACGGAGTGCGTGCCGCGCGTGAGCAGGTCACCTCCGTAGCGGTGAGCATCGCTGATGCCCCTTCGACGGCCCGCGCGCTGGCTTCTCCCGACCCGACCGCGAGCCTGCAGCCGGTCACCGAGGAGATCCGTTAGGTCACCGGCCTCTCGTTCATCACCATCATGAACACCAACGGTGTGCGCTACACCCATACAAGGCCTGCGCTCATCGGGCAGCGGTATCTGGGTTCGACCAGCCAGGCGCTGCGGGGCGAGGTCTACACCGAGACCTACACCGGGACGCTGGGGCCGTCGATTCGTTCGATCGCGCCTGTGCGCAACGACCAGGGCGTGATCGTCGGGATGGTTGCCGTCGGGATCACGCAGTCCACGCTCACCGACGAGTGGCTGGACCAACTGCCGTTGATCGCGTCGATCGGGCTGGTGGCCATCGTCGCCGCTCTCGGCGGACTCTGGCTCATCCGACGGCGGCTGTTGCGGCTCACCGGTGGTCTGGCCCCGGGAGAACTACGCGTCATGTACGACCATCACGACGCGGTGCTCCATTCGGTCAAGGAGGGGCTTGTGGTGATCGACGACGGCGAGATCGCGCTGTGCAATGACGAGGCACGTCGGTTGTTGGCCGGCGAGAGTGGCGGCGACGTCGGTGAACTCGACGACATGCCCGAATTCCTGCTCGGCACAGAACCTCTCACCGACGTGCTGTATGTCGATCAGGGCCGGGTGCTGGTGGTCAATCGAGCTCCGGTGTCGACGCGGCCCGGATCGACCGTCGTCACGATCCGAGATCGAACCGAATTATCGGCTGCCATAGGCGAATTGGATTCGCTCTCGCGTTTCGCCGAGGCACTCGGTCGCAGGCGCATGAGTCGGCCAATCGGCTGCACACCATGGTCGCGCTCATCGAAACCGGCCACGCGGAACGCGCCGCCGACCTGGCGACCGCGGATCTTGCTCTGTCGCAACGGTTGGTCGATCGCGTCTCGGACACGATCAGCGATCCCACCCTCAGCGCGCTGCTGCTCGGGAAGTCGGCACAGGCAGCAGAACGAGGAATCTCCATGACGTTGACGGAGGAGTCGGCTCTCGACTCGGTCGATGCCTCCCCGCTGACCACCGACGAGATGATCACCATCGTCGGAAACCTGATCGACAATGCGTTGGATGCCTGCGATCCACATGACCCGTGGGTGGAGGTCACCGTGGCCTCGACCGACGGATCACTACAGATCGTCGTTGCCGACAGCGGTCCGGGGATGACCGACGACGAGTTCCAAAGGGCTTGCAGTAGAGGATATTCGACGAAACCCGGCGGCGATGCACAGGGCAGAGGGCTTGGCCTTGCCCTGGTGAGTCACATCGTCAACCGACATCGCGGCACCGTGCGATCCGAGCACACGTACGGTTCGGTAGTCACTGTCGAGATCCCGAGCGGAGAATAGTCGTGGTGATACGCGTGATGATCGTCGACGACGAGCCGCTGCTCGTACAAGCGCATCGCGACTACCTCGCCCGGATCGGCGGATTCGAAGTGGTCGCGACGGCGGGCACCGCGCAGGACGCGCACCGTGCGGCGGCCGCGGCCGTGGCGGCGGGTGCGCCTGTCGAACTCGTGCTGCTCGATCTCGGACTGCCCGACGCGAGCGGAATCGACCTCGCGTCAGCGCTGTCCGGGCTGCGGCCCGATCCCGACATCATCGCCATCACGGCGGCACGCGACCTGCCCACAGTCCGACGAGCAGTGGCGCACGGCGCGCTGCTCTATCTGCTCAAACCGTTCTCGTACGCGGCTTTCGCCGAGAAGATCGAGCACTACCTGCGCTACCGCGACACTGTCGCGGGCGACGGCGACGCGGTCAGCCAGCGAGACGTTGACCGTGCGCTTGCCGCGTTGCGCACCGCCGATCCTCGGCGCGGCGCACCCAAGGGCATGGCGCCCGACACCACCGACGCTGTCGGCAGGGCGGTCCGCGATGCGCCCGACGGCCTGACCGCATCGGAAGTCGCTGCGCAAGTGGGCAGTTCGCGAGTCACCGCGTGGCGGTATCTGGAGCGGCTCGCCGACGCCGGCACGGTGCGCAGGGTCACCGAGTACGGCGGGGCGGGCCGCCCCCAGATTCGCTACACCTGGACGAGGTGATCGGTCACTCGGTATGAACTGTCACTCGGCGTCGAAACCTCGTGCGCGAAGCGAGCGCTCGACACCGGCGCGACCCTCGATGATCAACCGCTTGAGTGCTGCCGGGTGATCGTTGGAGAGGAACTCGTCGGCCTTCGCCAGCGCCTCGGGTGTGATCTCCCACGACGGATACAGGCCGTTGACGACGGTCTGCGCGACCTCGCTCGATCGACGGCTCCAGACCTCCGGAACCGCGGCGAAGTACTTGTCGACGTACTGCGACAACAACTCCGACTGGCCCGGACGGTCGAACCCGGCCACGACGGCTCGCGTGTAGATGTTCGAGAGCGTGTCGTCGTCGATCGCCTGCGACCACGCGTCGGCCTTCGCCTCGGCAAGCGGACGCGCGGCACGCGCGGTGGCGGCCTGCCGTGTACCCGCAGAGGTGTTGTCGCGCTTGGCCTCGGCGTCGATGACGGGTGTATTCGAGGGGTCGCTGTCGATGGCTCCCGCAGTCGCCAGCGCGAGCACCAGCTTCCACCGCAGGTCGGTGTCGATGGTCAGACCTGCGAGACCGTGGTCGGCGGGGTCGTCGCCGTCGAGGAGCGCCCGCACCACCGCGATCTGTTGGTCGAACAGTCGTCCCGCGAGCAGGGTGTTGATGAACGCAAGCTGATGGTCGGAACCCGACTCTGCCGCGCGGGCGAGTTCGAGGAGTCGGGAGCTGAAACCCGGCCAGCCGACGGTCGCGGCCCACCCCGGGTCGGCGTACGACTCGATCGCGGTGGTCGCCTGCAGCAGAACACGCTGCACCACACCGATTTCGGTCTCCGCGGCGATGCCGTGCTCGACGAGCGCCACGAAGTCGCGCGCCTTCATCTCGGCCTGGCGGGTCATCTCCCAGGCGGCCGACCACACGAGCGTGCGTGGCATCGAGTCGGTGATGTCGCCGATGCGTGCGGTGGCGGTCTCGAGCGATTCGGGGTCGAGGCGCACCGACGCGTACGTGAGGTCGTCGTCGTTGAGCAGAATCAGTTTTCCGCGCGGGACGCCGACGAGATCGGCGACTTCGGTGACCGAGCCCTCGACGTCGAGTTCGACGCTCTGGACGCGTTCGAGAGCGCCGGATGCGTTGTCGTCGTAGATGCCTACGCGCATGCGGTGCACGCGTGTCTCGCCTGCGCCGGGAGCTGCGCCGTCCTGAATGATGGCGAAGCGGGTGAACGCGCCCGAGTCGTCGACCTCGAAGTCGGGCCGGATGACGTTGATGCCGGTGGTCTTGAGCCACTGGCTGCCCCAGTCGGAGAGGTCGCGACCCGACGACTTCTCCAGCGCGGCAAGCAGATCCGAGAACGTCGCATTGCCGAACTTGTGCGCGGTGAAGTAGTCGCGCAGACCCGCGAGGAAGTCGTCGACTCCGACATAGGCGACGAGCTGCTTGAGCACGGATGCGCCCTTGGCATAGGTGATGCCGTCGAAGTTGACCTCGACGGCGGCGATGTCAGGGATGTCGGCGGCAACGGGATGCGTCGAGGGCAACTGATCCTGGCGATAGGCCCACGACTTCTCGACGTTGGCGAACGTCGTCCACGCGCTGGTGTACTCGGTTGCCTCCGACTGGCACAGCACCGATGCGAACGTGGCGAAGGATTCGTTGAGCCACAGGTCGTCCCACCACTTCATGGTGACCAGGTCGCCGAACCACATGTGCGCCATCTCGTGCAGGACGGTCTCGGCGCGTCGCTCGTAGTTGTAGTTGGTCACGCGCGACCGGAAGACGTAATCCTCGAGGAACGTGACGGCGCCCGCGTTCTCCATTGCGCCTGCGTTGAACTCAGGCACGAAGAGCTGGTCGTACTTGCCGAAGGCGTAGGGGATGCCGAAGTTCTTGTGGTAGAAGGAGAATCCCTGCTTGGTCTCGGTGAAGAGACGCTCGGAGTCCATGAACTCCGCGAGGGACGCCCTGCAGTAGATCCCCAGCGGGATCGAACCGTGGTCGTCGGTGTAGGTGTCTGTCCACTCCGCGTACGGCCCCGCGATCAACGCGACGAGGTACGTGCTCATGACCGGGGTTTCGGCGAAGCGGTGCACTCCGCCGTCGATCGACTCGGTCAGCGCGTTGGAGATGACCTTCCAGTCCTCGGGCGCGGTCACGGTGATCGTGTAGGTCGCCTTGAGATCGGGCTGGTCGAAGCAGGCGAACATCCGCTTGGCGTCGGCGGTCTCGAACTGCGAGTAGAGATAGACGGAATCGTCGGTGGGATCGACGAAACGGTGCAGCCCCTCACCGGTGTGTGAGTAGGCGCAGTCGGCGACGACGACGAGCTCGTTGTCCGCGGCGAGATCGGCGAGGGTGAGTCCCACCGATTCGTCGAAGCCGCTGACGTCGAGTTCTTTTCCGTTGAGCGTGGCCGAGATGAGCGTCGGCGCGACGAGGTCGATGAAGGTCTGCGAGCCGGGTGTCGCGGTGAAGGTGACGGTGCTCGTCGAGCGGAAAGTCTTCTCTCCGGGCTTGCCGCTGCCGTCGGTGAGGTCGAGTTCTACGTCGTAGTGGGATACGTCGATGGTGGTGGCACGTTCTCGCGCCTGGTCTCGGGTCAGATTCGGGGCAGTCACAATCGCCAGCTTAGCCGCGTAACGTCGGCGTGGAATCGTTGCGGACGGTCGTTGGTTGAAAGTGCTGCTGGTGCAAAGACCTGATGGTTCTTCAACGACCTGTTGGGTGTGAACGACCGATACGCGTTGGCCATGTCGAAGGGAATGTGTGCAGATGTCGCAAAAGGATCGTATTGATTTCTGGTTCGACCCACTGTGCCCGTGGTGCTGGATCACCTCGCGGTGGATTCTCGAGGTGGAGAAGGTGCGCGACGTCGACGTGAACTTCCACCTGATGAGTCTCGCCGTCCTCAACGAGGGCCGCGACATCCCCGACGACTACCGCGAAGCGCTCAAGAACGCCTGGCGGCCGGTCCGCGTCATAGCCGCGGCCGTAGCGGTGAAGGGCGACGACATCCTCGCGCCGATCTACACGGCCATGGGCACCCGAATCCACAACCAGGGCAACAAGGATTTCGACGTCGTGATCGCCGAGACGCTCGATGAACTGGGCCTCGATCCCGAGCTCGCGAAGGCAGCGGACTCCACCGAGTACGACGACTGGATTCGCACCAGCCACCACGAGGGCATGGACAAGGTCGGTGACGACGTCGGGACGCCGACCATCCACGTCAACGGCGTCGCCTTCTTCGGCCCGGTCTTGTCCCGGACTCCGCGCGGTGAGACCGCGGGCACCGTCTGGGATGGCGCCGTCGCACTCGCGTCGTATCCGCACTTCTTCGAACTCAAGCGCAGCCGCGACGAGGATCCGCAGTTCGACTGAACCGGCTCTCGTCGCCTGATGCGAGAACCAACCCCGGTCTCAGAACTTGGGCGGAGCCTCGAGCCCGTTCGGCAGCGACCCTGCGGCCACGGCGGCAGGGTGCGGCGGTGGCGTGACGGGGACCGCGTTGCCGCTGCCGACGCCTCGCACGATGGTCTTCGGGCGGAACAGGATCGCGCCGGCGCGCGTGCGATCACGCAGTGCTGCCGCGCGCCACGTGAGAACCGGGTGTGACGCAAGCAGATTCACGAGGAAGATGAAGAAACCCTTCTCGTGTGTTGCCCTGTCGGCCAGTTGGTCGAAGTCGACGGCGCGCAGCATGTACTTGCCCGCCGAGAGCACGCCCATTGCCCGCGGCGCACCGTCGGGCTGCGTGTAGTAGCCGAAGTTGTCGGCCGAGTACTCCTGGGCCCTCGACAGCAGCGAGCCGAGTATGGGGATCTGCATGCCGATGCTCGTCGCGAGTTGTCGCCAGTACGACGTGTGCCCCGCGGCGATATGACCGACCTCGTGGCCGATGATGAATCGCAGCGCCTCGGGATCTCGTGCCCTACCGCCGATCTCGAAGAGGTCGGAGTAGACGACGACGTAGCGTCGGAAACCGTGGCCTGACGCGAACGCGTTGATCTGCCCGTTGCCGAGCACGACGTAGGCGTCGGGCACGTACTCGAGTCCGTAGCGGGCCGCCGCTTCGACGACCATCCGGTATCCCTCGACGAACTGCGTCGGCGTCATCTGAACGCCGTTGGCGCGGGGAGTGGCATAGGTGATGCCTCGGATGAGGAACAGCAGCAATGGCAGCGCGAGTGCCAGCAGCGCGAACTGATTGAACACACCGAACATCACCAGCACCAAGATGGTCACGTAGCCGATCAGCGACAGCAGGATCAGCACGACGAGCGTCGGGATCTCCCACGGATGTAGTCGCGGCTTTGCCGCGTACTTGGCCGGCGTCAGCCACCGTCGGTTGGGGTCGTAGTGGGATGTCGTCGGCGCCGGATCAGCAAGTCCTGGCACATTCGGAATAGGCGATGAGTCGTCCACGGCCTTCAATCTATAGTGGTCGCTATGCGCGTATACGTCGGTGGCGACCATGCCGGATTCGAACTCAAGGCCAAGATCTCTGAACACCTCAAGGCAAACGGGCACGAAGTGATCGATTCCGGCGCTCATGTGTACGACGCACAGGACGACTACCCCGCATTCTGCATCGCCACCGCCCAGAAGACCGTCGACGATCCGGGCAGCCTCGGCATCGTGCTCGGAGGTAGCGGCAATGGCGAGCAGATCGCCGCGAACAAGGTCAAGGGTGCACGGTGTGCGCTCGCCTGGAACGTCGAGATCGCCCAACTCGCCCGCCAGCACAACAACGCCCAGCTCATCGGTATCGGTGGCCGCATGCACACCACCGAGGAGGCGTTGGCGATCGTCGACGCCTTCGTCGACACGCCGTTCTCCGAGGAACCGCGTCATCAGCGTCGAATCGACATCCTCAGCGAATACGAGGAGACCGGCGTCGCGCCGGCGCTGCCCGAGTCCTGATCGTCGAGAACCCTCGCTGACACCGATGACCGGCAGACGGCGATGACCGGCAGACGGCGATGACTTGTAGCAGAGGGCGCCGTGCCTGAAGGCCATACCCTGCACCGCATCGCGCGGCGCCAACGAAAACTATTCGACGGTCAGCGCGTCGCGGTCAGTTCGCCACAGGGTCGGTTCGCCGAGGGAGCCAGCGTCGTCGACGGAATGGTCTTCGCCGACGCTCAAGCGTGGGGCAAGCACCTCGTGCAGCGCTACCGAGATGGTCGACGTGACCAACTACTGCACGTCCACCTCGGGCTCTACGGCGCGTTCACCGAGTTGCCTGTCCCGATGGGTGAGCCGGTCGGGCAGGTGCGGATGCGGCTCGTCGGAGAGTCGACCGGCGTCGACCTCCGTGGCCCCACCGCGTGCGAGCTGTACACGCCCGCAGACCTCGACGCACTCGTCGCGCGGCTCGGCCCCGACCCGCTACGGTCCGACGCCGACCCGTCGCGGGCGTTCGCGGCCATCGCGCGGTCGCGTCGACCGATCGGCGCGCTCCTGATGGATCAAAAGGTCATTGCGGGAGTGGGCAACGTGTATCGCGCAGAAGTGTTGTTCCGCAACGGAATCGACCCGATGAGGCCGGGTACGTCGATCACCGCGGATGAGTTCGATGCCCTCTGGAGCGACTTGGTGGCGCTGATGAAGGTCGGGGTCCGCCGCGGGCGAATCCACGTGATACGTCCCGAGGACGATCACGGCGCCCCGTCGTACGCCACCAACCGCCCGCGCACCTACGTGTACCGGCGCGCGGGAGAGAAGTGCAGGATCTGCGGAACGCCGATCGCGCACAGCGAACTGGGAGGTCGAAACCTGTTCTGGTGTCCGGTCTGCCAGTCGTGACCGGCTGGTCGGCAGTGACTCGAGGCACAACGGATGTCGGGCAGAAGAGCCGGAGGACAAGACAGAACCCGCAGTCAGTGACTACGGGCTCAGGATGTGTGACTCAGTGAGTGCGCTGCTCGGCGCGCTGCGCCATGATCAACAGTTCGTCGCGCTGCGAATCGGCGGCTACCCGGTTGATCCGGTCGTAGAGCCTGCGACGGTCAGAGGAATTGTGGAGCTGTGCACGGAATCGTGCGAAAGACATCGGAATTGCTGCTTTCTTCGTATCGGGCGTCTTGTTCGGTGGTGCAGTCGGTTGTTCGACCGTCGAGATGGTCGCTTCACGGACTGCCCTATCCAGTGTTCGCGTTAATTCTGTGTAAATCAACCTGATCTGACGTGATCTGCACGACTCTGACCTGCGGTCTCACAGAGAAAGTTCAGTGTCGTTGGGCGCTGTTCTCATCGGCGACGCCGACGATGGAACACATGGAGTGCACAGATCCCACGCAGGCGGCAGACGCACGTGATCTGACCGGGTATGACGCAGCGGCCCCGGCGTCCACGGGCGATCGCATCACGGTCCTCGCGGTCGGGGGAACCGGTGAGTCGTACCAAGGGGATTCGCGAACAGCGGTTACCGGGATGCTCGCCGCCGTCACCGATGATCTCGACGCCCGTTTCATGCCCCGGTGGGTGGGCTACCCGGCAAGCTACGGGCCTGCGAACGGTCGAGACGGCATGAGTTACGCAGACAGTGTGGCCGAGGGTGTCCTGGCGCTGCGTCACCAGCTGGAGCAGACCAGCGGAGTCGTGATGATCGTCGGCTATTCGCAGGGCGCCGTCGTCGTCCGACGCTGTGTGCACGAACTGCAACTCGACGGTGATCCGGCACTGAATCGTGTTCTGGGGCTTGGTTTCGTCGCCGATCCGCACCAACCGCCCGGCGTGGTCACCGGTTGTTCCGGATGGGGCGTCGCGGGGGAGGGGCCGCGGTTGCCGGATCAGATTCCCGCGTGGTGGGTCGGCGCACCTACCGACATGATCTGCAACGCAGAACCCGATTCGCTGATCCGCGACATCGCCGATCTGACGCCAACGCTCGAGTTCCATCGACCGGTCCGATGGATTCTCGACATGCTCGCGATCCTGCGGGACAACGCTTTTCAGAATGCCGCGCGTACGTCACTTCGACCTACCCAGTGGAGCCGGGACGTTCGCCGCGTTCGGGCCGCATGGCACGCGGTGCGTCGATACCTCCCAGCTCTCATCGTGTGGCACAGCCTTGTGATCACCAACCGCGACGGTGGCAGGCACACCGCGTACAGCCGGGAGCCGTATCGGCGCCTCGTCACAGATCCGGAGACGACGGGCTGCCAGGAGTTGGCCCGGTGGTTGCAGGTCGGTGCAACCTTTGCCCCGGTCTGCGCCTCGAGTCGTGCGAACCCGGTCGCTGAGCGACACTGATCACAGACCCGCGACGGGTCGTCAGGCGTCAAACGAGCGAAAGACGGACCCCGTGGATCATTTCGACATCGTTGTCATCGGTTCTGGACCGGCCGGGCAGAAAGCGGCCATCGCCGCGGCGAAGCTCGGTAAGCGGGCAGCAATTGTGGAGCGGCGCAACATGGTTGGCGGCGTCTGCATCAACACCGGCACGATTCCATCAAAGACGCTTCGCGAGGCGGTCCTGTATTTGACCGGCCTCAACCAACGCGAAATGTACGGCGAATCGTATCGATTGAAATCGGATATAACGGTCACGGATCTTTCGGCGCGCACCATGCACGTTGTTGGGAAAGAAATCGATGTCATTCAGAGCCAGCTCGCTCGCAATGGTGTGACCATGCTGCTCGGCAGTGCGTACTTCACGAGTCCTCACGAAATAGCGGTCGAGGACGCCACCGGCGATCTCAAACACGTGAGCGCCGACAAGTTCGTCATCGCCGTCGGTACGCGGCCCGCGCGCCCTCCCTCGGTGGACTTCGACGGCACCACCGTGGTCGACTCCGACCAGATCCTGGCACTCGATCGGGTTCCGCGATCGATGGTCGTCGTCGGAGCGGGTGTCATCGGCATCGAGTACGCGTCGATGTTCGCGGCCCTGGGCACCAAGGTCACCGTGATCGAGCAACGGCCCACCATGCTCGACTTCTGCGACCGTGAGATCGTCGAAGCGCTGCAGTACCAACTGCGCGAGCGAGGCGTGACCTTCCGGTTCGGGGAGCAGGTACAGATCGTCGAGACGCATCCATCCGGAACGCTGACGATCCTGGCGTCGGGCAAGAAGATCCCCGCGGACACCGTGCTCTACTCCGCAGGCCGTCAGGGTGTTTCCGACGAATTGAGGGTGGAGGCAGCGGGCCTGACCGCGGATAAACGCGGCAGGCTCACCGTCGACTCCGACTTTCGGACCGCGGTCGACCACATCTACGCGGTTGGCGACATCATCGGGTTCCCCGCGTTGGCTGCGACGTCGATGGAGCAGGGCAGACGCGCGACGTATCACGCGTTCGACGAGCCGGTCGGTGCTACGGACGACAACCTGCAGCCGATCGGGATCTACGCCATCCCGGAGATCAGCTTTGTCGGTCAGACCGAAGACCAGCTGACGGCAGCGAATGTGCCGTTCGAAGTGGGCGTCGCGCGGTATCGCGAACTCGCACGAGGGGCCATCATGGGCGACTCCTACGGACTGCTCAAGTTGCTCGTGCACGCCGAGGAGCGAACGCTTCTCGGCGTGCACGCATTCGGTAGCAATGCCGCCGAACTCGTCCATATCGGCCAGACGGTGATGGGTCTCGGCGGCAAGATCGACTACCTCGTCGATGCCGTCTTCAATTACCCGACCCTGGCCGAGGGCTACAAGGTTGCCGCGCTCGATGCGTCGAACAAGATGCGCGCGATTGCGCAGGTGCGGGCCGAGGGTAATCGGATGGACCTCGACGTCGGGACTGTCGACGCGGGAACCCTCGTCTGAGGTCTAGGCAACACGAAAGAGGCTCCCGGTCGTCGACCGGGAGCCTCTTTCGTGTCTTGAATGATTCAGATAGGCAGATCAGTTGCCGTCGTACTGGCCGCCGACGGTTCCGCGGACCACGATCGGGGTGCCCTGCGGGATGGTGTCGTAGACCCACTTGCCGTTCTCGGTGCTGATGTTGATGCAACCGTGGCTGACGTTGCTGTTGCCCTGCTGTGCAACCGACCAGGGTGCGGCGTGGATGAAGATGCCGTCGCCCGACATGCGGGTCGCCCAGTTGACGTCGGTGCGGTAGCCCTCGGGTGAGTCGACCGGAACGCCGTAGGTCGAGGAGTCCATCACGATGTGCTGGTACTTCTCACGGGTGTGGTAGACGCCGTTCGGGGTCGGATGCGCGTTGGATCCCATGGAGATCGGCATCTTCTTGACGAACTTGCCGTCCTTCCACCAGTAGATGGTGTGGTCACCATCGGTTGCCAGCGCGATCCAACCGGTCGAGGTCTTCACGTTGGGGATCGCGGGGAAGTTAGGAGTCTCCTGCGTGGTCGTAGGAGGAGGCGTGGTGGTCTTGGGAGCCGGCGCAGGAGTCGACGGCTTGGGCGGAGTCGGCAGTCCCGGAATGTTGTCGGGGATCTCGACAGGCGGAAGGCCCGGCACGACGGTGACTGGCGTGGCCTGGGCGAGGCCCGGTGCGGCCAGTGCAACGGCGATGACGCCGATGACCGCTGCAAGGAGTCCACGGACGACGCTCTTCCGGCGACGATGGGACGACGTTGTGTTCAACACGGGAGTTCGCAAACCTTCGCTCTCGGGACAGTACGGGCGCACCCCCCCGAGGCGCCGCGACCATCGTTACACAACCGTTGTCTTTCCTTCAAAGGCAAACGCATGCGACGCCCCATTGAGGTGTCTGATCGGTGCTTCGCGAACGTAAAAGGGGAGGTCGGTGGATAGGCCGCCGCACTATGTGACACCCATCACATTTTTCCGAATCGTCAACCCGAAGGTCTCGAAAAGGCTGCGGCGCCGCGCATTACGCCGGCTGGCTCTGGGTGTCCGGGTGCTCGGTCTTGAGATGCAGCGCGGGCTCTGAGCACCCCTCGTTGCGGCAGACGAGCATGGCGTCGACACGTGGCGTGCCACTCTCGGACGTCGTCACGTCGCGGCGGAAGAACAGTGGTGCGCCGCAGGTAGAGCACTTGCGCGGGGTCTTGGAGTAACTGGAGGACATGCTGCAAGGTTACACCCGAATGTGGCGTGGATCACACTCGTCATCGTGGTGGTGTGTCGCAGGTGCTACTCGAAGAAGGTGACGAAAGTCGAGGCCGATGCCCAAAAGAAAGAGGCCAGAGGGAAAACCCTCTGACCTCGTCTGAGCGGGTGACGGGAATCGAACCCGCGTAGCTAGTTTGGAAGACTAGGGCTCTACCATTGAGCTACACCCGCGTGCTGTCGCTGAGCGGCAGCGCATGTGACTGTACCCAATGAGTGGTTCGGAATCGAAATCGCCTGGACGACCAGGTGTCACGTAGGGGTTCCCGGGGGCCGAGTCGCTCCGAATGCACATGTCAGTATTCACAAGTGCGCGGCCCAGCACACATACGTCGTCGAGGACCGGATTCGGTTACTCAACAGGGGCCACGTACTATCTTCTGTTGGCCCTGCTCGTCAGGGAACCGATGGCTCTCAACACGGGTCATCGGGGCCCGCGGTGAGGTGTATCGAGGCCACCGGGATGTGGCGCAGCTTGGTAGCGCATCCGCTTTGGGAGCGGAGGGTCGCAGGTTCGAATCCTGTCATCCCGACAGATCAGGACGTACGCACGTACACATAAGGAGCATTGAGGCGTGAAGAGCACCGTCGAGCAACTCAGCCCGACCCGAGTGAAGCTCAATGTCGAAGTACCGTTCGAGGAACTCTCGGGCGACTTCGACCGGGCATACCGCTCGCTGGCACAGCAGATCCGCATCCCGGGCTTCCGTCCGGGCAAGGCGCCGGCGAAGTTGATCGAGGCTCGGGTCGGTCGCGACTCGATCCTCGCGCAGGTCGTCAACGACGCGCTTCCGGGCAAGTACTCGGAAGCGGTCGCCGAGACCGAGACCAAGGCGATCGGCCAGCCCGAGATCGACCTGTCCGAGCTGAAGTACGGCGAGAGCATCAGCTTCACCGCTGAGGTCGACGTCCGGCCGGAGATCGAGCTTCCCGACTACTCGACGCTTGCGGTCGAGGTCGACGCCGTCGCCGACGACGATGACGCGGTCAACGAGCAGCTCGAGGGGCTGCGCGGCCGATTCGGAACGCTCAAGGGCGTCGAGCGCGCCGTCGAGAACGGTGACCACGTCTCGATCGACCTGTCGGCGACCGTCGACGGAGAGAACGTCGAGGACGCGTCGACCGAAGGGCTGTCGCACGAGGTCGGCTCGGGTCAGTTGATCGACGGACTCGACGAGGCTCTCGTCGGTCTGAAGGCCGGCGAGTCGACGACCTTCACCACGAAGCTCGTTGCCGGCGAGCATGCCGGAGCCGACGCCGAGGTCACCGTCACGGTGAACTCGGTCAAGGAGCGCGAGCTGCCTGAACTCGACGACGAGTTCGCCCAGATGGCCTCCGAGTTCGACACCGTCGACGAGCTGCGCGAGTCGATCGTCGAGCGCGTCGAGCAGTCGAAGCGATTCGATCAGGCCAATGCTGTTCGTGACGCCGTGCTCGACAAGCTCCTCGACACCGTCGAGATCCCGCTGCCGGAGAACGTCGTGCAGGCCGAGGTCGACGGGCAGCTCGAGCAGGTGCTGCACAGCATCGGCCACGACGACGCGGTCTTCGAGCAGTTGCTCGAGGCGCAGGGCACCACGCGTGAGGAGTTCGAGAACAACGCTCGTGAGTCGGCCGAGAAGTCGGTCCGCACGCAGCTGCTTCTCGACGCCATCGCCGAGCAGCAGGAGACCGAGGTCAGCCAGGACGAGCTGACCCAGCAGATCCTGTTCCAGGCGCAGCGTTACGGGATGGCTCCGCAGGAGTTCATCCAGCAGCTCACCCAGGCCAATCAGGTCGGCGCGGTGTACGCCGACGTTCGCCGCGGCAAGGCGCTCGCAGGCATCGTCGACGAGGTCACCGTGACCGACTCCGAAGGCAACACCGTCGACACCGCGGAGTTCTTCGGCGGTGGCGCCGACGACGCCGATGCCGATGCGGACGATTCGGCCGCTGACGAGTCGGGCACGGACAAGAAAGACTCCGACGCCTGACTTTTCGACGCAGGACGTGACAGCCGGATACTGGGCCATGCCCGGGTCCGGCTGTTCTGCTCTCAGCGAATAGGGGCGTCATGGGCGGTGTCGGGCCCCTTCGATTGACTACTGTCGGTGAGGACGATCCCGAGTAAGCGAGATCGACAGGGCATGCCATCGACAGGTCGCGCCCGGTCATCATCAACTCGAGATCAACAAGCACACGGGCCCCGGGTCAGCCGGGGCGCGGACGAGACAGACCACAAACGACAGACAAGGTGGGAACCGTGAGCAAGCCGACCATTTACACACCCTCGATGAGTTCAGGGGTCGCCGGGCTGAACCTGAGCGACTCGGTGTTCGAGCGGCTGCTGCGAGAGCGAATCATCTTCCTGGGCACCCAGGTCGACGACGACATCGCCAACCGGTTGTGCGCGCAGATCCTGCTGCTCGCCGCCGAGGACCCCACGCGAGACATCCACATGTACATCAACTCGCCCGGCGGCTCGGTGACCGCGGGTATGGCGATCTTCGACACGATGGAACTCGCCGAGTGCGACATCGCCACCTATGCGATGGGCCTCGCGGCGTCGATGGGTCAGTTCCTGCTCACCGCAGGCGCCAAGGGCAAGCGCTACGCACTGCCGCACGCACGCATCATGATGCACCAGCCGTCCGCGGGTATCGGTGGTACGGCTGCCGATATCGCGATTCAGGCAGAGCAGTTCGCGACGACCAAGAAGCAGATGAACGAGTTGAACGCCGAGCACACCGGTCAGACGGTGGAGCAGATCGAGGCTGACGCCGATCGCGACAAGTGGTTCACCGCAGAGGCGGCCAAGGACTACGGCCTCGTCGACCACGTGATCTCGCGCGCCAGCCAGGCGTCGTAGATCTCAAGCGATCAACCACAGTCGAGTTCACCCGTCACCTCACACTTCACGGAGCAGACCATGACCAACATGTACGACTCGCTGCCGGCCGACGTCGCCGCAGGGATTCCCGCTTCGGCCCTCGCGCTGAAGAACATCGAAATGCGTTACATCCTCCCGCAGTTCATCGAGCACACCCCCAACGGTCAGCGTCAGTACGACCCATACGCGAAGCTGTTCGAAGAGCGCATCGTGTTCGTCGGAACGCCGATCGACCAGACGGTCGCCAACGACGTCATGGCGCAGTTGCTGGTTCTCGAATCGCAGGACCCCGACCGCGACATCACCATGTACATCAACTCGCCGGGCGGCAGCGTGCCCGACATGCTCGCGATCTACGACACGATGCAGTACGTCCACTGCGACATCGTGACCGTCTGCCTCGGAGAGGCGGCGTCGGCTGCGGCGATCCTGCTCGCGGGCGGTAGCCCCGGAAAGCGTGCGGCGTTGCCGAACGCGACCATTCTGATCCACCAGCCGCGTACGGGTGGAGCGTTCCAGGGTCAGGTGTCGGATCTCGAGATCCAGGCCGCCGAGATCGAGCGCATCCGCAACCGCCTCGACGAGATCCTCGCGGGTCACACCGGCCAGTCCAAGGAGAAGATCCGCAAGGACACCGACCGTGACAACATCCTCACCGCCGACCAGGCGAAGGAATACGGGATCGTGGACGAGGTGTTCGAGTACCGCAAGAAGTCGATGAAGAAGTAGCGACACACCCCTCGGGGTTCCCCGATGACGGTGCGGCACAGGGTGCATGCTTGAGTGCCGCACCGCGGGGGCGGGAGGTTGTCGGGGGTCGGTCGGATTTCGATCGCGACATTTGCTCTTATCGGTCGAAGTTATGTCGACACGCGGGTACCGTCGTGATATCGGACGATCCTGCCAGGCGATGGTCCGCATCCGACTGCCCCGGTACGAGGTCTGCGACGATGGTACGAGCTCAGCGCGACACGATCCAGACGACGACGATCAGACCGACACGATTCAGACCGACACGATCCACACGACGACACGGCAGCACGGCAAGCAAGGGAAGTAGGTACGGCGCGAGATGGCACGAATCGGAGACGGTGGCGATCTGCTGAAGTGCTCGTTCTGTGGAAAGAGCCAGAAGCAGGTCAAGAAGCTCATTGCTGGACCCGGCGTGTACATCTGCGACGAGTGCATCGACCTGTGCAACGAGATCATCGAGGAAGAACTCGCCGAGAACGGCGACGTGAAGCTCGACGAGCTGCCCAAGCCGGCAGAGATCCGCGACTTCCTCGAGAACTACGTCATCGGTCAGGACACGGCCAAGCGCACGCTCGCGGTGGCTGTGTACAACCACTACAAGCGTATTCAGGCAGGGGAGAAGAAGGACTCGCGCACCGGCGAGGTCGTCGAACTCGCCAAGTCGAATATCTTGATGCTCGGCCCAACCGGCTGCGGCAAGACCTACCTGGCGCAGACGCTCGCCAAGATGCTCAACGTGCCGTTCGCCATCGCCGACGCCACTGCGCTCACCGAGGCCGGTTATGTCGGTGAGGACGTCGAGAACATTCTCCTCAAGCTGATCCAGGCTGCCGACTACGACGTCAAGCGCGCCGAGACCGGCATCATCTACATCGACGAGGTCGACAAGATCGCCCGCAAGAGCGAGAACCCGTCGATCACCCGAGACGTCTCCGGCGAAGGTGTGCAGCAGGCGCTCCTCAAGATCCTCGAGGGCACGCAGGCCTCGGTGCCGCCGCAGGGTGGCCGCAAGCATCCTCACCAGGAGTTCATCCAGATCGACACGACCAACGTGTTGTTCATCGTCGCGGGAGCATTCGCGGGACTCGAGAAGATCATCTCCGAGCGAATCGGCAAGCGCGGCATCGGTTTCGGCAATGAAGTGGCGAGTCGGGCCGAGGTCGACACGAGCGATCATTTCGCCGACGTCATGCCAGAGGATCTCATCAAGTTCGGTTTGATCCCCGAGTTCATCGGACGTCTGCCGATGATCGCGTCGGTGACCAACCTCGACAAGGAATCACTTGTCTCGATCCTGTCGGAACCGAAGAACGCATTGGTGAAGCAGTACACCAAGCTGTTCGACATGGACGACGTCGAGCTGGAGTTCACGCAGGATGCGTTGGAGGCAGTCGCCGACCAGGCTATCCATCGCGGCACGGGTGCACGTGGGCTCCGCGCCATCATGGAGGAAGTGCTACTTCCGGTCATGTACGACATCCCGAGCCGCGACGACGTCGAGAAGGTCGTCGTGACCGCCGAGACGGTGAACGACAACGTGCTGCCGACGATCGTGCCGCGGTCCGACACGTCTGCCGAGCGTCGCGACAAGAGCGCCTGACACCGCAGCAACTCTCTGACACGCGGGCCCCGTCTGGACACAGACGGGGCCCGCGTTTCGTCGTCTTGCAGCCCCGCGTTTCGTCGTCTTGAAGACGGTGGGACCGGGGGTGGTACAGACTGGTCAGATGACACTCACCGAAGATCAGATCGCCGGAATCGTATTGGCGGGTGGCCGTTCACGCCGCATGGGCAGCGATAAGGCGGCACTCGATTGGAACGGCGAACCCATGCTCGCGGGTGTCGTACGCGTGATCTCGCAACGGTGCGAACCGGTGTTCGTCGTGGCCCCGGAGGACTCGGCGGCCTATCGGTTGCTGCACGGTACCGGCGGCCCGGAAGCGGTGTGGGTGACCGACGAACAGCCCGGCGCCGGTCCGTTGGCGGGCCTCGCCGTCGGACTGGCTGCCGCTCGCGAAGCCGGCCGTTCGCACGCATTCGTGTCGGCGACCGACATGCCGCTCATCGAGCCGGGCCTCATCGACGAACTGAGCCAGGCGGTGACCGACTCCGCGGGTGCTGTCGTCGCCCACGACGCCGAACGCGACCATCCCATGGCCGCTATCTACCGCACCGACGCTGCCGACGCCATCGGCCAACTCGTCGCAACGGGGGAGCGTCGAATGACAGCGGCTCTCGACGCCCTGGCGACCTATCGGGTCACCGTCTCGGACCCCCTGTGGCTGACCAATGTGAACTCTCCGGAAGATGTCCACCGAGTGCGGGTTTCAGCCGACGCCGCGCGCGCCGAAGCGATCGGCTGAGGCGCGCCTGCGAGGCCGCATGAGTAGACAGTCGGAGACGGTGTGAAGAGCGACGACGGCGTTCCCTAAGATTGAAGGGTGACCGACTCGACGCCTGCACTGCCGAAATCCTGGGACCCCGCCGACCACGAGTCGAAGCTCTACCAGGGCTGGGTTGATGCCGGGTATTTCACGCCGGATGCTTCCAGTGACAAGCCCGCGTACTCCATCGTCATCCCGCCGCCCAACGTCAACGGGTCGCTGCACATGGGGCACGCCTACGAGCACGTCCTGATGGACGCCTTGACCCGCCGCGCACGCATGCAGGGCTTCGAGACGCTGTGGCTGCCCGGCATGGACCACGCCGCCATTGCGATGCAGACCATGGTCGAGCGCAAACTCGCTGCCGAGGGACTCACCCGCGACGATCTCGGTCGCGATGCCTTCATCGAGCGGGTCTGGCAGGAGAAGGCCGAGATCAGCGGCAACATCGGTGAGCAGATGCGCCGACTCGGCGACGGCGTCGACTGGACCCGTGAACGCTTCACCATGGACGAGGGCCTGTCCCGGGCAGTCCAGACCGTGTTCAAGAAGATGTACGACGACGGGCTGATCTATCAGGCCGAGCGTCTCGTCAACTGGTCGCCGGTGCTCAAGACCGCGGTCAGCGACATCGAGGTCAGCTACGCCGACGTCGAGGGCGAGCTCGTCAGCTTCCGCTACGGGTCGCTCGACGACTCCGAGCCTCACATCGTCGTTGCGACGACTCGAATGGAGACGATGCTCGGCGACACGGCGATCGCTGTGCATCCCGACGACGAACGGTATGCCGCCCTCGTAGGAACCGAACTCGAGCATCCGTTCCTCGACCGCAAGATCCCGGTCATCGCCGACGACTATGTCGACCCCGAATTCGGTACGGGCGCAGTCAAGATCACTCCCGCGCACGACCCGAACGACTTCGCGGTCGGTGCCCGACATGATCTGCCGATGCCGACGATCATGGACGAAGAAGCTCGCATCGCTGATACAGGAACGCAATTCGACGGTATGGACCGCTTCGAGGCGCGCGTCAAGATCCGTGAGGCGCTCGCCGCGCAGGGCCGCATCGTGAAGGAGGTCCGGCCGTACCTGCACAGCGTCGGTCATTCCGAGCGGACCGGCGAGCCGATCGAGCCACGGCTGTCGATGCAGTGGTGGGTTGCGGTCGAGTCGCTGGCGAAGGCCGCGGGCGATGCCGTGCGTGACGGATCGACGGTCATCCATCCGAAGTCGATGGAGCCGCGCTGGTTTGCCTGGGTCGACGACATGCACGACTGGTGCATCTCGCGCCAGCTCTGGTGGGGTCACCGCATCCCGATCTGGTACGGCCCCGACGGTGAGGTCGTCTGCGTCGGACCGGACGAGCAGGCGCCCGAGGGCTATGTGCAGGAAACCGACGTGCTCGACACGTGGTTCTCGTCGGGATTGTGGCCGTTCTCGACGCTCGGCTGGCCGGACGACACCCCTGATTTCGAGAAGTTCTATCCCAACTCGGTGCTCGTCACCGGCTACGACATCCTGTTCTTCTGGGTCGCCCGAATGATGATGTTCGGTACCTACGTCGGCAAGGATTTCGACGCCGACAAGAAGGTGCCGTTCCACAACCTGTTCCTGCACGGACTCGTGCGCGACGAGCACGGCCGCAAGATGTCGAAGTCACGCGGCAACGGCATCGATCCCCTCGACTGGGTCGACCGTTTCGGCGCCGACGCGCTGCGGTTCACGCTTGCCCGTAGCGCGAATCCCGGATCGGACATCTCTGTCGGCGAGGACCACGCACAGTCGTCGCGCAACTTCGCGACCAAGCTGTACAACGCCACCAAGTTCGCCCTGATGAACGGTGCGCAGGTGCCTGCGGACGGCGAGCTACCCGACGCCGCCGACCTGACCGTCGCCGACCGCTGGATTCTCGGGCGCCTCGACGAGGTACTCGCCGAGGTCGACGCCGGATTCGACTCGTACGAGTTCTCCAAGGCATGCGAGGCGCTGTATCACTTCGCGTGGGACGAGGTCTGCGACTGGTACCTCGAGCTCGCGAAAGTGCAGTTCGCACAGGATGATCCGCAGCGCTCGCGGTCGACGGCCCTGGTGCTCGGCGCTGTCCTCGACCCGCTGCTGCGCGCGTTGTCGCCGGTCATGCCATTCGTCACCGAGGTGTTGTGGAAGACGTTGACCGGTGGAGAGTCCGTGGTGATCGCGTCGTGGCCGACGCGGTCGGGGCGTCCGGCCGACGCCGCTGCGGCAACCGAAGTCGACGACCTCCAGCGACTGATCACCGAGGTTCGACGCTTCCGCAGCGACCAGGGACTCCGGCCGGGGCAACGGGTCGCGGCCGAGATCGACGGCCTCGATGCCGCGGGACTGTCCGACGTGCGGCCCTACCTCGACTCACTCGCCCGTCTCGACGGTGCAGGCGACGACTTCTCTGCGACCGCCACGGTCGACGTCCGGCTGTCGTCGGCGACGGTCACCGTCCGGATCGACACCTCCGGCACGGTCGACATCGAGGCCGAACGCAAACGTGCGGCCAAAGACCTCGCCGCCGCCGAAAAAGAACTCGCACAGACGACGGCCAAGCTCGGAAACGAGCAGTTTCTCGCGAAGGCTCCCGACAACGTCGTCGCCAAGATTCGGGAACGGCAGCAGGTCGCGACCGAAGAAGTCGAGCGGCTCGGGGCGAAACTGGCATCGCTGGGCGGGTCATGAGTTCGCGCGACGGCCGGTCGGGCCGGGGGGACGACGACTACTCCCCAGACACGGACTCCCCAGACAGCCACTCCTCAGACAGGGACTACCTGGAAGATGATGGAGAACCGATCTTCACCTCGGCAGACTTCGCCGGCTACGAGGACGGCGACGTCGAGCCCGATCCGATGAATCTCGGTTCGCTCCTCGGCGACGACCTCGATGACACCCCGATCATCGTCGTCGACAGTCCGTCGGATCTCGCCGAGCTCGCCGAGTTGGAGAACGAACTCGACACGCGGTGGCCGGAAACGCGGATCGAGCCGTCGCTCACCCGTATCGCGGCGTTGATGGATCTGCTGGGGTCACCTCAGCACGCCTATCCCGCGATCCACATCGCGGGCACAAACGGCAAGACGTCGGTCACTCGGATGGTCGACGCGCTGATGGTCGCGCTGCATCGACGCTCCGGTCGGTACACCAGTCCGCACCTGCAGCGGGTCACCGAGCGGATCGCCGTCGACGGCCGTCCGATCTCGGCGCGCGACTTCATTGACACCTACCGCGATATCGAGCCGTACGTCACGATGGTCGACGATTCGTCGACAGCGGCCGACGGTCCGCGTATGAGCAAGTTCGAGGTGCTCACAGCCATCGCGTTCGCGTACTTTGCCGAGGCGCCGGTCGACGTCGCCGTTGTCGAAACAGGGATGGGCGGGCGCTGGGACGCGACGAACGTCGTCGACGCGACGGTCGCTGTCATCACCCCGATCGCGATGGATCACGCCGACTACCTGGGCGATTCGCTTGCGGCGATCGCGGGGGAGAAGGCAGGCATCATCAAGCCCGCCAAGGATGATCTGGTCGTCACTGATCCGGTGACCGTGATCGCGCCGCAGCAGCCGGAGGTGATGGACGTGCTGTTGCGCGAGGCCGTCGCCCAAGACACCGTCGTCGCACGGCAGAACTCCGAGTTCGCGGTCCTCGAATCCGTCACGGCCGTCGGTGGGCAACTCCTGCGTCTGCAGGGCCTCGGCGGTGTCTACGACGAGGTCTTCCTGCCGCTCCACGGCGAGCATCAGGCATCGAACGCGTCGATCGCGCTCGCCGCCGTCGAAGCATTCTTCGGTGCGGGACCGGGCCGTCAACTCGACATCGACGCCGTGCGCGCGGGTTTCGCGGCAGTCAGCAGTCCCGGCCGGCTCGAACGTGTCCGCAGCGCGCCGACCGTCTTCGTCGACGCCGCGCACAATCCGCACGGAGGCCACGCACTCGCGCACGCACTCACCGAGGAGTTCGACTTCCGACGTCTCGTCGGCGTCATCGGGATGCTCGGCGACAAGGATGCCGCGGGGTTCCTCACCGAACTCGAGCCGGTACTCGACGCGGTGGTCGTCACCAACAACGGCTCGCCGCGGGCCGTCGACGCCGAGACACTCGCCGAGACCGCGCGTGAGGTCTTCGGCGAGGAGCGGGTGCACGTCGAACCCTTCCTGCCCGACGCCGTCGAAGCAGCGATCGGACTCGCCGAGGAGTCCGACGGCGAACCGGTGTCGGGCGCCGGAGTGGTCATCACCGGGTCGGTGGTGACGGCAGGCGCCGGACGAACGCTGTTCGGGAAGGAGCCCGCATGAGCGAATCGGGCAGCAACACACCGGAATCCGCGGCCACGCCCAAGTTCACCGCACCGACGAACGACCCGTGGAAGGGCCTGCGTGGCGTGATGGCGGGCACCATGGTGCTCGAGGTCATCGTCATGATCCTGACGTTCCCGATCGTTGCGCGGGTGGGCAACGGCCTGACCTGGGTGTCGGGGACGTATCTCGGTGTGGTGACGCTGTTGATGGTGCTCGCAGTCGGAATGCAGAAGCGACCACAAGCGCTCAACATCAACCTGGCACTGCAGGTTCTCGTGATCATCGGCGGTGTCTTCCATTGGTCGATCGCGGTGATCGGCGTGATCTTCGGTTGCGTCTGGCTCTATATCCGCTACATCAAGGGCGACGTGCAGCGTCGAATCGACCGCGGTCTGCTCTACGGCCAGGAGCCGATCGAGAACTGAAGCGCCCCGCCGCAATTGTCCGATTAGCGCGCGGCACAACGGATTTCGCTACTGTGGCGTCCCGGGAGACAAGAACTTGTCGACACTGAGGGAGCGCTTTTCGTGACTGACCTGACCTACCCGCAAGCGGCGATTCTCGGGCTTCTGCAGGGCGTCACCGAACTGTTTCCGGTGTCGAGCCTCGGGCATTCGATCCTCGTCCCCGCCTGGCTCGGTGGAGACTGGGCGAAACTGGTCACGGAGTCGAAGAGTTCGGGACACACGCCATTTCTCGCCTTCGTCGTCGCGCTGCACGTCGCAACCGCACTGGCCCTGATCCTGTTCTACTGGCGCGATTGGGTGCGCATCGTCGCTGGATTCATCCGATCGATCCGCCACCGAAGCGTCGACGACGACAGTGATGCCCGCCTCGCCTGGTTGCTCATCGCGGGCACGATTCCGGTCGGTGTCGTGGGATTGATCGCAGAGAAGCCGCTGCGCGTGTTGTTCGCGACCCCGCTGGCGGCGGCGATCCTGCTGTTCCTCAACGGTCTCGTGCTTCTCACCACCGAGCTTTTGCGCAGGCGTCGCAATCGAATCGGGCGGCACGCCGTGGCCCGGCAGGCGCCTGCCCGGTCGGTCACCTCGCTGTCGATGAAGGAAGGCACGGCGATCGGGTCGGCTCAGATACTCGCGCTGTTCCCGGGGATCTCGCGCTCGGGCTCGACGATTTCGGCCGGCCTCCTGCGGGGCCTCGATCATGAGGACGCGGCGCACTTCGCATTCCTGCTCGCCACGCCCGTCATCCTCGCCGCCGGGGTGCTCAAGATCCCCGAACTCTTCGGACCCGACGGTCAGGGCATCGGGGGACAGGTACTCGTCGGATCGGTATGTGCGTTCGTCGCCGCCTTCGCGGCCGTCGCGTTTCTTGCGAAGTACTTCCACACGCGGACGCTGTATCCGTTCGTGGTCTACTGCCTCGTGGCGGGCGCGATCAGCATCGTGCACTTCGCCTGAGCAGCGTCGACCCGGTGCTGGTACCGATACAGCCAGAAATGTGATGTATGCATCTTTGCATTCTGCGTGTGCTCTGTGACAATGACGAGGCGCAAGCGCCGGGGACAATGACGAGGCGCAAGCGCCGGGGACAATGACGAGGCGCAAGCGCCGGGGACAATGACGAGGCGCAAGCGCCGGGGACAATGACGAGGCGCAAGCGCCGGGGACAATGACGAGGCGCAAGCGCCGGGGACAATGACGAGGCGCAAGCGCCGGGGGCAGTCGACGTTCCCTGAAACAACCATGGTTATCCAACGACGCCTCCTAGCCGCTGGCGACGAGGAGTCCCGCACGACGTCGGACACGTCATCACACCGAGAGGAGTCGCGTGACCTTTAGCGCACCGACCACCCGTATCAACCACACCGCAGCGAAGACCTCGCGAAACTTGCGTCTCGCCGCGGCGACAGCAGCCTCGATGGCGCTGGTACCCCTGGGTGTGATCAGCGCGCCGGAGGCAGTGGCCGCTCCCGAAAAGACGACGCCCCAGTCCGTCGCTCCCCAATCGGGGACACCACAGTCGGTGGCGCCCTCCGACCTTGCGCTCCCGACGCCGGGACCGCCGATGCCTGTTCCCGGTGAGGCGTTCGGCTACATCGCGACGCATGACCTCACCAAGCGCATGGACTCGATGAACCTGCCGCAGGCCGTCGCAGCACTGCCGGTGCCGGATTCCTATCGGCCAGCGAACCTTGCCTTCGCAGGCCAGTTCGACAGGGCGGTGACCGCAGCACTCGCCTCGCCGGGAGGATGCGTCCAGGTGATCATCAACTCGCACACCAGCGCGGGCAATCTCTTCGACTACGGCTTCTTCCCGATCGAGCCCAAATACTGCCCCTGACCGACAAGTACTGTCCCTGGGCGACAAGTAGTGCCCCATCGGAATTGAATATGGTGGGATTCGAATTACGAGGTCGGAGTGGAGTGTGGGCGTCGGGTCGCTACAGTGTGCTCGTGACTGAACGGACTCTGGTACTCATCAAGCCCGACGGCGTTTCGCGTTCGCTCGTCGGCGACATCCTCGCCCGCATCGAGCGCAAAGGCCTGACCTTCGCGGCACTCGAGCTCAAAAACGTCAGCGACGACCTCGCGGCCAAGCACTACGCGGAGCATGAGGGCAAGCCCTTCTACCCGTCGTTGGTCGAGTTCATCACGTCGGGTCCGCTGGTCGCCGCCGTGCTGGAGGGGCCGCGAGCTGTTGCCGCATTCCGCCAGATCGCGGGCGGAACCGACCCCGTGGAGAAGGCCGTGCCAGGTACGATTCGCGGCGACTACGCGCTGAGCACTCAGTACAACCTGGTCCACGGATCGGACTCGCCGGAATCGGCCGAGCGTGAGATCGCGCTCTGGTTTCCCGCGCTGACCGACTGAGAAAGACCCCGCGTATTCCAGCGCGCGTCGGCGGTTGTCAAGCCGCTGACGCGCGCTTTATCGCATAGTTTGCGGGATACGTCGCACCGTGTGGGATACTTGCTTGGTTATCGCGAACACACTCTGCTCGTGATGACGACGATGGCGTTCGGCGTCGGACACCGCAGTGGAGATTGTTGCCAGTGGCAGCGATCCGCACAGCACACGTTCGGCAGATCGCTTTCCCCATCGACGTCGGGAACAGACCCGACGGGGCGGTTCAGACCGCCACGCGTGGCGTGGAAGGCATGACGGACCTCATCACCCAGCAAGAGCGCAACCTGCGGACTCCGGACAACGGAACACCAGGAGCGCGGAGACCATATAACACCGGTCCGCACAGGACCGGGACACACGAGAGACCCCCGCGTGGCCGCCGACATTGTCGCGCCCGGGGGTTCAAGGAGACATCAGTGACCGACAACGGGTCGCCGATCGACGCGAACGCTGCGTCAGGCTCGGCGGAGGATTTTCCCAGCAAGCTTCGGGTGCACGCGCTGGCGCGCACGCTCGGCCTCACGAGTAGGCAGGTGCTCGCGCACCTCGCGGAACTGGGCTGGCCCAGCCGAAGTGCTCAATCGAGCGTCGAGCGCAGCATGGCTCAGGCCGTCGCCGACCGTGTACGCAACGACGTCGAGGTCGACGACACCGCCGTACCCGTCGACGAGGCGGCGCCCGCCACCGAGGAGCAGGCCAAGGCAACTCAACCGACAGAGCCTGCCGAAGTGTCTGACCAGGGTGAACCTGCGGGCGTGACCGAGGCCGTCGACGCTGCACCAGCACCCGATGCACCAGCATCCGACGCACCCGAAGCTGAGGTGCCAGGAGCCGAGTTGCCAGGAGTGGCGGCGTCGCAGCCGTCCGCCCCCGCAGAGGTCGCCGACGTCGAGCAGAGCGCAGAGTCGCATGCGTCGCACACGCATTCGCTCTTCTCCGCGATCGAGACCGAGAAGCCGCACGTCGCGTCACCTGCCGAAGAGATCGCGGCCAGCCCGCTCTTCCTTCCCCCGCAGCCGGCCGCCGCGTCTGACGCGCCCAGCGGTCGTCACCGCAAGAGCGGCGAGGACGCCACGGCCGACTCTTCGTCGGATGACTCGCAGCGTCGCGCCAACAGCGGTCGACCCACGTCCGAGCCTTCGACGTCTGGTCGTTCGACGCCGAACGCGGCCGACGAGAGTGCCGAGGACTCCGCAGACCCGACCGATAACGAAGGCGCCGACAACGAAGGCGCCGACAACGACAGCTCCGGCGATGAAGGCGGCCGCAATCGTCGACGTCGCCGCGGTCGTCGTGGTCGCGGTCGTGGTCGCGGTGACCAGAACGAGCGTGATCAGAACGACGACACCGACTCCGCGGCGTCTGACGATTCCGACCAGTCGGTTTCCGGTCAGTCCGATTCGGACCAGTCCGACTCCGATCAGTCCAACGCCGATCAATCCAATTCCGATCAGTCGGGCAGCGATCGACCCGCTGGCAAGAAGCGGAAGAAGTCCGGCAAGGGCAAGCCAGCAGAGGGTAAAAACGCTGAAGGCGAGAATCAGGCTGATGGGCGCGGACAGGGTCCGGGCTCGTCCGACGATTCCAACTCCTCGGACGATTCTGCCGACAAGTCCAATGGTCAGGACGCAGACAATAACGCCGACGACTCCGACGATGCCGATTCCGGAGACGGAACGTCGAGCAAGCGCCGCAGGCGCCGTCGTCGCCGTAAGGGTGGAGCCGAATCCGACGACGCGTCGTCGCCCGACGATCCGCCGAACACTGTCGTCCACGAGCGGGAGCCGCGCAGCAAGCGCGCCCGCGACGAGGTGCAGGGGATTTCGGGGTCGACGCGGCTCGAGGCCAAGCGCCAGCGACGTCGCGACGGTCGAGACGCCGGGCGTCGTCGACCACCGATCCTGAGCGAGTCGGAGTTCCTCGCGCGCCGCGAGGCCGTCGACCGCGTGATGGTGGTGCGTGAGCGCAGTGCCAATGTTCGGCTCTCGCAGTCCGACGAGCACGATCACGTCACTCCCGTCGAGGACTACACGCAGGTCGCCGTGCTCGAAGACGGTGTGCTCGTCGAGCACTTCGTCACCACGGAGACGTCGTCGTCGATGGTCGGCAACATCTACATCGGGCGCGTGCAGAACGTGCTGCCCGGCATGGAGGCCGCGTTCGTCGACATCGGTCGCGGTCGCAACGGCGTGCTCTATGCAGGCGAGGTCAATTGGGACGCTGCAGGACTCGACGGTGGGTCACGCAAGATCGAACAGGCCCTTAAGCCCGGCGATCCGGTGCTCGTGCAGGTCAGCAAGGACCCGGTCGGGCACAAGGGCGCTCGACTGACCACGCAGATCTCGCTGGCCGGTCGCTACCTGGTCTACGTGCCGGGTGGAACGTCGACCGGTATCAGCCGCAAGCTTCCCGACGTCGAGCGCAAGCGGCTCAAGCAGATCCTCGCCAAGCTGGTCCCCGACGATGCGGGTGTCATCATCCGTACCGCGTCGGAGGGTGTGAGCGCCGACGACCTCGCTGCCGACATCGAGCGACTCGAGAAGCAGTGGAAGTCGATCGATGAGGCGTTCGGCAAGGCCAACAAGGGATCGGTGTCGCCGCGCGCGCTCTACGAGGAGCCCGACCTGCTGGTCCGCGTGGTCCGCGACCTGTTCAACGAGGACTTCAAGAAGCTCGTCGTCGAAGGCGATAAGGCGTGGAACCTCGTCGAGGGTTACGTGAGCTCGGTTGCGCCCGACCTCATGGATCGGGTGGAGCGCTTCGAGCGTCCGCGCGCCGACGCACCGGACTCCTTCGTCGTGCACCGCATCGACGAGCAACTCGCCAAGGCACTCGACCGCAAGGTGTGGCTGCCGTCGGGCGGCACGCTGATCATCGAGCACACCGAGGCGATGACCGTCGTCGACGTCAATACGGGCAAGTTCACCGGCTCCGGGGGCAACCTCGAAGAGACGGTGACCCGCAACAACCTCGAGGCGGCCGAAGAGATCGTGCGGCAGATGCGTCTGCGCGATATCGGCGGCATGATCATCGTCGACTTCATCGACATGGTGCTCGAATCCAACCGCGACCTGGTGCTGCGTCGACTCACGGAGGCGTTGTCGCGCGATCGCACGCGCCATCAGGTGTCCGAGGTGACATCGCTCGGCCTCGTGCAGATGACACGTAAGCGCCTCGGTACCGGCCTGCTCGAAGCTTTCTCGACGACCTGCACGACGTGCGGCGGCCGCGGGATCATCGTGCATTCGAGTCCTGTCGAGGTGACGTCCGACGACGGCGCAAAGTCGGAGAACACCGGCTCGAAGCGCTCGCGACGCAACAAGAAGAAGGCGGAACCGGCCGAGCAGAAGCCCGCTCACAACCCGGCGGAGCACCCGATGTTCCGCGCGATGGCGGCCCACACGCACGACGAGGACGGCGAGGTCATCGACGTCGAGGCAGTCGTTGTCGATGACGAGTCGTCGTCGAATGGCTCGGCAGACGCACAGTCGACGGGTCAGGACGCACAGTCGGCGGGTCAGGACGCCCAGTCGACCGGACAGGACGCACAGACGACCGGACAGGACGCACAGTCGACCGGAGAGAGTGCACAGCCGGCAGGACAGGACGCACAGTCGACCAACGGGGCAGAGGCGCCGAAGCGTCGACGCCGTGCGGTCCGTCGGGCGGCGTCGCCGACCGGAGCGGCCGAGCCGGTGGTTCTCGCAGACGATGCGCCCACGCGTGCCCCGTTGACCACGTTCGGCCCGGTCTCGTCGTCGCCGACCACCGTTGCGGTGCGACGCCGACCACGTAGGCGCACGGCCGGACGTCCCGCTGGACCACCTGTGGAGGACTGACCACCACGTCGGCAGGCCCGGCATGATATGGCGAGTTTGACCCAGCGGCGACCGGTCCCGTAATCTTGATTGGTCGCCTTCCGCGGAGGGTTCGAGCTGTGCCGATCATGCGATGAGCACTGCTGACGAGACCCGCGGACAGGCCCTCTGGTGTGATCCGTGAGCATCCCGGGCAGCAATGCCCGATGCCGTGCGGACCGCACCGGGACGCACACACCCACAACGCTCGTGCGCGACGTACGCGCAGCGAGCCCGATGATGAGTAAGAGGACAGCTTCGATGGCAACGTACGCGATCGTCAAGACCGGCGGTAAGCAGTACAAGGTCGCTGAGGGCGACATTGTGAAGGTCGAGAAGATCGACAGCGAGCCCGGCAGCAGCGTGAGCCTGCCCGTGGCGCTTGTCGTCGATGGCTCGACCCTGACCACCGATGCGGACAAGCTCGCCAAGATCTCGGTCACCGGCGAGGTGGTCGAGCACGTCAAGGGCCCCAAGATCCGTATCCACAAGTTCAAGAACAAGACCGGCTACCACAAGCGCCAGGGTCACCGTCAGAAGCTGACGGTCCTCAAGGTCACCGGTATCAAGTAATTTCCGGGGCCCAGCCCCTGATCCCCAACTGCAACACACTCAGGTAGCCAGGAGGACGAGAAAATGGCACACAAGAAGGGCGCGTCCAGTTCGCGCAACGGTCGCGATTCCAACGCGCAGCGCCTCGGCGTGAAGCGCTTCGGTGGCCAGCAGGTCAGCGCAGGCGAGATTCTGATCCGCCAGCGCGGCACCAAGTTCCACCCGGGCGTCAACGTCGGTCGCGGTGGCGACGACACCCTGTTCGCTCTCGAGTCGGGCGCGGTGCAGTTCGGCACCAAGCGTGGCCGCAAGACCGTGAACATCGTTCCGGAGACCGCACAGGCCTGACCTAGCGGTTTTCGAGCACAGCTCTCAACGACAGGGCGGGCCAGGGGCATATGCACCCGGCCCGCCCTGTTGTATTTCTACAACGAGGTTGTATTTCCACAACGAGAAGATCAGGTTCGATGGTCCGACAGCGCGATCCGCGCTCACGGCCTACGAACGAGAAAGGACGTCATGTCGCGGTTCGTCGACCGGGTGACGATTCACGTCGCTGCGGGCAATGGTGGCCACGGCTGTTCGTCGGTGCATCGGGAGAAGTTCAAGCCGCTCGGCGGACCCGACGGTGGTAACGGTGGCAACGGTGGGTCCGTGACGCTCGTCGTCGACCCTCAGGTGCACACACTGCTCGATTTTCACTTCCGGCCGCATGCCAAGGCGGGTAACGGGACGCCCGGCATGGGCGATCACCGCAGCGGCGCCAATGGCGACGATCTGGTCCTCCACGTGCCGGACGGCACCGTCGTGCTCGACGAGAACGGAACGATCCTTGCCGACCTGGTCGGGGAGGGTACGACGTTCGACGCCGCCTCGGGCGGACGTGGCGGACTCGGCAACGCGGCGCTGGCGTCCAAGGCGCGCAAGGCGCCGGGCTTCGCGCTCCTCGGTGAGGAGGGGCAGCACCGCGATCTCGTTCTCGAACTGAAGTCCGTCGCCGACGTCGGACTCGTTGGCTTCCCGTCGGCGGGCAAGTCGTCGCTGGTGTCGGTGCTCTCTGCGGCCAAGCCGAAGATCGCCGACTATCCGTTCACCACACTGCAGCCCAACCTCGGCGTCGTGCAGACCGCCGGTGGTGTGTTCACCATCGCCGACGTGCCGGGCCTCATTCCGGGCGCATCGAGTGGCCGAGGACTCGGGCTGGAATTCCTGCGGCACCTGGAGCGGTGTGCGGTTCTCGCCCACGTCGTCGACCTCGCCACGCTGGAACCGGGTCGTGATCCGATCTCCGATATCGACGCGCTCGAAGCCGAACTCGCCGCGTACGAACCCGCTCTGCACACCGATCACGGTCTCGGCGACCTCGCCGAGCGCCCGCGCGTGGTGATCCTGAACAAGACGGACGTGCCCGAGGCCAACGAACTGGCCGATCTCGTCGAACCCGAACTCGCAGAACGTGGTTGGCCCGTATACCGGATCTCCGCCGTCGCACATCAGGGGCTCAAGGAACTGACAGACGCGCTCGCCAGAATGGTAGACGAGTACCGCGAGGCACATCCGAAGCCCGTCGCTCGTCGTCCAGTGATCCGTCCGAAGGCCATCGACGACAGTGGTTTCACGGTCGTTGCCGATCCCGCCACGCCTGGCGGCTTCATCGTGCGCGGTACGCGGCCTGAGCGCTGGATCGCGCAAACGCAGTTCGACAACGACGAGGCCGTCGGCTATCTCGCCGACCGTCTCAACCGTCTCGGCGTCGAGGACGAGTTGGTCCGCCTCGGTGCGGAGCCGGGCGCGCCGGTGACCATCGGCGACGTCAGCTTCGACTGGGAGCCGACGACCCCGATGGGCGACGATGTGCCGATCACCGGGCGCGGCACCGACATTCGGCTTGATCGGTCGGAGCGTGTGGGTGCCGCCGAGCGTAAGGAAGCGCGACGTCTGCGTCGTGGACTGCAGGACGAGACCGACGGTGAGTGACGTTCGCGAATCGATCGCTGCAGCTCGCAGCATCGTCGTAAAGATCGGGTCGTCGGCGATCACCGACCTCGACAGCGGACTCGACCGTGACCGGCTCGATCGGCTCACCGATGCACTCGAAGCGCGCATGCGAGCGGGCTCGGACGTCATCGTGGTGTCGTCGGGTGCCATCGGCGCGGGTATCGCGCCGCTCGGCCTGAAGAAGCGACCGACAGATCTTGCCACCAAACAGGCTGCCGCGAGCGTCGGGCAGTTGGCTCTCGCGCACGCCTGGGGCACGTCCTTTCACCGGTACGGGCGCACGGTCGGGCAGGTACTGCTGACCGCGGACGACATCTCCAACCGCGCGCACCATGCCAATGCACAGCGCACGCTCAACCGACTCGTGGCATTGCACGCCGTCCCGGTGGTCAACGAGAACGACACGGTGGCCACCAACGAGATTCGCTTCGGTGACAACGACCGTCTCGCCGCGTTGGTCGCGCATCTCGCGGGCGCCGACGCTCTGATGCTGCTCTCCGACGTCGACGGCCTCTACGACGGTGATCCGCGCAAGGTGGGCCCCGACGGTCAGCGCGCACGTTTCATCGACGAGGTCAACGGGCCCGAAGATCTCGACGGCGTGATCGCGGGCTCGGGCGGCACGCTGGGCACCGGCGGCATGGCGTCGAAGCTCGCCGCAGCGCGACTGTCGGCCGACGCGGGCGTTCCGGTCCTGCTGGCCGCCGCCGCAGACGCCGATCGCGCGCTCGGCGACGGATCGGTCGGCACGGTGTTCGCAGCGAGGCCGGAACGCTTGTCCGCCAGGCGTTTCTGGGTCAGGCATGCCGCCGACGCGCGGGGACAGATCGTGCTCGACGACGGCGCCGTCGCGGCTGTCGCACGCAGGCGGCGCTCGCTGCTCGGTGCGGGGGTCGTCGGGGTGCGTGGGCGTTTCTACGACGGTGACGTCGTCGAGTTGGTCGACAACGACGGCACCGTGCGCGCGCGAGGCGTCAGTAGCTACGACTCCGACGACGTCGCCCGCATGGTCGGGCGGTCGACGTCGGAACTACCGAACGAGTTGCACCGCCCCGTGATTCACGCCGACGACCTGGTCGCCGTCTAGTCTGCTCCGCACAGAAAACCACGCGCCGTGGCGTGTCGATATGTACCGGTACAGGTTGGCGGTCTGAAAGCTGTAACGATCTGCGCCGCGGGACCGCTCAGGCGGCAGCGTGTGGGGTCAGCGCGGCGAGCACACTGCCGCAATAGTGGTCGATCTTGAGATCGGCGATGTCGTCGGCGCGCGTGATGCCCCGGTTGATCACTACGAGAGGTTTGCCGGTGCGGTGCGCGTGCCGGGCGAACCGCAAGCCTGACATGACGGTGAGCGACGAGCCGACGACGATCATCGCGTCGGCGTCGTCGACTGCCGAGAATGCCTGCTGCACGGTGGTCTTCGACGCATTCTCGCCGAAGTAGACGATGTCGGGTTTGAGGGTTCCGCCGCACATCGAGCAGTCGGCGACGACGAAGTCACTTGTGTCGTCGAGTGTCACGTCTGCGTCCGGCGCCACCTCGATCGCGCCGCGGCCGGCCACGCGTTCGGCGAATCCCGGATTGAGGGCTTCCAGGGTCTGCGCGAGGCCTCGTCGAGAGATGGTGTCGCCGCAGTCGAGGCACCGCACACGTCCATAGCAGCCGTGCAGTTCGATCACCCCGCGTGTAGCGGCCTTGGTGTGCAGCATGTCGACGTTCTGCGTGATGACCGTCGTCAGTGCGCCGCGACGCTGCAGTTGGGTGAGCGTGTGGTGCGACGCGTTGGGCCGCGCAGCGTCCATGTGGCGCCAGCCGAGGTGATTGCGTGCCCAGTAGTGGCGGCGGAAGTCGGGTGACGACAGGAACATCTCCAGCGTCATCGGCGTCCGAACCGGCGCGCCTGGGCTGCGGTAATCGGGGATGCCCGAGTCGGTGGAGATTCCTGCGCCGGTGAGCGCAACGACGCGTCGGCCGTCGAGGAGGTTGTGCATCTGCTCGATGCGGGCATCAAGATCGTCGTCGAGTGGGGTCGGTTCGGCCGGCGTCCAGCCGATCTGTAACCGCGTGCGCATACATCCAGGTTAGCGCCGCGTCGCAGCCCTCAGGCGCGGCCGAGGCTTCAGACGGCGCAGATGGGGTGGAACAGACGCCTGCGGGCCCCGGACTCCCGAGGGGAGTGCGGGGCCCGCAGGCGGATTAGTGCTCGCGCGGTCAGGCGTTCGCGTGCTTGCCGTTCGGTTGCTCCGGGACGGTGACGAGCGGGTAGATGCCGTTCTCGTCATGTACCTCGGTGCCGACGACCGGCGGGTTGAACACACAGAGCATGCGCATCTGCGTCTCAGCCGTCACCGTGTGGCGCTCGTGTCCGTTGAGCAGGTACATCGATCCAGCGGCCAGGGGATAGGTCTGCCCGGTCTCGCGATCGAGGAGAGTTCCCTCGCCCTCCACCAGCCACACCGCTTCGATGTGGTTGGCGTAGTGGAACTCGTTGACGCTGCCGGCCTTGATGGTGGTCTCGTGGAACGAGAATCCGACGCCGTCGCCGCCAAGGACGATGCGCTTGGAGACCCAGTTGCCCTTGGGGTCGGCGACCTCGCGCTCGGTGCCGGTGATTTCATTGGTGGTACGGACGATCATGCGATCACCTCCTCCACGGAATCGACGAGAATGCCGAGCCCGCGGTCAAGTTCTTCAGTGGAAATATTCAGTGGCGGAAGAAGTTTCACAACCTCATCCGACGGTCCCGACGTCTCGGCGAGCAGTCCGGACCCGAAGGCCCGCGCACATGCCTTGGCCGCGAGCGTCGGCTCGTCGAAGACGAGGCCGCGCACCATCCCGCGTCCTCGCGTCGACAAGCCTTCGTGGCGTTCCGACAGCGCCGAGAAGACTTCGTCGATCTGGCGTCCCTTGCGGTGAACGTCGCGGGTGAGCTGGTCGTCGGACCAGAACTCGTTGATGGCCTTGGTGGCCGTGATGAATGCGGGGTTGTTGCCGCGGAATGTGCCGTTGTGCTCGCCGGGTGCCCAGACGTCGAGGTCTCGACGAATCAACACGAGTGCCATCGGCAGTCCGTAACCGCTGATCGACTTCGACATGGTGACGATGTCGGGCTCGATGCCCGCCTCCTCGAAGGAGAAGAACTCGCCCGTGCGACCGCAGCCCATCTGGACGTCGTCGACGATCAGCAGGATGTCGCGACGCTTGCACAGGTCGGCAAGCCCACGCAGCCACTCGGCACGTGCGACGTTGACGCCGCCCTCGCCCTGCACCGTCTCGACGATGACCGCGGCCGGGGTGTTGAGGCCGCTGCCGGAGTCCTCGAGCACGCGCTCGAACCAGCTGAAGTCCTCGACGGTGCCGTCAAGGTAATTGTCGAAGGGCATCGGCGTGGCGTGCACGAGTGGGATGCCCGCGCCCGCGCGCTTCATGGAGTTGCCGGTCACCGAGAGCGATCCCAGCGTCATGCCGTGAAAAGCATTGGTGAAGCTCACGATCGACTCGCGGCCGGTCACCTTGCGAGCCAGCTTCAGCGCCGACTCGACGGCGTTGGTGCCTGTCGGTCCGGGAAACTGGACCTTGTAGTCGAGGTCACGGGGCGCCAGGATCTTGTCGTGGAACGTCTCCAGAAACTGCCCTTTGGCGACGGTCGCCATGTCGAGCCCGTGGGTGATGCCGTCCGCCGAGATGTACTCGAGGAGAGCCTCTTTCAGGACCGGATGGTTGTGCCCGTAATTCAGGGCGCCTGCGCCCGCGAAGAAGTCGAGATATTCGCGGCCCTCGGTGTCGGTGATCCACGAGCCACGCGCGCGACCGAACACGGTCGGCCAGTTGCGGCAGTAGCTGCGGACTTCGGACTCGTTCTGGGTGAAGACCGAGTCGTCGATGGTGGTGTCGAGAAGTTGCATCGTGCATCCTCCAATGTGGGAAATATCTGGGCCACAGTCCACTTCGGAGCGGAGCTCTCGAGAAGTGCTGTGGGGACGCGCATATACGCGTTTACTAAAGCGGCGCGCCACTGTTCGACGCGTGCGGATTGTGTTCGGGCGCAACGGCTCTCCGTCGCGGATCGTCTCGCCGAAGACTGTTCGTCAGTAAGACCGCGTTAGCCGCTACCAGCGAGAACGTACCGGTGGGAAACACGTCCGCCGGTGAGAAAACCCGCGCCAGAAGTACTAGGGCTCGCCGACCTTCGGTTCGAGCATGTAGAGATCCTCCGGCTGGTGTGCATCTGGGAAATCGTCGACGGCGAACAGGTCGCGTCGAACGAAGTCCAGGCCGCGATCTCGTGCGACCGACGCGAAAAGACGTTGGGACGCAACGTTGTCGGGGCTGATGGTGGTGTGCATGGCCACCACCGAACTGCGCCGGACGCGATCGAACAACTGGTGCAGCATCTTTGCTGCGATTCCGTGTCCGCGGAAGTCATCGTCGACGGCGACCTGCCAGACCATGAGGGTCGACGGGTCAGCGGGGCGTCGATAACCGGTGACGAAACCGACTGCACGACCATCGACTTCGGCGACAATCGAGGTGTCGGCGAAGTCGTGACACCACAGCACATAGGCATAACTCGAGTTGACGTCGAGAACCTGTGAATCCGAGGCGATTTCCCAGAGTCTGGTTCCGTCGGACACCGTCGGCGTCCGGTAGTCGATCGTCAGGACAGTTGATGGGGCCGTTCTCGTTGTGGAGGGGCTCATAACGTTCCTGACGTTAACAATGTGTGTCGGCGAAGTCATGCTGCTGCCGGAATCGGACACCGAAACCCCGCCGTCGGCACTGTTCAACGCCGGTTGTGATAGGGGTCACGTTTGTGCGATTTGTCGGTGTCGGACGGCTGAGACCCGGCGTTCTCATCGGGTAAGTATGGCGAGCAGAATACGAACGATGACGAGGATCATCGCAGGCGCTCTCGGTGGGCGACGGCTGACCGTGCCCGACGACGGCACCCGCCCGACCTCCGACAGGGTGCGCGAGGCTCTGTTCAGTGCGCTCGCCGCGCGCATCGACTTCGACGACTCGCGAGTCCTCGACCTCTATGCGGGCTCGGGGGCGCTCGCGATCGAAGCCCTCTCGCGCGGTGCGGCGTCGGCTGTATTGGTGGACAGCCGAAAGCGGGCCACCTCGGTCATCAGCGCGAATGTGCGGTCCCTCGAGCTGTCCGGTCGCTCGAAGGTGGTGACGTCCTCGGTCGGGTCGTACCTCGCGACAGCGAGAGCAGGCCGGCCGTTCGACCTGGTTTTCTCCGACCCTCCGTACGCGCTGGACACCGCGGACGTCGAGGCCGATCTCGAGCGCTTGAGCTCCGACGGGTGGCTCGCGGACGACGCGCTCGTCGTCGTCGAACGAGACGCGCGGTCGTCGGCGCCGAGATGGCCCGAGGAGTTCGATCTCATCGTGGAGAAGGTCTACGGGGAGACCCGCGTGGAGATCGGTAGGTTTACGCCATGAGCAGCGCAGTGATTCCAGGTTCCTTCGATCCGTTCACCAGGGGACATCGGTACATCGTCGAACGTGCGGCGTCGGCCTTCGACGAGATCGTGGTTCTCGTCGTGGTCAATCCCAACAAACATGGCCTGTTCAGCATCGACGAACGCATCGCGTTGATCGAGGAGGACTGTGCCGATCTGCCCAACGTCCGCGTCGACCGATGGACCGGTCTGCTCGTCGACTATCTGGCCGAGAAGAACATCGGAGTCCTGGTGAAGGGGCTGCGCTCTGGCGTCGACTTCGACTACGAACTCCCGATGGCGCAGATGAATCGCGAGCTCGCAGATGTCGAGACGGTCTTCATGCTCACCGATCCGCGCTTCGCTCATGTCTCGAGTTCGCTGGTCAAAGAGGTGGCGAAGCTCGGTGGCGACGCGTCGCCGTACCTCGCACCGCACATCCACCGACGTCTCGAGGCGGTCCTTGCGGGGGAGCGGACAGTCTGACGTTCACTGCTGACCCGTAGTCACAATCGCCACAGGCGACACGCCCATATCATCCGGCTCCGTAATCCCAGCGATCACATTCGGCACAATAGTCACATCAGTCTCAGGCGGACCCGCGTCACGACGACACAGGTCTCACTGACAAGTAATGGCATGAGCCGGATTGGGGTAGCTGTGTACCGGGTATTTGAAGCTCTCGACGAACTCGTGGCCATCGTCGAAGAGGCACGAAGTGTTCCCATGACGGCCGGCTGTGTCGTGCCGCGTGGCGATGTCCTCGAACTGCTCGACGACATCAAGGACTCGATTCCGGGCGAGCTCGACGACGCCCAGGACGTGCTCGACCAGCGCGAGAACATGCTCGGCGACGCCGCCGATCACGCCGACAAGGTCGTGACCACCGCGGAGTCGGAGTCCGACGCCATGCTCGCGCACGCTCGTGCCGAGGCCGACCGCCTCCTTGCCGACGCCAAGGCGCAGGCCGACCGCATGGTCGACGAGGCGAGCGCGCACGGAAAGAACCTGGTCGACGAGGCCAGCGCGGAAGCCCACCGGCTGTCGACGAGCGCAGCACGCGAGTTCGACGCCGTCACCGGGCGTGCACGTGCCGAGGCGCAGCGGACCATCGACTCGGCAAACAACACCTACGACAAGTCCGTCGCGGACGGCATCGCCGAGCAGCAGCGCCTGGTCTCCGAGACCGAGGTCGTCGCGGCTGCGAAGTCGGAGGCGGAGCGGATCATCGATGCCGCGCACGCCGAGGCCGATCGACTCCGCGGCGACTGCGATGTGTATGTCGACGAGAAGCTCGCCGAGTTCGAGGAGATCCTCACCGGGACCCTGCGCTCGGTCAACCGTGGACGCCACCAGTTGCGTACCGGCGCGGGCATGCACGACTACGTCGAATACCCGCGCAGCGTCGACGATGCAGGTGCTCGTCGGACGAGTGCTGAACAGGCACGACCCGGTTCGGCAGACCTGCACGACCACAGCTCGCCGCTCGCGGTCTGAGTGGCGCGTCGGGTCGTTCGATGAATGACCTGGTCGGGCGTATGGTGCACATGTGGCCGAGAATGCAGTGACTCAAGGTGCGCAGGCGCAGCGCGATCCCTTCGTCCTCGACATCCGATCGTTGGGCAGGCGTCCGGGGACGATGGAAGAGATCCATCGCACGGTCGTCGCTCCCCATCGGATCGGCGTGGAGATGATCGCGATACCCGCGGATTCCGACGTCGACCTCGACTTACGGCTGGAGTCTGTGTCTGAGGGCGTCCTGGTCACGGGCACCGTCTCCGGCGAGACCGAGGGCCAATGTGTGCGTTGTCTCGAACCCGTCGACGGCACGGTGACGGTGTTCCTGACCGAGCTGTACGCCTACCCCGACAGTGAGACCGAGCAGACGACCGACTCCGAGGACATCCACCGGATCGTCGACGACAGGATCGACCTCGAGCAGGCCGTCATCGACGCCGTCGCGCTCGAACTCCCGATGTCACCGCTGTGCAGTGAGGACTGCGCGGGCTTGTGCGCTGAGTGCGGTGTCCGGCTTGCCGTCGCGGAACCCGGCCACTCCCACGAGATCATCGATCCCCGCTGGGCCAAGCTCGCCGACAAATTCGGTTCGCTGGAGCAGAAGGGGTCGCAGGACTCCGACAGCGGCGAACGGGGCTCGGCGTGACCGGTGTCGACGACGCGACGTCGCCTGCACCCCAACCAGACAACCGTGACGCTGTCGCCTCTCTGGGAGCTGACTCCGGGGGTGTCGCGTCGTTGCTGGAAGCGCTCGGCACACCGATCGCGGATGAACTGCTCACACTCGCACTGACCCACCGCTCGTATGCCTACGAGAACGGTGGTCTGCCGACCAACGAGCGGCTGGAATTCCTCGGCGACTCGGTGCTCGGCGTGGTGATCACCGAACGGCTGTACAAGCGATACCCCGAACGTCCCGAGGGCGAGCTGGCCAAGATCAGGGCAAGCGTCGTCAACATGCATGCACTCGCCGACGTCGCGCGTGGACTCGGCGAGGGCGGTCTCGGGCGCCACCTCTTCCTCGGTCGCGGCGAGGAGATGACCGGTGGTCGCGACAAGGATTCGATTCTGGCCGACGGCCTCGAATCGCTTTTCGGCGCAATGTATCTCGACCACGGCCTGGAGACCTCGCAACGCATCATCCTTGACCTCTTCGACGAGATCCTCGACCGCGCAGGCCAACTCGGCGCGGGACTCGACTGGAAGACCTCGTTGCAGGAGTTGGCCGCCGAGCGTGGCTACGGGCCCCCGCAGTACCAGATCAGCTCGACCGGCCCCGATCACAGCAAGGAGTTCACCGCGCGTGCGGTGATCGCAGGCGAAGCACTCGGCGAAGGTGTGGGACGCACCAAGAAGGAAGCCGAGCAGAAGGCCGCATCCCTGGCATGGCAGGCGCTCACCGAGCGTGACGCCGTGAGCGATGCCTGAACTTCCCGAAGTCGAGACCGTCCGTGCCGGTCTCGAGAAGCATGTTGTCGGGCGCACGATCACCGACGTAGAGGTCCTCCACCCGCGAGCCGTCCGCAGGCACGTCGGCGATGCGCCCGATCTGGTCGGAAGGCTCAGGGGCGCAACGATTCTCGCTGCTCGTCGACGCGGAAAGTACCTGTGGCTCGACGTCGAGGCGCCCGACGGCGTCGACCGGTTCGCGCTCGTCGTCCACCTCGGTATGAGTGGGCAGATGCTGGTCGCCCGTGTCGGCGCACCCGACCACACGCATCTGCGGGTGCGCGCGACGCTCGACGACGGCAACGAGTTGAGGTTCGTCGACCAACGGACCTTCGGCGGGTGGCACCTCGACGACTATGTCGACGCCGAATCCGCCGACGCCGACACCGAACTGCCCGGCGACCCGGCGTCGCTGCCGCGCTCGATTGCCCATATCGCGCCCGACCCCTTCGACTCCGGGTTCGACAGGGACGAGGTGGTGCGTCGAATGCGCGGCAAGCACACGGAGGTCAAGCGCGCACTGCTCGATCAGTCGCTGATCTCCGGCGTCGGAAACATCTACGCCGACGAGGCCCTCTGGCGAGCGCGGCTGAACGGCACCCGCGTGACCGACGGCATCTCTCGACGCAAGCTCGCCGAGTTACTCGACGCCGCGACCGCGGTGATGAGCGACGCGTTGGCGGTGGGCGGCACGTCGTTCGACGCGCTGTACGTGAACGTCAACGGGCAGTCGGGCTACTTCGAGCGTTCGCTGAATGCCTACGGTCGGGCGGGTCAGCCGTGCCGACGATGCGGGACGCTGATGCGGCGTGAGGAGTTCATGAACCGGGGCTCCTTCTTCTGCCCGAAGTGTCAGCCCAGGCCTCGGCAGTAGCGGTTCATCGCTCCCAGCGTGAGAGATGTCGCGGCATAAGACGGCATCGGAAGCAGTTCTACTATTGCGAGCGGCGCCTCGGGTGCGCCGTCGTCGATTGCGAAGGGAGTCATCGCGCAGATGACCAGCGAGAATTCGTCCGCGACCACAGCGGCGCCGCAGGTATCGGATGCCGGCTCGGCACACACCGAGTTGTGGGTGCAGCGGACCGGTACGCGTCGCTACACCGGCAAGAGTTCACGTGGTGCGGAAGTTTTGATCGGCTCGCAGGACGTCGACGGCGTGTTCACACCGGGTGAGCTGCTGAAGATCGCGCTTGCCGCATGCACCGGGATGTCGTCGGACCGCCCGCTCGCACGTCGCCTCGGTGACGACTACGACGCGACGATCCGCGTCTCGGGCGACGCCGACCGCGAGAACGAGGTGTACCCGCGCCTGCGTGAGGTGCTCGACGTCGACCTGTCCGAACTCGATCCCGCCGCTGCGGAGCGACTGCTGGTGGTCGTCGAGCGCGCGATCGACTCGGTGTGCACGGTGGGCCGCACGCTCAAGGCGGGCACTGAGGTCGAACTCGTCATCGAGAGCGACTGACGCCCCGATGAGTGGTTCCGACCAGGTCGTTCGGATGACCGCGCATGTTCACGGACAGGTTCAGGGCGTCGGGTTCCGCTGGTGGACGCGCTCGCGCGCCCTGGAGCTCGGCCTGGTCGGTTCTGCGACGAATCTCGCCGATGGGCGGGTGCTCGTCGTCGCGGAGGGGGCCGAGCCGCAGGCGCACGCGCTACTCGACCTGCTGCGTTCGGGCGACACTCCCGGTCGGGTCGACCTCGTCGTCGAACGTTTCGATGCGCCACGGGATGACCTGCAAGGATTCGTCGAACGCTGATCCGCCGCTCAACCGCCTGCCCGGTTGCGCCTGCCTGCATCGGGTGATGGGTAGGCTTAACGGTCGTGCACCTGAAAAGCCTGACCCTGAAGGGCTTCAAGTCCTTCGCGTCGGCCACGACTCTGCGATTCGAGCCCGGCATCACCTGCGTGGTGGGCCCCAACGGCTCGGGTAAGTCGAACGTGGTCGACGCACTGACGTGGGTGATGGGCGAGCAGGGTGCGAAAGCGCTGCGTGGCGGCAAGATGGAAGACGTCATCTTCGCCGGGACGTCGGGTCGGCCGCCTCTCGGTCGGGCCGAGGTGACGCTGACGATCGACAACTCCGACGGCGCTCTGCCGATCGAATACTCCGAGGTCTCCATCACGCGACGGATGTTCCGCGACGGTGCGGGCGAGTACGAGATCAACGGGAGTTCGTGCCGGTTGATGGACGTGCAGGAGTTGCTGTCCGACTCGGGTATCGGGCGCGAGATGCACGTCATCGTCGGGCAGGGCCGTCTCGCGGCAATTCTGGAATCGCGGCCGGAGGACCGTCGTGCCTTCATCGAAGAGGCGGCAGGAGTCCTCAAGCACCGCAAGCGCAAAGAGAAGGCCGTTCGCAAGCTCGACTCGATGCAGGCAAATCTCGCGCGTCTGAGCGACCTCACCGCCGAACTGCGGCGACAGCTCAAACCGCTCGGACGGCAGGCCGAGGTTGCCCGCCGAGCTCAGACGGTGCAGGCCGATCTCCGCGACGCACGACTGCGGTTGGCCGCAGACGACCTGGTGACCCGACGCACGGAGATGGCCGAGCACACCGCTGTCGAAGAAGAGATTCGACGACGCTCCGACGAGGTCACCGCAGAACTCGACACCGTCAATGCCGAGGTCGCCGAGCACACCGACCATCTCGCCCAGGTCACTCCCGCTGCCGCGGCGGCAGGCCAGGCGTGGTTCCGGTTGTCGGCGCTCGCCGAGCGTGTCGACGCGACCAATCGGGTCGCAACCGAACGCAGCCGCTACCTCGCGGAGCCGACGGCCAGCTCCGGCGGTCCCGATCCGGAACAACTCGAACGCCAGGCTGAGGAGGCCGCGCTCACCGAGGCCGAAATGGCCGAGGCGGTTTCGCTTGCCGCCGAGTCGCTGGAGGTGTCCAAGCTCGAACTCGAGGAGTACGAGCGCGTCGCCGCGGAGGCGGAGCAGGCTCACATGGCCGCGGTGCGTGCGGTGGCCGACCGACGCGAGGGACTCGCGCGGCTCGAGGGACAGGTCGAGAGTCTGCAGACCAAGGCCGACGGCGTCGACGCCGAGGCGTCGCGCCTCACCGCTGCGATCGCAGCCGCCGTCGAACGCGCCGAAACTGCTGCGCAGCAACAGGATTCGGCAGCCGAATCACTGAGCCAGATGGAGGCCTCGGAGCAGGGCCTCGACGAACACCACGAGCGGTGCGTCGCGGCGCTGAATCTGTCGAATGAGCGGGTTGCGTCGCTGCAGGCCGCCGAACGTGAGGCGGAGCAGCGGATCGCGTCGCTGGCCGCGCGGATCGAGGCGCTCTCGGTGGGCCTCGAACGCAACGACGGCGGTGCGTGGCTGCTCGAGAATGCGCCGGAGGGTTTGGCGGGCTCCGTTTCGGACCTGCTGGCTGTCGACTCGGGTTTCGAGACGGCCATCGCCGGAGCGCTTGGGCCCGCCGCCGACGCGATTGCGACGGTCGACGCGCTCGCTGCCGTCCGCGCGCTGCAGGCGTTGAAGACCGGAGATGGCGGCCGGGCGTCGTTGCTCCTCGGCGGACTCGACGACGCCGCACCGCGTCGCGAGGTCGCGCTGCCCGACGGCGCGGTCTGGGCGAGCTCCGTGGTCACCGCGCCGTCGCAGATCAAGGGTGCCGTCGATCATCTACTAGCCGACGTCGTCGTGGTCGACGACGCCGAGCAAGGCGTCGACCTCGCGGTACGGCACGGCCTCCGGTGCGTCACGCGGGAGGGCGACCGCATCGGCCCTGCGTCGGTGGAGGGCGGATCGTCGCGTCGTCCGTCGACGTTGGAGGTCACTTCGGCGATCGACACCGCAACCGCAGATCTCGCCGCAGCGCATCGAACCACCGAGGAGACGCAGGCGGCACTCGAAGGTGCACTGACCGAACAGCGCGCCCGCCGCGAGGCCGCCGAAGAGGCGTTGGCCGCGCTGCACGAGTCGGATGCGGCCGTCGGCGGAGCCTACGAGCAACTCGCCCGACTGGGTCAGGAAGTCCGCGCGGCACAGTCGGAGGCCGACCGGCTCACGCGGCAGCGCGACCGCGCGGAAGACGGTCGCGGCGACATGCTCACCACCCTCGCCGAGCTGCGGGAACGCCTACGCCTGGCGCGTGACGAGTCGACGTCCGAACCCGACGAGGTCGGGGGAGACGGGGGCGAACGCTCGGCGGCTGCCGCTGCCGTCGCCGGTGCGCGTTCGAGTGAGATGGAAGCGCGTCTGGCGTTGCGTACCGCTGAGGAGCGCCTCGCGTCGGTGCGTGGCCGTGCCGATTCGCTTCGTCGTGCCGCCCAACGTGAACGGGACGCCCGTGAACGTGCCCGACGCCAGGACGAGGCTCGTCGGGTCGCGGCGCAGGTGGCGGCCGAGGTCGCCCAGGCTGCCACCGCGGTCTCCGAACGTCTCGTCGGCGCTGTCGCAACAGCACAGGCGGGTCGCGACGAGCTCGAGCAGGTCAAGGCCGCGCGCACCGAAACCCTCGAGGCGCTGAAGAGTCGAGCGGCGGCACTCACCGATCAGCTCAACGCCCTGCGTGATTCCGTGCACCGCGACGAGGTCGCCCGCGCGCAGTCCGCGTTGCGCATCCAGCAGCTCGAGGAGCAGGTACTGGAGAACTTCGCGATGTCGCCCGATGATCTGATCGCCGAGTACGGCCCGGACGTCCCGATGCCGCCCTCGGCGTTGGAGATGTCCGAGTACGAGCAGGCCAAGGAGCGCGGCGAGAGCGTCGTCGCGCCCGCGCCGCTGCCGTACGACCGCGCGACGCAGGAAGCGCGCGCGAAGAAAGCGCAGAAAGACCTCAATACCCTCGGCAAGGTGAATCCCCTCGCGCTGGAGGAGTTCGCCGCCCTCGAAGAGCGCTACAGCTTCCTGTCTGCGCAACTCGAGGACGTCAAGGCCGCGCGGAAGGATCTGCTCGACGTGGTCGAGGACGTCGACGCGCGCATCCTGCAGGTGTTCACCGAGGCCTACGCCGACGTCGAACGCGAGTTCTCCCAAGTCTTTTCGACGCTGTTCCCCGGCGGCGAAGGTCGACTCATCCTCACCGAACCCGGAGACATGCTGACCACGGGAGTCGAGGTCGAGGCGCGGCCACCCGGCAAGAAGGTCAAGCGGCTGTCGTTGCTCTCGGGTGGCGAGAAGTCGCTGACCGCCGTGGCGATGCTCGTGGCGATCTTCCGCGCGCGACCCTCACCGTTCTACGTGATGGACGAGGTCGAAGCAGCGCTCGACGACACCAACCTGCGCCGCTTGATCACCCTCTTCGAGCAGTTGCGTGAACGGTCGCAGCTCATTGTGATCACCCACCAGAAGCCGACGATGGAGGTCGCGGATGCGCTCTACGGCGTCAGCATGCGTGGTGACGGCATCACGACGGTGATCTCACAGCGTCTGCGCGGCCAGAACGTCGCGGTCACGGCAACCGCTCAGCCGGCAGTGGGTGGAGACAGCACCGACGGGGGAGACGGCGTCGGCGGGCAGGAAACCGACGTGCCGGATGCGACCACAGCGACGACGAACAGTGCGCCAACATGACAAACAGGGCGCCAACATGACAAACAGGGCGCCAACATAGAGAACGCCCCTTCCGCTGGTCGGCGGAGGAGCACGATGGACAACGCAGCCCGAGATATGCGGGAAGAACTGGAGAAGCAGTGAACACCGGAATCATCATCGGAATCGTCATCGCGGTCGTCGTCATCCTCGCGTTGATCGTCGCGGGTCTCGTCCTCGCGCGTCGACGACGCATCTCCCTCCACGACGACGAGCAGACACAAGTGGTCGACGGCTCGAAACCGCAGGTCGATCGCTCAGGCGGGTACAAGGCGTCGTCGGGCTTCAGCTTCAGCCAGGGTGGTGCGGCGTCGGGAACCGCTGTCGCGCAACCACCCGAGCCGACCATCGCGCCCACCGAGCGGACCGAGGTCGACGGTCAGCCCGGCGTCGGCGACGACGCATCGGTCCCGCGCGACTCGGAACGTCGCGGCATCACCAACGTCACGCTGCCCGATACCGCCGACGTCGAGACAGCAGACACTGCCACGACCGACGCCGCTGCGACCGACACCGAGACAACAGACACCGCGACAACCGACACCGCTGCGACTGCCACCACGGCACCGACCGCAGACACCACCGATACCGCTGCGACCACCGAAGAGTCGGCGCTGACCAGCGAATCGGTGCCGCTCGACGAGGACATCGATTCGTCGGTCACCACCCCGCTGTTCGAGGAGATCGTCGAGTCGGTCGGTGAGAGTCCCGACGAGATCATCGAAGAGATCGACGAGATCGAGGATGAGGAAGCCGCGGCCACAGCTCCGCCGCGTGAGGAGATCGAGCCGCCGGCAGGCCGACTCGGGCGGCTCCGCGGGCGTCTGTCGCGGTCGCAGGGCGCGATCGGCAAGAGCATGCTCGGGCTGCTCGGTGCAGGCGACCTCGACGAGGAGAGCTGGGAGGAGATCGAGGACACACTGGTCATGGCCGACCTCGGCTCGGCCGCGACCGAAGCGGTCATCGAACGGCTCCGCACCGAGCTGGCCACCAATCCGGTACGCAACGCCGACGACGCCCGCGCACTGTTGCGCCGGGTGCTCGTCGAACAACTACACCCCGAATTCGACCGTTCGATCCGCGCGCTGCCTCATGCCGACACACCGGCGGTGGTACTCGTCGTCGGCGTCAACGGCACCGGCAAGACCACGACGACGGGCAAGCTCGCGCGCGTGCTCGTCGCCGACGGTAGGCGCGTATTGCTCGGCGCGGCAGACACATTCCGCGCCGCGGCGGCAGATCAGCTACAGACGTGGGGCGAGCGCGTCGGTGCAGATATCGTGCGCGGCAAGGAACAGGCCGACCCGGCGGCAGTGGCATTCGATGCCGTCGCGAAGGGGATCGACGAGGGCGTCGACGTGGTGCTCATCGACACAGCGGGACGTCTGCATACCAAGACCGGTCTGATGGACGAGCTCGGAAAGGTCAAGCGAGTCGTCGAGAAGAAGGCTCCGGTCGATGAGGTGATCCTGGTCCTCGATGCCACCGTCGGCCAGAACGGACTGACTCAGGCGAAGGTCTTCGCCGACGTCGTCGACATCACCGGCGTCGCATTGACCAAGCTCGACGGAACCGCCAAGGGCGGCATCGTGTTCAACGTCCAAGAGGTGCTCGGCGTCCCGGTGAAGCTCGTCGGACTCGGCGAGGGAGCCGACGATCTCGCGCCGTTCGACCCGGAAGCGTTCATCGACGCGCTTCTGTAAGCTGCGAAAAACCTTTGAGACCATGTCCGATTCACCTGGCGATTTACCTTCGCGAAATGTGAATCGGGCTTTGGTTCACACGCTCGAAACACGGGAGCACCACAGCTGAAACCACTTCCCGACAGAGTCTTTGCAGGCGCCGAGCCGTCGGCGCGCTCTGAGGAGGTTTTCTACAGTGGTCTCTGCACTACCGGATAGTGTTTTCGGAGAGCCTGACGCCGGCAATACAGCATGGATGCTGGCCAGTGCGTCGATGGTTCTTCTGATGACTCCAGCGCTGGCCTTCTTCTACGGGGGTTTGTCTCGGGGTAAAGCAGTTCTGAACATGATGATGATGTCGTTCGGCTCGGTTGCGACCGTCAGCATCGTCTACGTCCTGTGGGGGTTTTCGGAGTCATTCGGAAATACCGTCACCGGTGACTCCGACATCTGGGGCATCTTCTCGAATCCGTTCTCGCTGTTCGGATCCGATCAGCTGATGAACACGGCGGGTACCGAAGACAAGCCGACATATGTGTTGTGGACCGGCGTCGATACCCACCTTCCCGCAATTGTCTTCCTGGCCTTCCAGCTCACCTTCGCCGTCATCACCGTCGCCCTGATCTCGGGTGCTGTTGCAGAGCGCGTGAAGTTCTCCACCTGGCTGGTGTTCTCGGTGCTGTGGTCCACCATCGTCTACTTCCCGCTCTCCCACATGGTGTGGGGCGGCGGTCTGATGTCGAACGCCGAAAAGGGTTTCGCGTCATGGATGTTCGGCACGAACTCGGACGGAACCGCGAACGTGGCGCCGATCGACTTCGCCGGTGGCACGGTCGTCCACATCAACGCCGGTATGGCCGGTCTGGTGTTGGCCATCATCGTCGGTGCCCGTGTCGGCTTCGGCAAGACCGCCTACCGGCCGCACAACATCCCGTTCGTGATGCTCGGTGCCGCACTGCTGTGGTTCGGTTGGTTCGGCTTCAATGCGGGCTCCGAGCTCGCCGCGGACATGACAGCAGGCAAGGTCTGGGTCAACACGACTGCCGCAACTGCGGCGGCGATGATCGGCTGGCTCGGGGTTGAATGGGTTCGTGACAAGCACGCCACCAGCGTTGGCGCGGCGTCGGGCATCGTTGCCGGTCTCGTCGCCATCACCCCTGCCTGTGGCGCGTTGACGCCGGTTGGTTCGCTCATCCTCGGCGTGATCGCGGGTGCTCTCGCAGCGGTTGCCATCGGGCTCAAGAACAAGTTCGGATACGACGATTCGCTCGACGTCGTCGGTGTTCACCTGGTCGCAGGACTCTGGGGCACCATCGGCATCGGCTTCCTGGCCAAGGACACCGGCCTGTTCTGGGGCGGCGACTACAAGCAGCTCGTCGTGCAGATCGTGATCGCCGCATTCGCACTCGCGTTCACCGGTGTTCTCACCACGATCATCGCTCTGGTGCTCAAGCCGCTCGGCTGGCGCATCAAGCCCGATGAGGAGAAGAGTGGCATCGATGAGGCAGAACATGCCGAGACCGCGTACGAACTGGCATGAATCCCCGGTCGTTGACTACTACGCTGAATCCTGTGGAGAGGGATAACCAATGAAGCTCATCACCGCAATCGTGAAACCGTTCACGCTTGAGGACGTCAAAGCCGGCCTGGAGCAGGCCGGGATTCTGGGAATGACCGTCAGCGAGGTGCAGGGTTACGGTCGCCAGAAGGGCCATACCGAGGTGTACCGCGGCGCTGAATACTCGGTCGACTTCGTTCCCAAGGTACGAGTCGAGGTCGTCGTCGACGACGCGGCTGTCGACAAGGTCGTCGATGTCATCGTGGAGGCCGCGCGAACCGGCAAGATCGGTGACGGAAAGGTGTGGGTCTCCCCGGTCGAGTCGGTCGTTCGCGTCCGAACCGGCGAGCGCGGCGCAGACGCTCTGTAGGCCCGTTGCCTTTCGTCAACTCCGACCGTGGCCCTGCGTCCGACGATTCGTCGGATGCGGGGCCACGGCCCGGAATGGGACCAGGCGGTGGCCCACTCGCAGCGACCGACCTGGCACGTACCCGTAAGCAACTCACCGAGGCCACCGGTGCCGGGAGGCTCGACGCCCCCGGGTTGCGGCAGGTTCTGGTCGACCTGCACGAATTCTGGCTGACAAGCAAGGCGGCCGAGCTCGGGATCGGGCCGCACAGCGGACTCGCGATCGTCGCCGTCGGCGGACTCGGGCGCGGGGAGATGCTTCCGCATTCCGACCTCGACCTGATCCTGCTGCACGACGACCTCGCCGTCGAACGGCTTTCAGAAGTTGCCGACGGACTCTGGTATCCATTGTGGGACGCCAACATTCCGCTCGATCACAGCGTGCGCACGGTCCCTCAGGCCCTGCAGGTCGCCGCCGAGGACACCACGGCCGCGCTGGGATTGCTCGAAGCGCGCCACATCGTGGGCGACGAGGATCTGTCGTCGCTGCTGATCGGGGGAGTGCGCCAGCAGTGGCGCACCGAGATCAGGCACCGCTTCCCTGAAGTGGTCGAGCACGCACAGGATCGATGGCGTCGCGCGGGAGATATCGCGCATCGCGCGGAACCCGACCTGAAGAACGGTCGCGGCGGCCTACGCGACGTGCAACTCCTCGGCGCGCTGGCGATCGCGCAACTCACCGACGGCATGGGAGGCCTGCGCCCCGACTCGCCGAATGCGGGGCCGCAGATGGCCTATCACCGATTGTTGGACATCCGTACCGAACTGCACCGGATCGCCGGACGGCCCCGGGAGCAGGTGCGCGCACAGGACGCCGACGAGATGGGTGCATCGTTGCGGATCGGCGACCGCTTCGACCTCGCGCGCGTGATCAGCGACTCCGCCCGCACGATCAGCTACTCGATCGACGTCGGCCTGCGGACTGCGGGTAATGCGTTACCGCGCCGCGGTCTGTCCAAGCTGCGGCGATCGCCCATCCGACGTCCGCTCGACGAGGGCGTGGTGGAGCACAACGGCGAGATCGTGTTGGCGCGCAACGCGATTCCGAGCAAAGATCCAGGACTGATCCTTCGGGTGGCGTCGGCGTCGGCGCGTACCGGACTGCCGATCAGTGCCTCGACGCTTTCTCGGCTCGCCGACTACGCACCGGAACTGCGCGAGCCGTGGCCGGCAGAAGCGCTGAGCGACCTGCTGGTGCTGCTCGGTTCCGGGCACCACATGATCGATCCCATCGAGGCGCTCGACCGCACCGGACTGTGGGGCAGACTCCTGCCGGAGTGGGGTGCGGTCCGTGACCTTCCGCCACGAGACGCGGTGCACACCTGGACCGTCGACCGTCACCTCGTCGAGACCGCCGCCTACGCGAGCTCGATGACCACCCGCGTCTCGCGACCCGACCTGCTGGTGCTCGGGGCGCTGATCCACGACCTCGGCAAGGGACGCGGTGCCGACCACAGCATCGTCGGAGCCGAACTGGCGGTACAGGTGGGCAACAGGTTCGGACTCTGGCCGCAGGATGTCGACGTGCTGTCGGAGTTGGTGCGTCATCATCTGTTGCTGCCGTCGATCGCGACGCGACGCGACCTCGACGATCCGGCGACCGCGACAGAGGTCGCAGAGACTCTCGGATATGACAGAGTGCTGCTGGAACTACTTGCGGCACTTGCCGAAGCGGATTCACGGGCCACGGGTCCCGGTGTGTGGGGTGAGTGGAAAGCGTCGCTGATCAACGATCTCGTCCGACGCACGATGCGGTTGATCGACGGCGAGACCCCCGAGGAGCCCGAACCGCTCAGTGCGCAGACGCGTGCACTCGCAGAGTCCGGTGAGTATGCGGTCAGCATCACGCCGGGGGAGGGACCGCACACGTTCACCGTGGTGATGGTCGCACCCGACACGCCGGGTCTGCTGTCGAAGATGGCGGGAGTCGTCGCGTTGAACGGGTTGCGGTCGCACTCCGCGACGGTTCAGGGAATCGAGACGTCGGACGGGCAACGCCGCGCGGTCAACACGTTTGTCGTGGTCCCGACATTCGGCTCGCCGCCGGAGGCCGGTCTGCTTCGCCAGCAGTTGATCGCAGCCGTGGAGGGCAAGATCGACGTCATCGAGCGTCTCGATGCGCGCGAAAGCAGTTCGCCGATCCCGACGATCGGCTCGGTCAATGCCGCACCGGGGATCGGAGCCGGTGCCGCGGCGGGAAGCACCGATCCCGCCGTCGATGGTGCCGGGCATCCCAAGAACGCGGTGCCCGCGCTGTTCGCCATCGCTCCGCCGCGGGTCCTCTGGGCCTCCGCGCCGTCCGACGACGAGGTGCTGATGGAGTTGCGCACCGACGACCGCCTGGGCCTGCTCAGTCGCGTCAGCAAGGTCATCGAGCAGCAGGGAGCCGACGTCCGGTGGGCGAAGGTGACGACGCTCGGGCCGACCGTCGTCGACAACTTCTGTCTACGTCTGGCCGACGACACCCCGCAGGCGCGTACCGCCTTGGCCGATGCCGTGATCGCGGCATGTCCACCGCCTCAGCCGCGTTCGGAGGACGACAACGACGGCGGCGCCGCGGGCACGACCGGCTCCGGACGCTCGGGCGTCCCGATCAGTTGACGATCGCGTTCACCCTGTCGACGGTCGGCAGGGTGAACGCGAGACGCACCGCTGCGGCGAGCACACGTCGGCTCATGGGACACTGGACCAATGTTCGACTCCCTCTCCGATCGCTTGACCGGTGCGCTGAAGGATTTGCGCGGCAAGGGACGCCTGTCCGACGCCGACATCGACCGCACCGCACGTGAGATCCGTCTTGCCCTGCTCGAGGCCGACGTCTCTCTTCCCGTGGTGCGCGCTTTCATCGCCCGGATCAAGGAGCGCGCCAAGGGCGCCGAGGTCTCGCAGGCGCTCAACCCTGCCCAGCAGGTCGTCAAGATCGTCAACGAGGAGCTCATCGGCATCCTCGGTGGCGAGACGCGGCGCGTGCAGTTCGCCAAGAACCCGCCGACCGTCATCATGCTCGCGGGCCTGCAGGGCGCGGGTAAGACCACCCTTGCGGGCAAGCTCGGCCACTGGCTCAAGCAACAGGGCCACACTCCGCTGCTCGTCGCCTGCGACCTCCAGCGGCCGGGTGCCGTTTCCCAGCTGCAGATCGTCGGCGAGCGCGCGGGTGTCCCGGTGTTCGCGCCCGATCCCGGGACCAGCATCGGCCAGGCGGGCGACCTGGGCACGGTCAGCCACGGCGATCCCGTCGCCGTCGCGCGTGCAGGCGTCGCCGAGGCCCGCGATCACCACTACGACGTCGTGGTCATCGACACCGCCGGTCGCCTCGGTATCGACGAGGAGCTGATGGGCCAGGCCTCCGACATCCGTGAGGCAACCCAGCCCGACGAAGTGCTCTTCGTCGTCGACGCGATGATCGGTCAGGACGCGGTGGCCACCGCGGAAGCCTTCCAGAGCGGCGTCGGATTCACGGGTGTCGTGCTCACCAAGCTCGACGGTGACGCTCGCGGCGGTGCGGCTCTCTCGGTCCGCGAGGTGACCGGCCAGCCGATCATGTTCGCGTCGTCCGGTGAGAAGCTCGAGGACTTCGACGTCTTCCACCCCGACCGTATGGCGAGCCGCATCCTCGGTATGGGCGACGTGCTCAGCCTCATCGAACAGGCCGAACAGCACTGGGATGCCGAGCAGGCAGAGGCCGCCGCACAGAAGATCAGCCAGGGCGAGCTGACACTCGAGGACTTCCTCGAGCAAATGCAGATGCTGCGTCGCATGGGACCGATCGGCAACATCCTCGGGATGCTGCCGGGCGCCAACCAGATGAAAGACGCTCTCTCGCAGGTCGACGACAAGCAACTCGACCGCGTGCAAGCGATCATCCGGGGCATGACTCCCGCCGAGCGCGACAACCCGAAGATCATCAACGCCTCACGCCGACTTCGCATCGCGAACGGCTCGGGTGTCACGGTCAGCGAGGTCAATCAGCTTGTCGACCGGTTCTTCGAGGCTCGCAAGATGATGGCCCAGATGTCCGGCCGCATGGGCTTGGGTGGCGGCTCTCGCAAGACCAACCGGAAAAAGGGCAAGGGCAAGAAGGGCAAAGCCAAGGGACGCGGACCGACACCACCGAAGGTCCGCGGCGGTTTCCCCGGTATGCCCGGTGGTTTCCCCGATCTCTCGGGCATGCCTGCTGGTCTCGACGAACTGCCGCCGGGCCTCGAAGGCATCGACATCTCGCAGTTCCAGCAGCCGAAGAAGAAGTAGCAGCCGTGAGCGGTCGCGGATCGTCGACGGCACGTCACTATCGCGGTCACGATCCGTTGACCGATGAGCTCGTCGAGCTGTGGGTGGTTGGCGACACCATCTCACGCGAGCCGGTGCCCGACGCCACGACCGTCGCCACCGACGGCTGGATCGTTCCGGGACTCGTCGATGCCCACAATCATGTGGGGATCGCGCCAGGACTCGGCGTGACCATCGAGCAGGCCCGCGCGTTCGCGCGCGCCGACGCCGAAGCCGGTGCACTACTGATCCGCGAGGTCGGTTCACCACTCGACACCCACCCCCTCGACGCCGACGCCGGGCCCCTGTTCGTCCGGTCCGGCAAGCACATCGCGCGCACGAAGCGGTACCTGCGCGGATACGGCATCGAACTCGACGACCCCGACGACCTACCCCTTGAGGTGGCCAGACAGGCTGCTGCAGGCGACGGCTGGGTCAAGCTCGTCGGTGACTGGATCGACCGCGAAGTAGGCGACCTCGCCCCGCTGTGGACCCGATCCCAACTCGACGGCGCCGTTGCTGCGGCGCATGACGCGGGTGCTCGCATCACGGCGCATGTGTTCGGCAGCGACGGGCTCGACGACCTCATCGCGGCGGGCGTCGACTGCATCGAGCACGGCACCGGCCTACACGCCGATCAGATCGACCTGCTGGTCGAGAACTCGATTGCCTTGGTGCCCACCATGATTCAGGTCGACAACTTCCCCGAGATCGCAGCGGGCGCAGACAAATATCCGACATATGCCGCGCACATGCGCAAGTTACATGCCGATGCGCCCGAGACCTTCGCCGCGGCGCGCGAGGCGGGCGTTGCGATATACGCGGGTACCGATGCCGGTGGATTCATCGGACACGGGCGCATCGTCGACGAGATCGAGCGGCTCGCGGGTATCGGCCTCGGTGCCGCAGGCGCTCTCGCATCGGCGACCACCGAACCCCGAGGCTGGCTCGGAGCGGGAACTCTCGAGCACGGTGACCGCGCCGACTTCCTCGTCCTCGATGACGATCCTCGGGCGGATCTCTCGACGCTCCGGCGCCCCCGCGCCGTTGTGTGCGCGGGCGGTCACGTCGTCTGACGGTCACGACGCTGGGCCGGCGACGAATCTGGTGTGAGGTACGCCACCTTTCATGCCGTGGTTTCCCTTATTACCGCCTAGTAGGGTGGCACTCACGTTGCATTGAGGCGCGTCGGCGGTCCCGACTTCGGTAGGGCCACGCGCAACGCTCGCGCTGGGGGGCCGAGCGCGGTTGTGTGGCCTGCGGGTCCGTTTCTGTCGTATGGAGCATGCGGTTGCCTTGTCGCGGGGTGGGCATCCGCATGCTCCATACGCGTTGACAGCGCCGCACTCGCGGCGATTTCTCCTCCCCGGTGCCGTCTGGCACAATGGATCCTCGGTTCGTCGGACCGGTTACGCACCGCCCGACGGTCACACCTGAATAGATCGCAAAACCGGGTCCGCCACTTCCGGCTGGCCGCTGAATTGCGCAGTGACCACTGGAGAAACAACACATGTCTGTCAAGATCAAGCTCACGCGGCTCGGCAAGATCCGCAACCCGCAGTACCGCATCGTCGTCGCAGATTCTCGGACCCGCCGCAACGGCCGGGTGATCGAGACCATCGGCAAGTACCACCCGAAGGAAGAGCCGAGCCTCATCGAGGTCGATTCCGAGCGCGCGCAGTACTGGCTGGGTGTCGGTGCACAGCCGACCGAGCCCGTCGCCGCGATCCTCAAGATCACCGGTGATTGGCAGAAGTACAAGGGTCTTCCGGGCGCCGAGGGCACGCTGAAGGTCGCCGAGCCCAAGACCTCCAAGCTCGACCTGTTCAACGCGGCACTCGCCGCCGCCGACAGCGAGCCCGTCGCCGAGGCGACCACCCCCAAGAAGAAGGCCGCCAAGAAGGCCGACGATGCGCCTGCCGCAGACGAGGCTCCCGCTGAGGCTGCTGCCGGCGACGCCAAGGACCAGGCGTGAGCGCTGTCGTCGCCGACGCGGTCGAACATCTCGTCCGCGGAATCGTTGCCAACCCCGACGACGTGCGCGTCGAGCTGATCACCGGTCGGCGAGGCCGCCTCGTCGAGGTGCACGTCAACCCCGAGGATCTCGGAAAAGTCATCGGTCGTAACGGTCGCACGGCAACCGCGTTGCGCACCCTGGTCTCCGGAATCGGTGGCCGTGGTGTGCGCGTCGACATCGTCGACACCGATCGCTGAGTAGACGCTCCACGATGGATCTCGTCGTCGGACGTGTCGCGAAGTCACACGGTATTCGTGGTGAAGTCGTTGTCGACGTGCGTACCGACGTTCCGGAGGATCGCTTCGCGGTCGGCTCGGTCGTCCGTGGCCGACCCGGTCGTGGGGGAGACGAAAAGAATTACACGGTGACAGCCGCCCGGCAGCATGCCGGGCGGCTGTTGCTGTCGTTGGCCGAGGTGTCCGACCGCACCGCTGCCGACGCATTGCGCGGCACACTCTTCCTCATCGACAGCGCCGACGTCGACTCCGGCGACGACCCGGACGAGTTCTACGACCACGAACTCGAGGGCGTCGAGGTCACCACCGTCGAGGGTGAACGGGTTGGCGTTGTCGGCTCGGTGCTGCATCTGCCCGCCAACGATCTGCTGGCCGTGAAGACAGCCGATGGGCGCGAGGTTCTGGTGCCGTTCGTGCGCGAGATCGTGCCGACCGTCGGACTCGACGGCATCGTGATCGACCCGCCCGACGGGCTGCTCGACGTCGGCGAGTCATGAGCGAATCACCGCGTACGGATTCGGTGCGCGCGGACCCTTTGCGCACCGGTCCCATGCGCATCGATATCGTTTCCATTTTTCCCGAGTATCTCGATCCCCTGCGAATTGCGTTGCTGGGCAAGGCGATCGACAAGGGGGCGATCGAGGTCGGGGTTCACGATCTGCGTGACTGGACCCACGATGTGCACCGCGCCGTCGACGATTCGCCATACGGTGGCGGGCCGGGCATGGTGATGAAACCCGACGTCTGGGGACCGTGTCTCGACGAGGTGTGCCCGGACGACGCCCTCCTCGTGGTCCCGACGCCCGCGGGCGTTCCATTCCGACAAGAAACCGCGCAGCGCTACAGCCGCGAAAAGCATCTCGTGTTCGCGTGCGGCAGGTACGAGGGAATCGACCAGCGAGTCTTCGACGACGCCGCCCGGCGCGTCCGCGTCGAAGAGGTCTCGCTCGGCGATTTCGTGCTGATCGGTGGCGAAGTGGCCGCGATGGCGATGATCGAGGCGACAGTGCGGCTCATCGACGGTGTCCTCGGCAATCCGCGCTCGCACGAGGAGGATTCGTTCTCCGACGGGCTGCTCGAAGGTCCGAGCTACACGCGCCCCGTGCAGTGGCGCGGACTCGACGTTCCGCCGGTCTTGCTCAGTGGCGACCACGCCAAAGTCGCCGCCTGGCGTCACGAGCAGTCGCTGCAACGAACCCACGAGCGCAGACCCGACCTGCTCGACGACTGACTCTTCGCGGCTCCTTGGCGGGCTCTCCGGGGCCTCCTCGGCGGTCCGCGATATCCACAGGTGTGCGTCGAGACGGCGTGTGCCTGTCGGCGTCCGGTTATGATTCTCCGCAAACCGGGCAGTGACAGCGACGCAGTTGGCCGGGGTGGGGAGGGGAGTGCTGTGCGGGATCGATGGACACGCATGCTCGACGAGGTCGACCATCAGCGCGTCGAATTGGCAAGAGTCGCAGGCGAACTCGATCGGCTGACCGCGCAGGCGTCGACTCCCGATCGATTGGTGAGCGTGACTGTCGGATCGCGGGGACTCGTGCGCGACGTCGACATTCGCCCAGCCGCATTGCGCCACTACCGTGCTGATCAGCTCTCCGCGACCATTGTCGAACTAGCCACGCGCGCAGACTCGGAGCTCCACGACCAGCGAGAGCGCCTGCTGCGCACTGTGTCCGAGCTCGGACCCACCTACTCCGACGTCCGGCGAAGCCACGACGAGGTGCCGACGCGTGGAGACGAGGTAGCCCGATGAACGAGCCGTTGCGCACACCTCACGACGACGCGTCGACGATGCGTGTCGACGGCACGGCGAGCGCTGATCTTGGGCGCCGATTGTCCGAGATCGCCCGACGCGTCGACGCGATGCGCGACGAAGTGACGGCCGTCGGACTCGTCGTCGGCGACGCGATGGGTCAGGGCGCGCCCGCCGCGGCGTTTCGTCCGGGGGCGCTGCGTGCGGAACAGGGGTGCTTGCGTGGAGTCGAGGGGCTGTCGCAGGTGCTCACGGTCATCGCCGACAACGCCGTCAGCGGGGCGACGCAGGTGGTCGACGTCGACCGCGAACTCGACGCTCAGTTCCGCACATCCGGTCAGATCGCCGGAGCAGACAGGTGCGCGCCATGAACGGGCCCGTGAACACCGCGTACTCCGCGGCCAGTGCGACGGAGGAGCTTCGACGTCTTGCCGAGTCGCTCGCGCCCGGGTGCTGGCCCAGCGCCGACGAGACCGCGCTCGTCGACTGTGGCCGCCGCCTCCGCGGAATCGGTGACGAACTGCGCGACCTCGCCGACGTCATCGACGCCCTGCGACGCGACCACGACGGGTCGGGACGCTTCCGCGACGGGCTGATCGACGCACTCACACAGGTGACGTCGGACGTCACCGGCATACGCGGCGTTGCCGACAGATTCGCCGCGTTCGCCACGTCGCTCGACACCCTCGCGCTGGCGACTGTCGACGCGCGTGCGGAAATGACACTGCTCGCGTCCATCGCCGACCGCGACCGGTTGGCGGGTTCCGTGGCCGACGCACTCGGCGACGACTCGGCTCGGGTGTCGGCGGCGAGTGCAGGTCGTTACGCGCTGTCCGCCGCGGGTGACGAGTACACCGGGCGCGCCGGCGATGCGGGCGATTCCGCAGCACAGGTGGCCGATTCGGAACAGCGAACCGAATCGACTCCGCCCGCAGCGACCAGCGGCATGATGACCGCGGGAGGCTTCGGGGCTCTCGGTGCGCTGGGGGCGTCGGCGGGTGGTGCGTTGCAGGGTGCCCGTGCCGTGGGAGGCCAAGCCGGCGCCCCCGACATCGACCCGACATGGCTGATCGAGCGTGCGGCGATACTGCAGACGTCGCTGCCGTCGCCCTTCTCCGAGTGGATGCGTGTTGCGATCGGCGTCGGAACCGACGCGGACGGCGCCCAGGTCAGGGTTGTTGCCACCAGCGACCCGCAGCCGTATCAGCGTCCGGGTTTCGCGATCGCACCCAGCGAGTTGCTCGCGGGCGATGGAGGCCCGCCCGAATACGCGATCGTCGCCGAGATGGCACGCGCGCGGCTGACACCGGTCATCGTGGCGTCGGCCATGACGATACCGCAGGGAATCGCATCGGTGCTGGTGGCAGAGGGTGTTGCGGTGGCATCGCCGCCGTCGCCGCGAACGTGAGTCGACGATGGGAGTCTCGGCTCGTGCCGCGGACGCGCGATTTCACTTCCACCCTGGTGCTCTGGCACAATGGACGGGTTGCCTGAGGCCGTCGACCGACGTCTCGGGCATGACTCGGAGCACGAACCGGTTCGAACCCCTTCACGCCGTACCGTCGGAACGTCGACGCCAATGGCGGGGGTCGCCAGGTTCCTCTGTTCATCAGTAGCCACATTAAGGAACAACGACATTATGAACACCCTCGACTTCCTCGACAAGCAGTCGCTGCGCGACGACATCCCCGCGTTCGGCCCCGGTGACACCCTCGACGTTCACGTCAAGGTCATCGAAGGCTCCAAGGAGCGCGTCCAGGTCTTCAAGGGTGTCGTCATCCGTCGCCAGGGTGGCGGTGTCCGCGAGACCTTCACCGTCCGCAAGGTGTCGTTCGGTGTTGGCGTGGAGCGTACCTTCCCGGTGCACAGCCCCAACATCGCGAAGATCGACGTCCTGACTCGCGGCGACGTGCGTCGCGCGAAGCTCTACTACCTGCGCGATCTGCGCGGCAAGGCAGCCAAGATCAAGGAAAAGCGCTGACGCGTCTACCCTGACGACGTGGCATCCGAACACAGCGCGGCGAATCACTCCGACGCAGACGACGCCCATTCGAGCCCGGCAGATCCTGTCGATGGCCGGTCCGAGGACTCCGAGGAGCGCCCCTGGCGCACCAAGGATGACGACGACGAACCGAAACGGAAACGTGGTTCATGGCTGCGCGAGACGATCATCATCGTCGCGTGCGTTCTGCTGGTGACGTGGATTCTGCAGACCTTCATCGGTCGGCAGTATGTGATCCCGTCGGAGTCGATGGAGTCGACGCTCATCGGATGTCAGGGCTGCACCAACGACCGCATCGTCATCGACAAGCTCGCGTATCGCTTCGGCGATCCGGAGCCCGGCGATGTGGTCGTTTTTCGTGCCCCGACATCGTCGTGGGATGGCGACTGGGAGTCGCCACGGTCGAATAATCCCGTCGTCCACGGTCTGCAGAACGGTCTGTCGTGGTTCGGATTCGCGCCGCCCGACGAGAACGATCTGGTCAAGCGCGTGATCGCCACCGGCGGTCAGACCGTCGAATGTCGCAACGCCGAGGGTGTCGGCGTGAAGGTCAACGGCAAGCCGTTGAACGAGCCGTACATCGACAAGAGTCTTCAGTCGCGCGACGTGGCGTCGGGCCAGTCCGGTGAGCCCGACAACCAGGTGACCAGTTGCTACGGTCCCGACTTCGGCCCCATCAAGGTGCCCGACGGCAACCTCTGGGTCATGGGCGACAACCGCGAGTACTCGGCGGACTCGCGTTATCACGTCACCGACGAGCTGCAGGGCACCGTTCCGGTGTCCGACGTCCGCGGCAAGGTGCGCTTCATTATCTACCCCGTGTCGCGGATCGGTGGTGTCGGCTCGATCAACCCGCAGCAGTGACCAGTCGCAGCGTCGTGGGTTCGTGGCCGCCGAGGTCACCTGTTCGGCGAGCCGCGGGGCTGCGCACGTTCGAGTTCGCGCTGCATCGCGGTGGTCTGGGTCCGGTCGCAGGCGTCGACGAAGCAGGTCGGGGTGCGTGCGCAGGCCCTCTGGTGGTCGCGGCATGCGTCCTCAAGCCGACTCAACTGACGTCGCTGGCTGATCTCGACGATTCCAAACGCCTCTCCGAGGCCACGCGCGAAACCCTCTATCGTGCTGTCACGCGGTATGCCGCGAGCTGGTCGGTTGTCGTCATCGACGCCGACGAGATCGACCGGATCGGTATCCACGTCGCCAATATCGAGGGCATGCGTCGAGCAGTGGCACAACTCGACGTGACACCGGGATACGTCCTTTCCGACGGCTTCGCGGTTCCGGGCCTGACCGCCCCGTCGCTCCCGGTGATCGGCGGCGATGGCGCGGCGGCGTGCATCGCTGCCGCCAGCATCCTCGCGAAGGTCACACGCGACCGGATCATGGTCGCGATGGACGACGAGGTTCCCGGCTACGACTTCGCGATCCACAAGGGCTACAGCACCGCGCATCACATGGCCTGCCTCGACGCGCATGGCCCCTCCCACCAGCACCGGATGTCGTATCGCAACGTCGCGGCCCGACGTCGCTGACCCCGACCAGACCTCCCGTCAGAACCCGATCGCGATAGGCTTGCACGATGAGCGCTGAGGATCTCGAGAAGTACGAAACCGAGATGGAGTTGTCCCTGTATCGGGAGTACAAGGACATCGTCGGCCAGTTCACCTACGTGGTGGAGACCGAGCGGCGCTTCTACCTTGCCAATGCCGTGGAGATGGTCCCGCGCAATACCGATGGCGAAGTGTACTTCGAGCTCCGCATGAGCGACGCCTGGGTCTGGGACATGTACCGTCCTGCCCGATTCGTCAAGCAAGTCCGTGTGATCACCTTCAAGGACGTCAATATCGAAGAGCTCGAGAAGCCCGAGCTGCGGCTGCCCGACGAGCCGTGAGGGTCATGACCGTCTGTCCACAGGTGGCGGTCGCTCCACAACCTACGCACTGATCCCGGTTCTCTCGCTGTTTCGTCGTCGCCGTCGGCGACTGTTGTGGCATGAGAAGCGAGTCGTCGCAGCGGCGTCCGGATCGGCGGGCCTTCATCGGGCAGTTGGGTGAAGATCTGGCAGCCAGATATGTCATCGGTCTGGGTTGGTCTGTCCTGGAACGGAATTGGCGTTGCCGGTATGGCGAGATTGATCTGATCGCCAACGACAACGTTGACTTCGACCCGACGCTGGTCGTCGTCGAGGTCAAGACGAGGGCCAGTCGGGTGTTTGGCGATCCCGCGCAGGCGGTGACCGCCGACAAGTTGTCGCGCCTGCGCCGATTGACTCGGATCTGGCTCACCGAGCAGGAGATGTTCTGGCCGACCATCCGATTCGACGTCATCTCGGTGCAGCTCGATTCGCGCTATCCCGATCGCACAGAGTTCGCTGCGTTGCGCCACCACACCGGCGTGTTCGAGTAGGGACGTGCGATGTCGTTGGGGCGTTGTCATTCGGTTGGTCTGAATGCTTTTGAGGCAGGCGTGATCGAGGTGCAGGCATCTCTGAGTCAGGGGTTGCCGGGCTTTTCGTTGTCGGGCAATGTCGATTCGTCGTTGCGAGAGGCGCGCGACCGGGTGCGGGCCGCCATCTCGAACTCGGGGGTCAAGTTCCCCGAGAAGAAGGTGACGGTCAACCTGGCTCCCGCGGAGATGCCTAAGAGTGGGTCGGGACACGATCTGGCCCTTGCCGTTTCGATACTTGCCGCGACGGACGCTGTTCCCACGTCGAGGTTGGGCGGGACGATCTTCCTGGGCGAGCTGGCACTCGACGGACGTCTCCGTCCGGTGCGCGGCGTGCTTCCGGCGGTGATCGAGGCGCGCAACGCGGGTTTCGCTCGTGCAGTCGTGCCGATCGAGTCGGTGGGTGAGGCGACCCTCGTGCGCGATATCGAGGTCGGCGGCGCTCATTCACTGTCGGAGGTGGCCTCGTGGCTGCGCGGCGAGTGCGTACTGGACACGGTGTGTGAGATCAAGGCGCTCCCCGCGGATCCGATCGCCGACATGGCCGATGTGATCGGTCAGAGCGAGGCGCGCCACGTACTCGAAATCGCCGCTGCCGGAGCACATCACGTCATGATGACCGGCCCACCGGGTATCGGGAAGACGATGCTGGCCCGACGACTTCCGGGCATTCTGCCGCCCCTCGAGGAGGAGGAATCGCTGGAGGTCACCGCACTTCACTCGATCGCGGGACGGTTGCGTCCGGGCCAGCCGTTGATCACGTCGCCACCGTTCGTGGCCCCGCACCACAGTACCTCGACCACCGCCCTGGTTGGTGGCGGTACCGGCATCGCGCGGCCCGGAGCGGTATCGCTCGCACATCGGGGAATCCTCTTCCTCGATGAGTGTGCCGAGATGGGGCCCAAAGTGCTTGACTCCCTGCGACAACCACTCGAAGAGGGAGAGGTACGGATCAGTCGTCGCGACGGGGTTGCCACCTATCCGGCGCGCTTCCAGCTGCTTCTCGCCGCCAATCCGTGCGCGTGCGCGCCGGTGCACGACGTCGACTGTGTCTGCAGCGCGGTCGTGCGGCGGCGCTATCTGGGCAAGCTGTCCGGACCGCTGATGGACCGTGTCGATCTGCGGGTGCAGATGGAGCCGCCGGGAAACGCCGCGCTGATGATGGCAGCCGAGGAGTCGAGCGCCGACATCCGGGCAAGGGTGACCGCCGCGCGTTCCGCGGCAATCGAACGCTGGCGTGAGCACGGCTGGCGAACCAACTCCGAAGTGCCCGGTTCGGCACTGCGACAACAGTTTCGGCTGTCACCGAAAGCTCTTCGACCCGTCGACGTCTGTGTTCGGGAGGGGCGCGTGACCACGCGGGGCGTCGATCGGGCTTTGCGAGTCGCGTGGACGTTGAACGACTTGCGCGGTGGCGACGTACCGACCGAAACCGATGTGGCGCAAGCACTTCTGTACCGAGACCGAGGGGGATTTCGATGACCGTGTACGCCGACACCCACCACAACGATGAGTTGCTGCGCGCGTGGGCCTATCTGAGTGCTGTAGCCGAACCTCCGTGTTCTTCGATTCGACGCCTCGTCGACGACATCGGAGCAGAGGCCGCGGCCGACGCCATTCGTCGTCGACGGGTACCGAGCGGTCACGAGGCGGTTCTGGGTCCGACAAGCGCTCGAGCCGAGAGTTGCACTCCCGCCGAGGATCTCGACACCGCACACGCGGTGGATGCTCGCTTGATCACGTCCGACGACTCCGAATGGCCCGCCTGGTCGTTGCTCCCGTTGACGCGACTCGAGCCGAATGCGCACGGCGACGAACCCATCGCACTCTGGGTGCGCGGCCCAGCGCGCCTCGACGACGTCGCGGCCGCTTCGATCGCGCTCGTCGGATCGCGCGCGGCGTCGTCGTACGGCGAGCACGTCACCGGGAAGCTTTCGAGCGAGCTGTGCGCGCAGGGCTGGGCTGTTGTCTCGGGTGGTGCCTATGGCGTCGACGGCGCCGCGCATCGTGCCGCGCTCGCGTCGGCAGGCATCACCGTGGCGGTCCTTGCCTGCGGGATCGACCGTGACTATCCGGCGGGACATGCCCGGCTGCTCGCCGAGATCGCGGGCAGCGGAGCCGTGGTCTCCGAGTACGCGCCGGGCACCACGGCCGCACGGCACCGGTTCCTCACGAGAAACCGGTTGGTCGCGGCGCTGTCGTCGGCAACGGTCGTCGTCGAGGCAGGTAAGAGGTCGGGCGCTGCGAACACGGCGGCATGGGCACGCACGATCGACCGCCCGGTCGGCGCCGTTCCCGGGCCGGTCACGTCGGCGACGTCGGTGGGCTGCCATCGCCTGATCGCCGACGGGCTCGGCGTACTCGTGACCGACGCGGCGTCGGTCATCACACTGGCGGTACCCGACGGAGGCGGCGACCCTGGTCGTGGTCGCGAACGCCCGACCGACACGCTGACCGACGACGAAAAGCGGGTCCACGACGCGATTCCGGGTGAGGGGAGTGCAACGATCACCGAGATCTCGTTCGCCGCGGGCCTCGACGTCGGTATCGTGCGAGCTGCGCTCGCGGGGCTGGAGATCGCAGGTCTGATCGCCGGCGACGGAGCGGGATGGAGACTCGCGATTTAGGTAACCCTAATTCGAGTGGCGTAAGCTGGAATGCATTAGGAGGTTTCATGGCAAAGCGCGTGAATTCGATGACGGTGCTCCGGCGAGAGCAGATCACACCCCACATGGTGAGGCTTTATCTGGGTGGTGACGGCTTCGGCGATTTCGCGGCGGCACTACCGCCACGGGACGAACGCGACACCGACATGTACGTGAAGTTGATCTTCATGCCCGACGGTGTCGACTTCCCCGACGACTTCGATCCGAGGGCGTCGCGGTCGCTACCGCCGGAACAGCAGCCCGTGTTGCGCACGTACACCATCCGCGCCGTCGATGAGGATGCGCGCGAGATCGCGATCGACTTCGTGGTGCACGGCGACGAGGGCATTGCCGGTCCCTGGGCTGCGACGGTTGCTCCCGGTTCCACCGTGCATTTCCTCGGTCCGGGTAGTGGCTACCGCCCCGACAACGATGCCGCATGGCACCTGCTGGCCGCGGACGAAGCAGGCCTTCCCGCGCTGGCCGCAGCCATCGAGTCGTTGCCCGAGGGTGCGATCGCGAAAGCGTTCATCGAGGTCGCAGGCCCCGACGACGAAGTCCCGCTCGACGTGCCGTCCGGCGTTCAGATCACCTGGGTCCATCGCGGCGGTCCTGCGGGCGAGGTGCCCGACGACCGCGCGGGCGACAACGCCCCGCTGATCGCGGCGGTGCGCGAGACCGAGTGGCTCGACGGCGAACCGCACGTCTTCATCCACGGCGAGGCGCAGGCCGTCATGCACAACCTGCGCGGCTATGTGCGCAAGGAGCGTGGCGTGAGCGCAGCGAAGGCATCGATTTCCGGCTACTGGCGACGGGGCCGTACGGAAGAGGGCTTCCGGCAATGGAAGTCCGATCTGCGTGCCGAGGAGGAGGGCGCGGGCGTCACCGGTTGAAGAGCGACGGCCGGTCGGGTGGCCGGACGGCTGTCCCGAGTGCGTGGCACCCGCTGACCCAGTGACAATCTGACAACGACGCGCGTGTGCGGTTGCGTACACGCGCGTCGTTGGTTGTCATCGATCGATGACCATGTCCGTGCTCGACGACTTCGCCGACCATCTGCGACACGAGCGCGGCCGCAGTGAGCACACCATCCGTGCATACCTGTCGGATGTGCGAGGCCTGATCGCGTTCGCGGGCGCCAGGGGAGTCCCTGTCGGCGACATCGATCTGGCATTGCTGAGGTCCTGGCTGGCCGAACACACTCGACGGGGCGCGGCCCGCACCACCGTCGCGCGTCAGGTCTCGTCGGCAAAGACCTTCTGCGCCTGGGCCTCCAGAGAACAGATCCTCGGCGACGATCCGTCCACACGGCTGCAGGCTCCCAAGGCGCATCGCATACTGCCGCCGATCCTCGCGCCCGACGAGGCCGTCGCCGCGATCGCCGCTGCGGGGCGGCAGAGCCCCGCGTCGGACAGCGACGTCGACGGCGGCAGAGAACCAGTGTCGCTCCGCGAGAGCGACGATCCCATCGCACTTCGAGACATCGCGATTCTGGAGTTGTTGTACGCCACGGGGATTCGCGTCGGCGAGTTGTGCGGGCTGAACATCGCGGACATCGATGCCCACCGCCGGGTGGTGCGCGTGATCGGGAAGGGCAACAAAGAGCGAACGGTGCCCTATGGCGCGCCCGCGGCGAAAGCCGTGGCCCGCTGGCTCCGCGACGGTCGACCGTCGTTGGTGGGGCAACGGTCGGGAGAAGCCCTGTTGCTCGGTGCGCGCGGTGGACGCCTCGATCAGCGCATGGCTCGCAGCGTCGTGCACCGGGCCGTCGAGGCCGCCGGCGGGCCGTCAATGGGACCCCACGGTCTCCGACATTCCGCCGCGACCCATCTGCTCGAGGGCGGGGCCGATCTCCGTGTGGTGCAGGAACTCCTCGGCCACGCGTCGTTGGCGACGACGCAGCTCTACACGCACGTCAGCGTCGAACGTCTGCGTGCGGCCCACCGTCAGGCGCACCCGCGGGCGTGATCCGGGAGGAAGCCGACATGCCGCGGCGCGTCAGCCGTCGAGCGGTTTGAGGCGCACCCGTACGGCGCCGAGTAGTCCGAGCGGGTCGACGTAGTCGGCGCTCCGCCCCGCGCCGCGTCGTGCGCCCCAGTGCACGCAGGCGGTCGCCGGACATCCGGGGTGTCCGCCCAGCGCTGTCCCAATGGATGCCCCGCGACTCACACGATCTCCGCGCCGAACCGTTGGGCGGACCGGCTCGTAGGTGGTGATCAGGCCGTCGGGATGCTGGATCGACACCGTCGACTTGCCGCCGACCACGCCCGCGAACCGGACCACCCCGTCGCCTGCCGCGAGAACCTGCGTGCCCTCGACGACGGCGAGGTCGACGCCACGGTGGCCCGCGTGCCACCGCTGATCAGGCTCGTCGAATCCGGTGACCACCGTCGGCTTGGGAGCGAGCGGCGCGGTGTAGGTGGGCGGACGGGCGGAGGCAAGTGACGGAACGCCAAGCAGAAGTGCGCTGGTCAGGGCGATGTCGGTGAGTACGACGACCAGTCGTCGGACAATCGGGAGGCGCCCGGTTGGGTCGCCGGAGTGTGAGTTGGTCGGCGTGACGTCGGTGGTCATGTCGACTCTGCGGGTGTCCATGCCGACTCTGACGCAGGCGCGGTGCCAAAAGGTCCATCGGCGCGAAAGAATTCTTCAAGGGTGGGCTGTGCAGGGGGCGTTTTGGGTTCTGAACTGCGGCGGCGTAAGCTGATGGGGCATCTCATCTGCGGATGAGGTGACTTCGCGCGCCTGCATCAGGCAATGCACCACGGCGACCACGGTCGCGTGTGAGAGCCGACAAACTCGCGTGGGCGGTCCCGGACACCCGGGTCCGCGCGACGCAGGCGCCAGGATCGTCATCACCCGATGGCGATGTCAACTGCACACAAAGGATAGAAGACTCATGGCTGTCGTAACCATGAAGCAGCTGCTCGACAGCGGCGCACACTTCGGGCATCAGACCCGCCGTTGGAACCCGAAGATGAAGCGATTCATCTTCACCGACCGCAACGGCATCTACATCATCGACCTGCAGCAGACGCTGACCTACATCGACAAGGCCTACGAGTTCGTCAAGGAGACCGTCGCCCACGGCGGCACCATCCTGTTCGTCGGCACCAAGAAGCAGGCTCAGGAGTCGATCGCCGCTGAGGCCACCCGCGTCGGCATGCCCTACGTGAACCAGCGCTGGCTCGGCGGCATGCTCACCAACTTCCAGACCGTCCACAAGCGTCTGCAGCGTCTCAAGGAACTCGAGACCATGGAGCAGACCGGCGGTTTCGAGGGTCGCACCAAGAAAGAAATCCTGATGCTGACCCGCGAGAAGAACAAGCTCGAGCGGACACTCGGCGGTATCCGGGATATGGCCAAGGTGCCTTCTGCCATTTGGGTGGTGGACACCAACAAGGAGCACATTGCTGTCGGTGAGGCACGCAAGCTCAACATCCCGGTCATCGCGATCCTCGACACCAACTGCGATCCCGACCTCGTCGACTACCCGATCCCGGGTAACGACGACGCGATCCGCAGTGCTGCTCTGCTCACCCGCGTCGTGGCTTCGGCCGTCGCCGAGGGTGTTCAGGCTCGCGCTGGCCAGGCATCCTCGGACGCCAAGCCCGACGCCGCCGCAGGCGAGCCGCTCGCCGAGTGGGAGCAGGAACTGCTGACCCAGGCTGCCGCACCGGCAGCAGAGGTTGCTGCCGAGGCTCCCGCCGCGACGGAGCCGCCCGCTACCGCCTGACGCGCGTAGCCGATAGCCACCGGCGGGTGCTCGCAGGATCCCTCCGGATTCTGCGGGCACCCGCACCGTTTAACCCACTTGAAGGAGGCTCGCCAACGATGGCGAACTACACCGCAGCCGATGTGAAGCGTCTCCGTGAGCTCACCGGTTCAGGCATGTTGGACTGCAAGAAGGCCCTCGAGAACAACGACGGCGACTTCGACAAGGCTGTCGAGGAGCTCCGTATCAAGGGCGCCAAGGACGTGGGCAAGCGCGCAGAGCGCTCCACCGCCGAAGGCCTCGTCGCCGCCAAGGGCGGCGCGATGATCGAGCTCAACTCGGAGACCGACTTCGTCGCCAAAAACGCCGAGTTCCAGGCGCTCGCCGACCAGGTTCTCGATTCCGCACTGGTCGCAAAGACCAGCGACATCGAGGAGCTCAAGGCAGCCAAGCTCGGTGACGGCACCGTCGCCGATGCCGTGCAGGCACTCTCGGCCAAGATCGGCGAGAAGCTCGAACTGCGCCGCGTCGTCTACTACGACGGACCCGTCGCCGTGTATCTGCACAAGCGTGCATCCGACCTGCCTCCCGCCGTCGGCGTTCTCGTGTCCTACGACGGCGACGGCGATGCCGCTGCCGAGGCCGCGCGCAATGCCGCACAGCAGGTTGCCGCTCTCAAGGCGCGTTACGCCACTCGCGACGAGGTCCCCGCTGACGTCGTCGAGAACGAGCGTCGCATCGCCGAGGAGACCGCCAAGGCAGAAGGCAAGCCGGAGAAGGCTCTCCCGAAGATCGTCGAAGGCCGTCTGACCGGATTCTTCAAGGACTCGGTCCTCATCGACCAGCCGTTCGTGAAGGACTCCAAGAAGACCGTCAAGAACGTTCTCGACGAGGCGGGCGCCACCGTCAAGGCGTTCACCCGCTTCGAGGTCGGCCAGTCCTAAAGCATTAGCGCCGACTACAGGCGCAGGCACGACCACCAACGCCCGCATCCGAGATCGGATGCGGGCGTTGGTGGTCGTGAGCCGGCCTGTTGTTGGTTGCGACAGTCTGTGGGTTGTTACCGACTGTTGGTTGCTAGTGCGGCTGCTGGTCGCCACTGCGACGGCCGAGCGCGAGCGACAGCACGGCGATCACACAGCCGAGGATCGCGAGCACCCAGAGGGTCGCGCGGAATGCGCCCATGAAGCTCTGTGCCGCGACATGCCTGCCCGCGACTTTGAGTTCCGGCGCCGCCTGCCGTGCGACAGTGGCGGCCACGCCCTGCTGGGCAGACCCCGACGTCGAGCAACCCGGTGCCGGAGTTTCGGGATGCGCCGAGCTCAGTTGAGCCGATGCGCAGTCGGCGAAACGGTCGGCCACCGCACTGCGGAACATCGGGTCGACGTCGGTGTTCTCGAGCGCTGCCGACAATCCGGCGCGCGCGGCGGGAACCGCCTCGACCGACTGGGCCGAGACCTGACCGAAGAAGAAGATCGTGACCACGGCCAGTCCGATCGACGCGCCGATTTGCTGCACCGTCGGTACACAGCCCGACGCGGAGCCGATGTTCTGGTCGTTCGTGTCGGAGAGAATTGCCGTCTGCAGTGGAGCGATGAAGAATCCCGTGCCGATACCGCCGACGACCAGCGGCGTGATGACGGCCACCACCGACAACGACGCGGTCTGTGGCTCCAATTCTGCTGCGAGCCAGGCGAGTCCCGCCGACAAGATCAGGACACCGAGGCACAGTGTGCGTGCCGGCCCGAGCCGACGAACCACAAGCGGCGAACCGACGGAACCCGCGGCCGCCCCGATCGCGAACGGAAGTGCGAGCAGGCCGGTGCGCAACGCCGAGTAGCCGAGGCCGAACTGGGTCGCGACCGACACCGTGAAGAAGAACCCCGCGAAGACGCTGAAGAACAGCAGCGAGAGAAGCAGCCCCACGGAGAATCGTCGAGACGCGAAGAGATCGAGTCGGAGCAGGGGAGCGCCTCCGCTGCGGAGCAGACGTCGTTCGACGACGACGAACAGGGCCAACAGGACCACTGCCGCACCCATCATGGCCCACAGACGCGGTGGCCAGTTCTGCTCGCGGCCCACCGCCAACGGGTAGAGCAGCAGGAACAGGCCCGCGGTCGACAGCGCCACGCCGACCAGATCGAGCCGCGGCGGGTCGGCGTCGCGCATCTGCGGAAGTCGACGGCCCGCGAGCGCGCATGCCACGATGCCGATCGGAACATTGACGAAGAAGATCGCGCGCCATCCCCAACCGAACAGATCCCCGGTCACCAGGAGTCCGCCGAGGACCGGTCCCAACATGGCCGCCAGTCCCGCGACCGCGCCGTAGATGCCGAAGACCGCGCCGTGGCGCGACTTGGGGAACAACGCAGCGATCAGCGCCAACGTCTGTGCCGACATCAGCGCTGCGCTCATGCCCTGGGCGCCGCGGCAGATGATCAGCTCGAGTGGGCTGCGGGCCAGGCCGCACAGCACGGACGTGACCGTGAATGCGACCATCGCGACGATGAACATGCGACGTCGACCGAGGCGACCACCCAGCGTCGCAGCAGTCAGGAGCGTGCACGCGAAGGCCAGCGTGTAGACGCTCAGGACGAACAACTGCTCCGACGTCGACGCGCCGAGGTCGACGGTGAGGTCGGGGAGCGCGATGTTGACGATCGTCGTGTCCAGCATCTGCATGAACACGCCGAGCAGGCACCCCGCCAGCGCGAGCCACGCGGCCCGCGTCGGTGTGTCGGGTGCCGCATTCGACGACACCACGGGGGTGGTGTTGGCAGCCACGCGGCTACGACCGATCAGTTCGCGGCGGCTGGTTCGGACCGGTAATCGCCCTGGTCGGCCACTGCCCGCATGATCTTCTTGACCTTCTCGGTGTAGAGCGCGAGCGAGTCGCGGCCCTCGTCGGTGTCGGGGAACAGGAAGGTCATCGACGTCTGATCGTTGAACCTGTTGACCCACATGAAGACCTCTTCGCTACTGCCGCGATTGCCATAGAGGCAGCCGTTGATGGCATCGAAGAGGTCGACTCCGGGAAGCTTGCGGACGTCGATGTAGGAGAACATCGGCACCGTCCATCCCACGGGGATGTCGACGGCGTCGTCGTCGGAGACCAACTGCGCCACGCGGTGCAGCGACACGTCGGTCAGATCCTTGCCCGCCGTGTAGCTCTGTCCTGCCAGGGCTGCGATGTCGGTGAAGTTGGCACCGGGCGCGACCGCGATCGGCACGGGAATGAGGCTGGTGAACCATCCGACGGAGTTCAGCTCGGGACCGACGGCACGGGTGCTCTTCGGTGTCATCGCGAGATACTCTGCGGCACCGGTGAATTCGCAGTACGCAATGGCGGCCACCGCGAGGAGTCCCGCGGTCATGTTGGCGCCGTTCTCTTTGCAGATCTTCTCGAATCGTTGAGCGGCGGACTCGTCGAAGACGCCCTCCGTCAGATGCGCACTGCGTGTATAGCCCTCGGCCTCCGTGCCCAGCGGCAGTGGGAAGTGTGGTAGTTCACCATCATTGTTCCGGATCAACTCGATCCACCGGCGCACCTCGGGTGACTGCGCGGTCAGGTCGCGAGACACGCTGCGCTCATGCTCGCAATAACGGAGATAGCTACCTATCTCGGGAACCGGGTTCTTGAGTCCGAATGCCTCATTGGAATACAGGGTGATCAGTTCGACGCACGTCAGCGCCTGGGAAATACCGTCGGTATTGAGATGGTCGACGGCTGCGTAGAGGGTAAAGCCACCATCCCATTCGATTGTTCCGAATGTGAAACAGTTCCAGTGAAATGGACCCGGTGTGATGTCCGAAATGAGAGCTCGGATCTCTTCTGCCGTCCCGACGGTGCCGTGGTCGGTCGCCGACAGCTCGACGATCTCGGGATCGACGACGTGCCGGGCGATCGATCCGTCATCCTCCGCCGAGAACCAGGAGAGGTAGGTGTCGTGTCTGCGCAGGAACGTCGTGACCGCACGCTCGAGTGCGCCTCGATCAAGGGGTGTCTGAAAGTCGAAGGCTTCCAAGCAAAGTCGCGAGAATCGGAATCCGGCGGACTCGTTGCGCAGTGCGGCGTTGAGGTATTCCTCCTGCTGATGTGACGCGGGTACCGGATGAACTGGTGCCTGTGCTCCTGTGGCAATCGCCTCGGGGGAGAGCGTCCAGCTGGTCACCGTTCCTACGCGGGGCTGCCACTCATCGATCAGGCCGAACTTGACCATCGGTAATACCTCAATTCACTCTGGCGGTGGATGAGTGTGGACCCCGATTTCCCCTCACCTCACGACGGAAAATGACACGTCATGCAATATTGCAGCGACGGTACCGTAACTGGCTAATTGCCGCAATTGGCGGGGTGGCCTCACGCGAGCAGTGAAAACCGTTGTTAGTCAAGTGAACTGAAGTGGGTCAAAAGACCAACAAGGCCATTTTCGCGACCGTGGGTATTGGGTCAAAAGACCAACTTCCCGGTCTTTCTTCAACCGGTGGACAACCGGTTATCGCGTACGGCACACTGCCCGCATCGGGGGTCCTTCGCCGCTTATTTCGTGATCACAGATGTTCCGACTGCGAAGCGGGTGTCACGCGCGGGGCGAGGTGAAAGTCGGGTCGGGTCGATTTGACTCGCGAGCGTGCGCGTGGTCGGCGGCGATGGTCGCGGTACGTGTCAGATGGTGAATGTGGGGAGATTCGAGTGAAGTCAGCAAGGCTGAACGTCGACGTGGCGGCGTGTCGTGGCAGGGCGCGCAGCAGACGCGCCCTGCGCACATGTGTCGTCGCGATCGCGTCCGCGGCGTGTGCGCTCAGTGGCGCCGTTGTCGCGGGGCCGGAGGCGGCGGCCGAGCCGGGCGGAGCCCGCATCGTGTCGGAGAACGTCGTTGCCCCGACGGAGATCGACGTCGAGGTGGCTTCGCCTGCGATGCGACGTTCGGTTCCGGTGAAAGTCATTCCCGCACGTAGCGGCGCGGCAGCTCCCACGCTCTACCTACTCAACGGCGCCGCGGGCGGCGACGGTGGCAGTAGCTGGTTCGACCAGACCGATATCCGAACTTTCTTTGCGCACGAGGATGTGAACGTGGTCGTGCCGATGGGCGGTGCGGCGAGCTACTTCACCGATTGGCAGCGCACCGATCCCAAGCTGGGTGTGCAGAAATGGGCCACCTTCCTCACCGAAGAGCTTCCCTCGGTCGTCGACAAGCGGTTCAACGGCAACGGCCGCAATGCCATCGCCGGGATATCCATGGCCGGTACATCGGTGTTCCAGCTGTCGCTGCACGCGCCGACGCTGTATCGCGCACTCGGGTCGTTCAGCGGTTGTGCCCAGACCAGCGATCCGGCAGGCCAGGCGGCGGTTCGGTTGGTCGTGGAAGGCCGCGGTGGGGGCAACACGGTGAATATGTGGGGTCCGCCGACGGCTCCGGCGTGGCGCGACAACGATCCCTACCTGCACGTCGAGCAGTTCCGGGGCAAGTCTGTCTACGTCTCCAACGGTTCGGGGGTGCCCGGTCGCTACGACACGATCAACGGTCCCGGCATCGACGGCAACGGGCAGAAGCTCGCCGAGCAGGTCGCTGTCGGTGCGGTCATCGAGACGGCAACCGACCAGTGTTCGCGGAACCTGGAGCGGCGGATGCGCGAGTTGGGCGTGCCCGCGACGTTCCATTTCTATGAGGGCGGTACACACGCCTGGCCGTACTGGCAGGACGAGCTGCACCGGGCATGGCCGCAGTTCAAGGCGGCGCTGACGCGATGAGCGGGCATCACGCGGTCAACGCGGCGTCGGATGCCGACGCTGCGTCGTCGATGACGATTTCGACGTCGGAGGGGTCGGCCACCTGGCTGGAGTCCAACACGTGGGAACGTCCTGGTTTCTCGGTCGAGGAGCTCGTCGAAGCGAAAGCCGGGCGGACGATCTCCGTCGTCCTGCCCGCACTCAACGAAGAACGGACGGTCGGCAGCGTCGTCGAAGCCATCCTGCCGTTGGTCGGCACGCTGGTCGATGAGCTCGTCGTGGTCGACTCCGGGTCCACCGATTCGACGATCGAGGTCGCGCGTGCGGCCGGAGCAAGGGTGGAGACGCGGGAGTCCGCACTCGAGGGCATCCCGGTTGCCGACGGGAAGGGTGAGGTGCTGTGGCGTTCGTTGGCGACGACGACCGGCGACCTCGTCGCGTTCGTCGACAGCGACCTCGTCGACCCGGATCCGACGTATGTGCCCAAGCTGGTCGGACCACTACTCACCACGCCCGACCTGCAGCTGGTGAAGGGCTACTACCGGCGTCCTCTCATGGGCGTCGACGGGGTCGATCCGTCAGGCGGGGGACGGGTCACCGAGCTCACCGTACGGCCGCTGATCGCGGCATTGTGTCCGCAACTGTGCGGGTTGATACAGCCGCTCGCGGGTGAGTACGCCGCGACACGGGAACTGCTGACCTCCATTCCTTTCGCCCCCGGCTACGGCGTCGAGATCGGAATCGTGCTCGACACCCTTGCCCGCCACGGCATCGATGCCATCGGTCAGGTCAACCTCGGGCTGCGGATACATCGCAATCGTCCCCTTCACGAACTGGGGCCGATGTCGCGTCAGATCGTCGCAGCATTCCTGTCGCGAGTGGGTATCGCGGATTCCGGGAGCCCCCTCGTCGCGTTCGTGATGGAGGGCGACGGCGTGCACAGTCCACGTCGGTCGTATCCGGTCCTCGACGACAGGCCTGCGCTACGGAGCCTGTTCGCGGCCGCTCATCGCCGCTGAGCTGCTCCTTCGCCTCCACGTCACTCTGTGTTGACCTGTCGTGCCCGCGTCGGCAGGGGCCGAGTCGCGCCCTACCGGAGTGTCGATCGGCGACCGCGATCACGAAGACCGCGACGTCCCCATAAGATGGACGAGGCGAACCGACGAGTTGAGGATGTTGATGAGCGAAACCCCCGAGTCCCAGGAATCCGCACGACCGGGCTACCACCGCGTACTGCTGAAGCTCGGCGGCGAGATGTTCGGGGGTGGTCAGGTCGGTCTCGATCCCGACGTGCTGAGCACCGTCGCAGATCAGATCGCCGAGGTGGTCAATTCGGGCGTCCAGGTCGCGGTCGTCATCGGTGGAGGCAACTTCTTCCGAGGTGCCGAACTCCAGCAACGCGGCCTCGACCGTGCCCGATCCGACTACATGGGCATGTTGGGCACGGTGATGAACTGCCTCGCCCTTCAGGACTTCCTGGAGAAGCGCGGGATCAGCACCCGCGTGCAGACGGCGATCACGATGGGCCAGGTCGCTGAGCCCTACCTCCCGCTGCGTGCCCAGCGCCACCTCGAAAAGGGTCGCGTTGTGATCTTCGGTGCCGGCATGGGCATGCCGTACTTCTCGACGGACACGACCGCTGCTCAGCGTGCGCTGGAGATCAAGGCAGAGGTCGTGCTCATGGCGAAGGCTGTCGACGCTGTGTACAGCGACGACCCGCGGACCAACCCCGACGCGACGCTGTATCGCGAGGTCACCCACCGCGAGGTACTCGACAAGGAGCTCAAGGTCGCCGACGCGACCGCGTTCAGTCTCTGTATGGACAACAAGATGCCGATGCTCGTGTTCAATCTCTTGGAGAAGGGAAACATCGCGCGTGCGGTGGCCGGCGAGCGTATTGGCACACTGGTCAGCACATAGGCCGACGGGGCCAACCCCCGACGCGGCGAGCGCGGTACGGACGAGAACCGGCAACAACGACGAGGACCAGGAACCGACATGATTGACGACGCATTGTTCGACGCCGAGGAGAAGATGGAGAAGGCTGTCGGCGTGGCGCGCGAGGACATGGGGTCCATCCGGACCGGTCGCGCGAATCCCTCGATGTTCAACAAGATCCACATCGAGTACTACGGCGCTCTGACCCCCGTCACCCAGGTCGCGTCGATCACGACTCCGGAAGCCCGACTGGTCGTCATCAAGCCGTACGAGCCGTCGAGTCTGCGTGACATCGAGACCGCGATCCGCAATTCCGACCTCGGCGTGAACCCGACCAACGACGGAAACCTGATCCGCGTCGCCATTCCGCAGCTGACCGAGGATCGCCGCAAGGAGCTCGTGAAGCAGGCGAAGGGCAAGGGCGAGGACGCCAAGGTCGCGATCCGCAACATCCGCCGCAAAACCGTCGACGAGCTCAAGCGCATCCAGAAGGACGGCGAGGCGGGCGAGGACGAGGTGTCGCGCGCCGAGAAGGAGCTCGACAAGACGACCGCAGGCTATGTGCACCAGGTTGACGAGCTGGTCAAGCACAAGGAATCCGAATTGCTCGAGGTGTGACCGAGGAGCCGACACATCCCATGTCCGACGATTCAGCGACGAATCACGACGACGACGGCAGTACAGCCGAGGCGGATAAGACGACCACCGAGGCGGAGCCGAAGAAGTCGCGCGCGGGGCGTGATCTCCCGGCAGCCCTCGGGGTCGGGTTCTCCCTGGGCATCGGGATCATTCTGATCCTGCTGTTCGCACCGAAACTCTGGTATGTCGTCGTCGCGGTGGCCTTCGCGATCGCGACGTGGGAGGTGGCCAAACGCCTGCGTGACGGCGGTTACGACGTTGCGTTGCCGCCGCTGCTCGTCGGCGGGCAGGCGATCATCTGGTCGAGCTGGCCGTGGGGGACGACCGGCGTCCTGGTGGCGTTCGTGGGCACGCTCCTGGTGCTGATGGTGTGGATGTTGTTGGCGCAGGGCATCAACCACGCGCCGGTGAACTATCTGAAGAACCTCTCGGTGAGCGTGCTGGTGCTCGCCTGGCTGCCTCTGCTGGCGTCGTTCGGCGCGATGATGGTCGTCCAGGACCACGGCGCCGCTCGCGTCGCCACCCTGATGGTTGTCGTGGTCTGCTCCGATGTCGGCGGTTACGCGGCCGGGGTGCTCTTCGGCAAGCATCCGATGGCACCGGCAATCAGTCCGAAGAAGTCGTGGGAGGGCCTCGGGGGTTCGCTGGTTGTCGGCACCGCGGGTGCGATCGGCTGTGTGGTGGGGCTGCTCGACAGCCAGTGGTGGATCGGACTGATCCTCGGGCCTGTTCTCGTGGTCTGCGCGACGCTCGGCGATCTGGTCGAGTCCCAGATCAAACGCGACCTCGGCATCAAGGACATGGGCACGCTGTTGCCGGGACACGGCGGGATCATGGATCGCCTCGACTCGCTGCTTCCCTCGGCATTCATCGTGTGGTGCGTGCTCACCGCACTGCTCTGACCGCCTCCGCCGCAACGTCGTGTCAGTGGTCCACGGGGGCCTTTCAGCCCGGGCCGGCGATCGCGAGTAGGTGGTCGCGCGCGAATTTCTCGACGTCGTCGTAGTTCGCCAGCGGCACGCGCACCTCGGGTGTCAGCAGGATGGAATGTGTGATGCGCACCAGAATCTCCGCGCGTGACGCCAACTCGTCGTCGTCGAGCGCGACGTCAGGGGTGCGCAGGATGTCGGCGGTTGCCTCCACGGCGGCGGCGAGGATGAACGATCCGTTGAGCGTCAACTGTTCGAGCACCGACGCGGGCTCGAGCTCGAGGAGCCGATTCCACACCGGGTTGCCTCGTACGGTCGTCACCGTGGTCGCGAATGCGGTGACCACTCTGTCGGCGTAGGTATCCGCGGCGTCGGCTGCGGCGCGTACGTCGGCGAACAGGCGCGTTGCCTCGCGGATCAGGACCGCGGTCAGCACCTCGTTGCGCCCGCCGATCCGGCGGTAGACGGTGACACGTCCGACGCCCGCTCGCTTGGCGATGTCGTCGACCGTGGCACGACGGATCCCGATATCGGCGAAGACGTCGAGCGCGGCGTCGAGAATCGGGTCGGATGCGGCGTCGACGCCCGCCCCTGCGGTGAACAGACCGGGTACGGACATGGTGTCAGCGTAAACGACGTCCGGCTATTGAAACACTGAAGCAAGATGTGTTTCACTGTTCGCGTCAGGGAGGTGACGTGACTCACGTAGTCGTCGCCCCGAGTTGGCACGAGGAGGAGGGTCCGTGACGCACGCACAGCCACAGGAGCAGGCGCACGAGCAGGCATACCGGGCGCGCACACGCGAGTACGACGAGGAGGCGTTGGCGATCAACGCTCGTCCCGTTCGATTCGACTGGAGCGGAGTGCCGCTGGAGTACATCCCCGGCGAGCCGTACGCGACGCACTTCTGGAACGTCATGCACCTCGTCCTGCCCGAGGGGGAGCGAGCCATGGCCGACGTGTTCGCGCAGGCGCTTGTGCTGATCGACGACCCTCGACTACGGGAGGAGGTCGTCGGATTCGTCGGTCAGGAGGCCACGCACGCGTCGTCGCATGAGGGGTTCCGAAAGTACCTGATCGCCAACGGGGTCGAGATCGGGCCCGTCATGGCACGCATCGAATTCGCGGTCGAGAAGATCTTCGGCGATCACGGCATCACCGACGGCCGCGCGAGCAGGGCGTGGCTGTCGGAGCGCCTCGGAATCTACGCGGCAGCAGAGCATTTCACCGCGGTGGTGGGTGAGTGGCTGCTCGACAACAAGGCCTTCGACGACGTCGGCGTCGATCCCACCATGCTCGATTTGCTCCGGTGGCACGGTGCGGAAGAACTCGAGCATCGAAACGTCGCGTTCGATGCATTCCAGTACGTCGACGGCGGCTACTTTCGTCGTGCGCGCACCGCACTGATCGCCTCGACAGGGCTTGCCGCACTGTGGTTTTCGACTGCGGCGTACCTCTATCGCAACGACGCGACCATCGCTCGACGCCGCCCGTGGCCGGTGGCGTTCGCGCTTGCGGCACGTCGGCACATGATTCCCGGAATCTCGTTCCTGTTCGAGCAGATCTACCTGTACCTCCGCCCGGGGTTCCATCCGTCGAGCATGGGCGATATCGACAAAGCCGTTCGCTACCTGGCGATCTCACCGGCGGCGCGGGCGGCGGAGCAGTGAACTATCTTCCACCACCCACCACAGACGTCGACAATCCGACGCCGGTCCTGCGTGAGATCCACCGGTTGGCGCGGGGCTATTCTCGCGTGTTCGCGCAGGCGCGTCTCGCCGACCGACTCTCGCGGCCGAATCCGGTGCGGCGGGTCGGATTCGACATGCGACTCGACGTGGTCGAGAGTGTCGAGGCGGTCGACGGGGTGCGCCTGGTCACCCTCGCCCGACCTGACCGATCAGCCCTGCCCGTGTGGAGTCCCGGCGCACACATCGACGTGTTCACCCCGTCCGACCGGCAGCGCCACTACTCGCTCACCGGCGATCCCGCCGACACCACCACCTATCGAATCGCGGTGCGGCGCATACCCGACGGGCTCGGTTCGGCGGAGATGCATGTGCTGCGAGCTGACGATCAGTTGCGGATCCGGGGACCGCGCAACGCATTCAACTTCGCCGCCACCGCACGATGTCTCTTCGTTGCGGGCGGGATCGGCATCACCCCGATCCTCCCGATGGTCCGCGAAGCACACGCGCGCGGTCTCGACTGGCAGCTCGTCTACACCGGCAGGTCGCGGGCGACGATGCCCTTCCTCGACGAACTGCTCGCGCTCGATCGCGACCGGGTGCGTATTCACGCCGACGACGTCGACGGCCCGCCCGACATGGCCGACCTCCTCGGCGTGGGCATCGGGAGTGGCAGTGCCAGCGACACCGCGCCGATCTACCTGTGCGGACCGTCGAGCATGCTCGCCGCGACGCGACGCCTCGTGGTGCAGCACGATCCCGGGCGCGAACTACACAGCGAAAGGTTCAGTCCGCCACCGGTTGTCGACGGCGGGCCGTTCCGGATCGACTTCGCCTCGGGCGGCTCGGTCGATGTGGCCGCAGACGAGAGCGCCCTCGCGGCGATCCGCCGCGTGCGACCCGACGTGCGCTACTCGTGCCAGCAGGGCTTCTGCGGGGCGTGTCGCGTGCGGGTGCTCGCCGGCGCCGTCGAGCACCACGACCGCGTACTGATCGGTGACGAACGCGACGATTCGATGATGATCTGCGTCTCGCGCGCAGCAGACGACCACGTTGTCGTCGACCTCTAGGAGGAACCACACAGTGCACGATTCAGCCCAACAACACCCTGCCAAACACGATTCAGTCCAGCACGATTCAGTCCAGCAAGCCCCAACCCGACACGACCCGGCCAGGCGGCACTTTCACGTGGCGATCATCGGCGCGGGATTCGGCGGCATCGGCGCCGCGATTCGATGCTTGCAGAACGGATTCGACGACCTCGTGGTGTTCGAGCGCGCCGCAGCTGTTGGCGGAACGTGGGAGGTCAACACGTATCCCGGTGCGCAGTGCGACATCCCGTCGGCTCTGTACTCGTTTTCGTTCGCACCCAACCCGGACTGGACGCGCCTGTATCCGTTGCAGCGTGAGATCCAGGCGTACATCGCCCGGTGCGCTGCGGATTTCGGCGTCACACCCCACATCCGGTGCGGTCACGACGTCACCGATGCGTCGTGGGACGACCTCGCGCAGGTCTGGCGCCTGACGGTCAACGGCTCGTCGTTCACCGCTGATGTCCTCGTCGGCGCGACGGGTCCGTTCAGCGAGCCGTCCCGACCCGACATTCCCGGACTCGACGACTTCGACGGCGACGTCTTCCACTCCGCGCAGTGGGATCACGACTGGTCGCCGACCGGCAAGCGGGTGGCCGTCATCGGAACCGGCGCATCCGCGGTGCAATTCGTGCCCCAGATGCAGCCACAGGTAGCGCACCTGACCCTGTTCCAGCGCACGCCGACCTGGATACTTCCGCATCCGGATCGGCCGATTCCGCAGCGCGTCAGGGCAATGTTCGCGCGGGTGCCGGCCACCCAACGTGGACTGCGCGGAGCCTGTTCGCTCGTGCAGGAGATGATGGTTCCTGGCTTGGTGAGCCATCCCGCGCTACTGAAACCTGCTGCAGCGCTGGGCCGGTGGCATCTGCGTCGGCAGGTGGCCGACGAGAGGCTGCGGGTGGAGTTGACGCCGACATACTCCTTCGGGTGCAAGCGGCCGACATTCTCCAATAGGTATTACCCGGCGTTGGCCGCACCGAACGCTTCGGTGGTCTCCGATGCGATAGTCGGGGTGCGGGCCGAGGGCATCGAGACGGCCGACGGTCGCGTCCACGAGGTCGACACCATCCTCCTCGGTACCGGGTTCAAGCTCGCGGCGGGGGAGGGCTTCTCGCGCATCCACGGTGCCGACGGCCGCAGCCTGTCGCAGGTGTGGGGCAACGGCGAGATGAAGGCGTACCGGGGCACGAGCGTCGCGGGGTTCCCGAATTTCTTCATGATCCTCGGACCCAACTCGGTCGTCTACACCTCACAGGTGGTCACCATCGAAGCGCAGGTCGACTATCTGATCGACGCGCTGAAGACCATGCGCCGGAGGGGAATCCGCAGTTTTGATGTCACGCAGTCGGCGCAGGCCCGGTTTGTGAACGAGGTCGATAAAGGCCTCGAGGACTCCGTGTGGAACACCGGTGGCTGCTCGAGCTACTACCTCAGTCCGTCGGGGCGCAACTTCACGTTCTGGCCGGGCTACGTCTTCACCTTCAGGCGGGCGATGAAACACGTGAACTGGGATGACTTCGACGTCCGAACGGGCATACCACATCGACACGGGGTGTCGACGACGCGTGAGGCGGTATTCGGATGAGTAGCACGGACATTCGGGGCGCGGTGGTGCTCGTCACCGGTGCGGCACAGGGCATCGGCCTGCGCACCGCGCACCGCCTCGTCGACTCGGGAGCACACGTGGTGCTGACCGACGTCGACGCCACGGCACTGGAGTCAGCGAGTGCTGATTTCGCCGGGGACGCCGCCCTGGCGGTGGAAGCTGATGTGCGCGAACTGGATTCGATGGCCAGAGCCGTCGACAAGGCACTGGGCAGGTTCGGCCGTCTCGACCACGTTGTCGCCAACGCAGGAATCACGCCACCGACGGCGACGCTACGCGGGGTCGACCCGGCAGCCTTCGACCGCGTCGTCGACGTCAACCTCCGCGGGGTGTTCAACACCGTGCGCGCGTGCATGGAGCCGGTGATCGCCGCACAAGGGCACATGCAATTGGTTGCCTCGTGCGCGGCGTTCGCTCCCGGGATGGGGGGTTCGGCATACATGATCACCAAATCGGGGGTGGAACAACTCGGGCGGGCGTTGCGGATCGAACTGTCGGCGTACGGCGCCTCCGCGGGCATCGCGTACTTCGGCATCGTCGAGACCGATATGACGCGGGCGACGCTCGACGACGACCCGATCGGAAAGGAGATCGGCGGTCAACTGCCGTGGCCGCTGAATCGTCGGATCACCGCGGACGACGCCGCCGGAGTCCTGGTCGACGCAATCCGTTCACGGAGGGGGCAGGTCGTCGCGCCCCGGCAGTGGTCGGTGTACTCGGCACTTCGAGGACTCATCAATCCGCTGCTCGACGAGAAGCTCACACGCGACGCGTCGATTCATCGGATCGTCAGGCACCTCGACGACGGCGTCGCGCCGAGATCGGCGGGTGCGTGAGGTTCACGCCGCCGGTGGCGGATCCGTCGCGACCTTGGCCTTCTTCAGCGTCCGGTTGAGCTGGTACATCCGCGCGCCTCCCGCCATCGCGACGATCAACGCGCCTGCGATCGCCGCGATCAGCAGGCTGACGCCGACCGGCAGGTTGACCTCCCAGAACAGGATGTCGATGCGTTGCGATTCCAGGTTCTGCAGGATGAAGACCAGCAGCAGGATCGTGATGATCGCTCCGACGACCAGGCCTGTGAAGGCAGCGCGCGCACGCGTGTGCTCGACCTTCTCGATTTTGGTCCGCAACTCCTGCCGTTCGGCCAAGAGAGCCTGATGCTCGGTCGGGTCGACGGTGGGCGTCACGTCGGGTTCGGTCACGTCGTGGTTGGCCCTGCGCTTGTCGCCGTGGTTCATACACCCATGATGACATGCGACAATGGATTCATGACGTCATTGCCGCTCGTGTTCACCGCGCCCAAGAAGGGACTTCCGCCGACGCACTTCGCTGATCTCGATGTCGACGGTCGGCGCGCGGTCATCACCGATCTCGGCCTGCCGAAATTCCGTGCAGACCAGTTGGCGCGGCAGTACTACTCGCGGCTCAACGGCGACGTCGAGGAGATGACCGACCTTCCTGCTTCTGCGCGTCCCGCGGTCGCGGAGGCGCTGTTTCCGCAGCTGCTGACGCCTGTTCGTCATATCGCCTGCGACGACGGCAGCACACGTAAAACCCTGTGGCGCCTGCACGACGGCACCCTGCTCGAGAGCGTCCTGATGCGCTACAGCGATCGCAACACGCTGTGCATCTCGAGCCAGGCTGGATGTGGGATGGCCTGCCCGTTCTGCGCGACCGGGCAGGGTGGACTCGACCGTAACCTGTCGACCGGTGAGATCGTCGATCAGGTGCGTGTGGCTGCGCGCGCGTTGCGCGACGGCGAGTTCGGCGATGCAGGCAGGCTCTCGAACGTGGTCTTCATGGGTATGGGTGAGCCCCTGGCCAACTACAAGCGCGTCGTCTCCGCTGTCCGGCAGATCACCGCGCCGAGTCCGGAGGGACTCGGAATCTCCGCGCGCTCGGTGACCGTGTCAACCGTCGGCCTGGCGCCTGCGATCCGACGCCTCGCCGACGAGGGATTGTCGGTGACGCTTGCGGTGTCGCTGCACACCCCGGACGACGAACTGCGCGACACCTTGGTGCCGGTCAACAACCGCTGGTCGGTGCAGGAAGTTCTCGACGCCGCCAGGTATTACGCCGACACCACCGGCCGTCGGGTCTCGATCGAGTACGCCTTGATCCGCGACGTCAACGATCAGCCGTGGCGAGCCGACATGTTGGGCAGCAAGCTACACAAGGCACTCGGGTCATTGGTGCACGTGAACCTGATCCCGCTCAACCCGACGCCCGGCTCGCAGTGGGATGCGAGCCCGAAGGACGTCGAGCGGGAGTTCGTTCGACGCGTGCGCGCGCAGGGGGTCTCGTGCACCGTGCGCGACACACGTGGGCAGGAGATCGCCGCGGCGTGCGGCCAACTCGCTGCCGAGGAGACGAGCGGTTAGCCGCTCAGCTCCACTTCTTCTTCTTGAACATCTTGTAGAGCAGGATGCACGCGAGCGCGACCGCGATGACGATCAGGTAGATGTCCTCGACGTGGCCGACCTGGTTGCCGATCAGCATGAACAGCAGCGCTGCGACGCAGAACCAGCCTGCGGCGTACATCGACTTCGTCGCGGTGCCGTGCCAGCCGAACCGCGCCGAGGGTGCGTCCTCGGGCTCGTGCTTCCAGCCGGTGTCGATCTGCTTGTGCTGCTCGTGCTCGACCTCGGTGCTTGCCACGGTGGCTCCTCACTGCGAAACAACTGACACTTCTGCCCAACTACAGATGTCCGACGACGATCAGTAGTAGTTCACGATGAGCATAGCGGCCGCGTCGTTGCCCCGTCGCACGGCCACGCGCGATCTGGGAGAGAATGCCGCCATGCTCCCGACGACACGCTCGCTGACCGACTACCGCACCGAGGATTACCCCCGCGACATGATCGGGTACGGACGTACCACCCCCGATCCGCAGTGGCCGGGCGACGCGAAGATCGCGGTGCAGTTCGTCCTCAACTACGAGGAGGGCAGCGAGAACAACGTCCTCGAGAACGACCGCGGCAGCGAGACCTTTCTCTCCGAGATGGTCGGTGCGCAGTCGTTTCCCAATCGGCACATGAGCATGGAGTCGCTCTACGAGTACGGCTCGCGCGCGGGGGTGTGGCGCATCCTGCGCACGTTCTCTCGACGCGGATTGCCGTTGACGATCTTCGCCGTAGCGCAGGCTATGGCGCGCAATCCCGAGGTCGCGGCGGCTTTCGTCGAGCGCGGCGACGAGATCGCGTGTCACGGCTATCGCTGGCTGAACTACCAGATGGTCGACGAGCACGTCGAGCGCGAGCACATGCGTGCGGCGATCGAGCTGCTGACCGAGATCACCGGATCGCGACCGCTCGGTTGGTACACCGGCAGAGACTCACCGAAGACGCGCGACCTGGTCGTCGAGTACGGGGGATTCGCCTACGACTCCGACAGCTACGCCGACGACCTGCCGTACTGGGTGAAGGTGCCGAAGCGCACCGACGGGATTATCGAGGACGTCGACCACCTTGTCGTGCCCTACACGATGGACACCAACGACATGCGGTTCGCGTCGCCCGGCGGTTTTCCCTCCGGCGAGCAGTTCTACGCACAGCTGCGTGACGCCTTCGACGTGCTCTATCGCGAGGGACTCGACGGATCACCGAAGATGTTGTCGGTCGGCCTGCACTGTCGGGTCGTCGGACGTCCGGCACGGTTGGCCGCGCTCGAGCGTTTCCTCGACCACGTTCAGTCCCATGACGGGGTCTGGATACCGCGACGAATCGAGATCGCCGAACACTGGCGAAAGGTACACCCGCCTGCCTGAGTTGCCCGGTGAGCGACAATGGTCGGGTGAGCACACGCGTACTGATTCTTGGCTCGACCGGCTCGATAGGGGTTCAGGCCCTCGAGGTGATCGCCGAGCATCCCGACCGATTCGAGGTGGTCGGTCTCGGTGCAGGCGGCGGCAACCTCGACCTTCTGGCCGAGCAGGCGCGCTCGACCGGCCTGACAGCGGATCGGATCGCCGTCGCCGACCCGGTCGCCGCGGAGAAGCTCGCAGCTGAACTCGGCGACGGCGTCTTCGGCGGGGCGGAGGCGATGTGCAGGCTCGTCGAGAGCGTCGACGCCGACGTCGTGCTCAACGCGATCGTCGGATCGATCGGGCTGCGGCCGAGTCTCGCCACGCTGGAATCCGGCGCTCGGCTGGCGCTCGCGAACAAGGAGTCGCTCGTCGCGGGCGGGTCACTGGTTCTCGGCGCCGCGTCGCCGGGGCAAATCGTCCCCGTCGACTCCGAGCATTCGGCGATCGCGCAGTGTCTGCGAGCGGGCACATCCGACGAGGTGTCGCGGCTGGTACTGACCGCATCCGGTGGGCCCTTCCGTGGGTGGACTCGCGAGCAACTCGTCGACGTCACGCCTGAGCAGGCCGGTAAGCATCCGACCTGGTCCATGGGTCCGCTGATCACGTTGAACTCCGCGACGCTGGTCAACAAGGCGCTCGAGGTGATCGAGGCACACCTGTTGTTCGACGTCGACTACGACCGGATCGACGTCACGGTCCACCCGCAGTCGATCGTGCACTCGATGGTGACCTTCGTCGACGGCGCGACCATCGCCAAGGCGTCTCCGCCGTCGATGAAGTTGCCGATCGCGCTGGCACTCGGTTGGCCCGACCGTGTTCCCGGTTCGTCGAGTCCCTGTGACTTCTCGACGGCGTCATCGTGGACGTTCGAACCGGTCGACAACGCCGTGTTCCCCGCGATCGAGCTCGCCAGGGAGGCCGGGCGCGCGGGCGGAAGCCTCACCGCGGTGTACAACGCCGCCAATGAAGCGGCCGCCGCCGGATTCTTCGCGGGACGCATCAGCTTTCCGCGCATCGTCGAGATCATCGCCGATGTGCTCGCCGTCGCAGATGAATGGCGTGCACAGCCAGGTACTGTGGAGGAGATCCTTGCCGCCGACGCATGGGCACGAGAGCGCGCTGCGCAGTTCGTCGCACACGCTTCCGCGTGAGAAGGAGACCAGCCCGTAGATCCTGCTGCGGGGACGTCGAATTGGAGTTGAGTACGTGAGTTTCGCGATCGGCGTCGTGCTGTTTGCGGTTGCGCTGGTGTTGTCGGTCGCCTGGCACGAATGCGGTCACATGTGGGCCGCGCAGGCCACGGGCATGAAGGTCCGACGCTACTTCGTCGGATTCGGCCCGACGCTGTGGTCGACCAAGCGTGGCGAAACCGAATACGGCATCAAGTTGATTCCCGCGGGCGGTTTCTGCGACATCGCGGGCATGACTCCCTACGACAAGCTCGACGACGACGAGCGCGACCGTGCCATGTACCGCCAGAAGCCGTGGAAGCGGTTCGTGGTGTTGCTCGCGGGTCCGGCGCAGAACATCATCCTCGGCCTGGTCCTCGTGTTCATCGTGGCGGTCGCGTTCGGCCTGCCCAAGATCGGTCCCGACGCCAACAACGCACCCGTCTACGTCGACAAAGCGACGTGCGTGGCACCGAGCACCGACGCCAAGGGCGAGCCGGTGGCCTGTTCGGGACCCAGCCCCGCCGCGCAGGCAGGGCTCCGGTCGGGCGATCAGGTCGTCGCGATCAACGGGCATCGAGTCGACAACAACGCCGACCTGATCACGACCACGTGGAAGACCTCCGGCACCGCACAGCTCGAGGTCCTACGTGATGGCCAGACCGTGACGGTCGACGTGCCCGTCACCCAGGTGCAGCGGATGAAGAAGGCCGACGACGGGTCGCTGGAGCCGATCACCGTCGGCGCCATCGGTGTGCAGCTCAATACGCCTCCGGAGCCGGTCAACCACTACAACGTCGCGACAGCGGTACCGGGGACGTTCTCGTTCACCGGCCAGCTGCTCGTCGAGACGTTCAAGGCGTTGGTCTCGCTGCCGTCGAAGGTCAGCGGGCTGTGGGCCGCGGTGACCGGCGGTGAACGTGCAACCGATTCCCCGGTGAGTGTCTACGGGGCATCGGTGATGGGCGGGCAGACCGTCGAACACGGGCAGTGGAGCGTCTTCCTGCTACTGCTGATCAGCGTCAATCTGTTCCTCGGGCTGTTCAATTTGGTCCCGCTACTACCCTTGGATGGTGGGCACATGGCGATCGTCGGCTACGAAAAGGGCCGCGATACCGTGCGCCGGTGGTTCGGCAGGGCGCCTGGGGGCGTCGTCGACTACTACAAACTGATGCCGATCACTTACGCGGTGGTCATCGTGATGGCCGGGTTCATGGTCCTGACCTTGACCGCCGACATCGTCAACCCGATCAAGATCTTCTGATGCGCGGCCCCGTCAGCCCAGATGCGACGGCCGCGAGCGGCCCCGATTCGACGGCCGCGCAGACAACCGAATCCGCTTCGAGGAGTACGAGATGAACGCACCTGCCACGGGTGGGGCCACCGCCATCGGTCTCGGTATGCCCGCGGGACCGCCCCCGGTACTGGCGCCGCGTCGCAAGACCCGTCAGATCCACGTCGGGTCGGTGGGCGTCGGCAGCGACTATCCGGTGTCGGTGCAGTCGATGACCACCACCAAGACGCACGACATCAACGCGACGTTGCAGCAGATCGCCGAACTGACGGCGTCGGGATGCGACATCGTCCGTGTGGCGTGTCCGCGGCAGGAGGACGCCGAGGCGCTGCCGATCATCGCGAAGAAGTCGAAGATCCCGGTGATCGCCGACATCCACTTCCAGCCGAAGTACATCTTCGCTGCGATCGACGCCGGGTGCGCGGCGGTCCGTGTGAACCCCGGCAACATCAAGGAGTTCGACGGTCGTGTCAAAGAGGTCGCGAAGGCGGCCGGCGACGCGGGTATCCCGATCCGGATCGGTGTGAACGCGGGATCGCTGGACAAGCGCATCATGCAGAAGTACGGCAAGGCGACACCCGAGGCGTTGGTCGAGTCTGCGCTGTGGGAGGCGGGACTGTTCGAGGAACACGGGTTCGGCGACATCAAGATCTCGGTCAAGCACAATGACCCGGTCATCATGGTCGAGGCGTACCGGCAGCTCGCGGCGCAGTGCGACTATCCGCTGCACCTCGGGGTGACCGAGGCGGGTCCGGCATTCCAGGGGACGATTAAGTCGGCGGTGGCGTTCGGATCGCTGCTCAGCCAGGGCATCGGCGACACCATCCGGGTATCGCTGTCGGCACCGCCCGCCGAGGAGATCAAGGTGGGCGACGCGATCCTGCAGTCGCTCAATTTGCGCCCACGCAAGCTCGAAATCGTGTCGTGCCCCTCGTGCGGCCGCGCGCAGGTCGACGTCTACAAGTTGGCCGACGCTGTGACCGCCGGGCTCGAGGGTATGGAGGTTCCGCTGCGCGTGGCCGTGATGGGCTGCGTCGTCAACGGTCCGGGCGAGGCCCGCGAAGCCGATCTCGGCGTCGCCTCAGGCAACGGCAAGGGCCAGATCTTCGTCAAGGGCGAGGTCATCAAAACGGTTCCCGAAGCCGAAATCGTGGAGACGCTGATCGAAGAAGCGCTGCGGATTGCAGAGGAATCGGGAGAAACTGGTGAGGGTGCGGTGGGATCACCTACCGTGACCGTTTCCTGACGACAGTCGGCTGGCCCTGCTCTATTGGCGACCGGGTCGGCACGTCGTCGGAACGTAACCCCCGGGTCGATGGAGGAATGACGTGCTGAGGCTGTTGGGCGACAAACCGCTCGGCGCACGCGACGCCCCCGTGGTGGCGCGCGTCCTCAATGCCGATCCGGTCGCCAGTTGCATGGTTGCTGCCCGCTTCGAGACGCACGGTATCGACCCGAGGCTCCTCGGCGGCGAACTGTGGACCGCCGACGATCCCGCCACGTCGCTGTGCTTTTCGGGCGCCAACCTCATCCCGCTGCTCGGTACGAGCGCCGACATGACCTACTTTGCCGAGCGCGCCCTGTCGAGTTCGCGGGTCTGTTCGTCGATCGTCGGCGACTCCGAACACGTGCTCGCCATGTGGGATCGGCTGTGCTCTGCGTGGGGTCCCGCTCGCGAGGTCCGACCGGCGCAGCCGCTGCTCGCGCTGTCGGGTCCGCCGCTGGTTGCACCCGATCCGGGCGTGCGCCTGGTCACCCTCGACGATCTCGACGTCTACCTTCCCGCTGCCGTGGAAATGTTTATCGGGGAGGTCGGGGTCGACCCCTGCGCGGGGGATGGTGGCCGGTCGTATCGTCGACGTCTGGCCGCGTTGATCTCGGCGCAGCGGGTGTTCGCACGTTTCGACGGCTCCGCGGTGGTGTTCAAAGCCGAGATCGGTTCTCTCTCACGCCGAGTCGGCCAGATCCAGGGAGTCTGGGTCGATCCGACGCGGCGCGGACAGGGATTCGGTGCGGGTGGCACTGCCGCGGTCGCCGCGGCGGTGCAGGCACAGGGCCGGATCCCGAGTCTGTATGTGAACAGCTTCAACCTTCCCGCACGGTCGGTCTATCAGCGGATCGGATTCACCGAGGTCGGCACGTTCGCCACCGTCCTCGTCGACTAGGGCGAGCCTCCCCGGCGGGTGGTCCTCGCGGCCCTATCATCAGCTACCGATGGTGCTTTTGAGACGTCGCGTCGCTTCCCTGATTCCCGTGGCGATCAGTGCTGCGCTCATCGTCGGGGCCACCGCCTGTACCTCGGCGGACGACGGTCCGCGTCAGGCGGCACAGCACTTTCTCGAGGAGTTCGGCAAGCGAGATGTCGACGCCGCCGCGGCGCTGACCGACAATCCCGGTCAGGCTGCGCAGGGACTCGGGGGCGCATGGTCGGGATTGGGTGCCACCTCGATGACCGCGGAGGCCGGTCGTGCCGACATCAACGGCGACACCGCCGACATCGACGTCACCTATCGCTGGAAGTTGCCGCGCGGTCGCGAATGGACCTATCCGGCCACGGTCAAGATGGGGCGGAGCGATTCCGGCTGGTCGGTCCGCTGGACGTCGACCGACGTACACCCGGATCTCGGTGCGAATCAACGCTTGTCGATGCGGATCGTCGAGGCGCCGCGAGCGACGGTCAACGAGGCCGATGGCTCGCAGGTGATGGTCAACGGAACGGTCGTCGGCGTCAACTTCGACGCGAAGAAGGCTGCGGAGCAGGGGTCCGTCGCCGATTCGGTGACCCGGCTGACCGCTGCGCTCAACGCGACGGGCATGTCGCTCAATGCACAGAAGATCGCCGAGGATTCGACGGCCACAGACGGCGAGTACCAGATCACGCGCCTCGACCAAGCCCAGTTCGACCGTCTCCGTGACCAATTGGCGATTCCCGGAGTCGTCACCAATGAGCAGGCCGAGCTCGTCTCCAAGGACCCGGGTTTCGCGCCCGCACTGCTGTCTCAGGTCAAGAAGGTCGTCGACAGCGAGGTCGACGGCAACGTCGGCTGGCGGGTCGTCACGGTCAACCCCAACGGACTCGACGCGGACGTCCTGACCGACCACGCGGCCACACCGGCGCCGTCGATCTCGTTGAGTCTGTCGCGCGCCGTCCAAGACGCCGCACAGCGGGCAGTCAACGCCACCAACCGTTTTCAGATCGCGATGGTCGTGATTCAGCCGTCGACCGGACGCATTCTCGGAGTGGCGCAGAACCAAGCCGCCGATACGAGCGGACCCATCGCCACCACCGGGCTCTACCCGCCCGGTTCGACGTTCAAGATGGTCACCGCGACCACGGCGATCAGACGCAATCTGGCACAACCGGATTCGCTCGTTCCGTGCCCGGGTGAGATCGAGATCGGCCCGCGAACCATTCCGAACTACGACAGATTCTCGCTCGGCACCGTGACGATGCTGAAAGCGTTTGCGGCGTCGTGTAATACGACGTTCGCCCATCTGGCCAGCATGATGGGGCCGTCGGACCTCGCCAACACGGCAGCGGCGATGGGCGTGGGGGAGCAGTACAAGATTGCAGGCCTCGACGCCGTGTCGGGGTCTGTCCCGATCGCCAACGAGCTCGTGGCCCGTAGCGAGGACGGCTTCGGTCAGGGCAAGGTCTTGGTCAGCCCGCTGGGCCTGAGCCTGGTGGCGGCGACCGTCGCCAACGACGGCAAACGTCCTGTCCCGCAACTCATCCTCGGCAAGCCCACCACGGTGACCGGACCGACGCCCGCCCTCGAACCCGGCGTCGTGGACAAGCTCCGCCCCATGATGCGTGCGGTGGTCACCGAGGGAACGGGCACGACGATCGCCGAACAGGGCGAGATCTACGGCAAGACCGGTGAAGCCGAATTCGACGGTGGATCGCACGCCTGGTTCGCGGGCTACCGCGGCGACCTCGCCTTCGCGACACTCGTCGTCCGCGGCGCCGACTCGAACAACGCAGTCGCGGTGACGCGCGACTTCTTCAACTTCCTGCCGCCGGGCTACGCGACGGCCACCCGCCCCTAGACGCGCTACCCAGTCGGCAGGCTCGAGCGCCCAGTCGGCGTGCTCGAGCGCCCAGTCGACGCTGCGCGGCATGGCGAGTGGGCGCTTCTGAATGCCGACTGTGCGCTTCTGAGCGCCCAGTGGGTACCCGCGCTCAGCGGCGCCGCGGGATGATCACCGGTTGGCCGGTC